>CANCMG010000042.1 GCA_947378965.1 Alcaligenaceae bacterium | reverse complement strand
CGCACGGCGATCACGACCGCCCTTCCCTGACCCAACGGACTCAAACACCGCGCCCGCACCTTCGCACCCTGTGCCAGCTCGACGACATGATCGACACCATCTTGGTTGATCACAGTTCCGTGCAAGGCGTTTGAGGCGCCCGTGAAACTAGCAACAAACAAATCAGAAGGTTGGTTATAAATATGTTGTGGCGAACCCATCTGCAACAGCTTGCCTTGATTCATCACGCCGATCTGATCGCCTAGCACCACGGCCTCTGATTGGTCATGCGTAACATACAGGGCAGTCAAACCTGCTTGCTTGATAATGCGGCGCAAATCAGCCCGCAGCCGCAGGCGTAACTTGGCATCTAAATTAGACAGCGGCTCGTCAAGTAATAATATTTTTGGTTGATAACTCAAACTACGCGCTAGTGCCACGCGCTGCATCTGCCCACCGGATAACGAGGTTGCAGGTCGATCCGCATACTCAAGTAAATCCACTAGCTCAAGCGCCTCTTTAACCTTCTGTTCAATCTCTTGCCGACCAATACCACGATGCTTCAAAGGATAGGCGACATTTTGTTTGACGGTCATGTGGGGCCACACCGCATAAGACTGAAAAACCATCCCGACTTCGCGATGTCTGGGCGCGACTGAAAGTCCTTGCAACGGCGCCGATACCATTTGACCATCGATCAAAATTTGGCCTGCTGTCGGATGCTCTAAGCCTGCGACGCACCGCAACGTCGTTGTCTTGCCGCACCCAGAAGGCCCCAACAGCACGGTGATTTCACCGGTTGGGATTTGAAAGCTCACTTGATCCACCGCCGGGCGCCCCGACGAGAATTCTTTCACCAAGCATTGCACATCAAGTGTGACTGCCATTATCTAATCTCCAACACACTCATCAGCAGCCTGATTATCATCGCTTTCATCCAACACTCGAATTTGTTGACCCGCCCGACAAACGATTGGCGAGCCCAATCAATAACCCAAGTAACACCACCTGCGCTAAGCCAAAGGCCGCGGCAGTCCCTAAGGTGCCACTTTCATACAGATTCAAGAGCGCGATCGCCATCATCATGGTGTCGGTCGTATACAAAAAAAGTGAAGACCCGAGCTCTCGAATAGCCAGCACAAACAGAAGCGTCATCGCCGCTGCGACACCGGGCTTGGCCAACGGCAGAATGATCGTGGTGATCGTGCGCAACGGCCCCTTGCCAGAGATCCAGGCGGCTTCTTTTAACTCGGGGTGAATTTGTGCAAGTGACGTCGACAGCACTTTGACGGTATCAGGGATGAAACGCCCCACAAACGCAAACACCAAAATCCAGATCGTGCCATACAGGCCAATCGGCAGACCAATCCACGCCCACAGGTACGCAACCCCAACAATCAAACCTGGCACGGCGGCCGGCAAGGTAGAAATTAAATCAATCACGCGTGCGGCCGGCGCATCTTTGCGCTGCACCGTGTAGCCAATCGCAAAAGCGAGAACGCCACCCACAAGGGCTGTGGCACAGCCAATGACCAGAGTGTTCCAGACCGATTGGATGGTTTGCTGATCAGCAAGTACTGTTTGAAAATGCCCCCATGAGTATTGCTTCAGTTCAAACAGGCTTGCCATCGTTGGGACAAACATGAATTTTCGAGTCGCTGCGATAGAAAGCGCCGCGATCGGCAAGACCACGACCACTAACAGGTAGAGCATTGCCAGCACAAACATCAACCATTTCCAGTGACCAAGATTTAATTCACGTGGGCGAAAACCTTTGCCACTGATCGTGATGTAGCTACGCTTAGACAATACTTTTTGCTGGATCAATACCAACACGGCGGCAACAATAATCATCAAGATTGATACCGCTGCGGCGGCGTTATAAAGAGGCGGGCTCCAGGACGTCAGCTGAAACAAATAGGTACTGAGCAACATGATTCCAGATTGAGAACCGAGCACCGACGGGATCCCGTAAATCCCTAACATCACCACAAAGGACAACAACATACTGGATAGGATAGCAGGCAAGATCAAGGGGAACGTCACATGCAACTGCGTATAAAAGGCACTGGCGCCACTAATTTCAGAGGCCTCTTCAAGCGTGGGATCCATGTTGCGTAGCGCCGAGGCCGTGAACATATACACATAGGGCGCGTAATACATCCCAAACACCGCAATCAAACCACCCATCGAGTAGATATTGATTCGAACGTCGACGTTAAACCATTTAAAAAATGTGTTGAGCAGACCGGTTGTCGGTGATCCCAACAGAGACCAGGCGATGGCACCTACCATTGGTGGAACAAACAACGGGATGTATGACAACGCAGCGATCAGCTTGCGCCCAGGCATATTAGTGCGCACCACCATCCAAGAAAAAGTCAGACCAACCACAACAGCCACGAGCGCACCGCCCCCACACGCGATCAACGAATTGAGCAACGCAGCAGACGCATTGGGATTTGTTAACGCAGCAGAAAAATGATGCAGCGCAAAGCGCGAAACATCGATCCCCTCTGTGATCGGATCCATGTCGGTGAGCGCACCCACCACCAGCATGATCATTGGATAGATGACCAAGAGGGCGAGGATGATCAGCAACAACCCTGACCAAAACCAATTGCCAAACAGTGCAAAGGCGGTCTGGGCAATACGACCAGCTTTGGACTGCTCAGCAGTAGACGTCAGCATGAAAAAGTGAGCTTGATAAATGCACAGAGGTCAAATTAACGCCAATTAAATAACTGCGTCCACTCTTTGGTCCAAGACTCACGATTCGCAGCAGTTTTAGCGGGGTCTGCTCGCCAGATTTTATGCACTGAGGGATCAAAACCCTCGGGCGACGGCGTGCCGCTCAGCGCCGAAAACATTTTCCAGTCATTGACCACAATCGACTGCCCTTCGTTTGAAAGGGACCAGTTCATAAACAAGGTTGCGGCATTAGGCGCCTTAGCATTTTTAACCAGACTGATCGGCAGTTCAATGACAGGGATCCCTTCTTTTGCGAAATGACAGGTAATTGGCGCGCCTTCTTTGGTGCGTGGCAAAATCTGATTCGTGATAATCGCGGCCACAGAGACCTCACCGCGCAGCAAGGCATCGCTTAACGGCACACCACTTGGAAAGATCTTTGGTTTGTTTGCTGCCAAGGCGGCCCAGTAACCCTCGCCTAGTGTCTCGCGTTCAAACATCGAACGAATCCAGCCCGTGCCACCCGTCAAAATAGTGACCTCGCCTAGCTTGCCCTTGTATTGCGCGTCAGTGAGCTCAGCCCACGATTTTGGCGGGTTCTTCACGAGCTCTGTGTTGTAACCAATACACCAAGCCGCCATGGTGAGCGGCCAAGCCTTCTTAGCCGCATTAGGCGCCGGAAAGCCATTAGCGTTGGGTGGTGCATAGTCGGCCAACGCTGCCTGAACACTGTCGACTTGTGCTTGATCAGAAAAAGACACAATGTCAGCAGCTAATTTGCCGGCAGCCATTTCGGCCTGCACACGCGTGACCAACTGGCCACCCGGCATGCGCAGTACCTGAACATCAATCCCAGGAAAACGCTTGTTAAACAGCCCAATCGCACGCATGGTATTTTCTTTATCCATCGTGGTGTAGAGCACCAACTTACCCTCTTTGGTAGCGGCCTTGATTAACTCGGGACTACCGTATTCGTTGGTTTGGGCAGCAGCGGGAGTCACGCCTTGTAGCGCACAAGCGACCAGCAGGCTGCCAAGCAATGTTTGTTTCATGGAGAGTCTCCGATAATTTTTATTGTTGCAACGCCGCATAAAGTCATAGACCAACGCTAGCCTCATTGTTCACGCAGCTTAGGGCGTGACTTCTCTAATGTCAACGTCGTCGTCCTCACGCTTTCGAGAACATTTCAAAAAGTGTCAGGCTCTGCTATAAACGATAGCAATCAATTCTAAAAATAATGCAGCTCGACACAAACACTGTCGCGCAGCTACAGGAGACACACGTGATTGAAAATATTTTTGGCCAACCCTTAGGCGGCATTGTGCAGGTTGCCTACGTCGTTGAAGACTTGCAAAAATCGATTTCTGAATTTAGTCAAAAATTTAATATTGGCCCTTGGTTCTATTCAAATGGTTACACGCTCAAAGAGGCCTATTACCGTGGCGAGCCGACCGACATGAGTATGGGCCTAGCGTTAAGCTTCTCGGGCAATATGTGTTTTGAAGTGATTCAGCCGCTTGACGACAAGCCCTCTGTGTATTGGGATGTGATTAAGAAAAAGGGCTACGGTTTTCATCATCTTGGTATGGCAACCACTCAGTACGAAGTGGATGTTGCGCGTTATAAAAAAATGGGCTACGTGCTGGCGTTTGAAGGCTTAACGCCGCGCGGTATCCGCTTTGCGTACTTTGACACGACGGGTGACCTGCCCGGCATGCTTGAGCTGATCGAATACAACGACACCCAGTTAAAATTTCTGTCGCTGATGCAGCAAGCTTCTGTCAATTGGGATGGCAAAGATCCCTCTAGAAAAATCGAACTGATCACCAGTCAATTGACATAACCGCGATGCGACCAGGTCGCAAGCCCCAACGGAGAACGCAATGAATCCTTCACTCACGGCACGAGTATTCAATAAACTAGCGCACCTAGCGGGCGTCAGCCTGCTTGCCACAACCACCTTCGCACAAGCGCAAACGCTTGACTTCGCGTCGGTGTTTCCTGAATCAGACTTTTCGTCATTGATGGTCAAGCACTGGACAGAAGGCGTCACAAAAGCGACCGATGGTCGTATCAAATTTCGCATTCACTGGTCTGGCAGCTTAGTCGGAAACAAGATGGTGGATGCCCTACGCGATGGCGTGGTGGACGCCGCCCTGCCGTTCACGGCTTATGTCTCGGGCGAAGTCGTTGATTTAGCTGCGCTCGATGTCCCCTTTAGCTTTCCGTTAGACGCCAAAGGGCTGACCGCTTTCAATAAAGAAGTGTTGCCCATGGTGGATGCCATATATGAAAAGCGCGGCTCACGCGCGGTCTCTGCACCACCCGCCCTGCTACCTGACCCGATTACCTGTCGAGATCGGTTCTTGAGTGGACCAGAGCAGTATAAAGGCGTCAAAATCAGAACCGCTGGTCGCTGGCAAGCCGAAGCCATTAAACGCTTTGGTGGCAGCCCTGTTGTCTTTGCACCATCCGATCTTTACACCGCACTTGACCTCGGCACAGTGAACTGCACACTCATGGTGTACAGCGCCATCCTATCGCTCAAACTGTTTGAGCCAGCCAAGTTCATTACTCGCGTTGACCACTCAATTGCGTTTGCTTCAATTAATGTCAGCAATGATCGTTGGAAAAAACTATCCGAGGCAGATCGCGCCATCATGCTCAAGGTCGGAGCCGAGACCATGGAATGGGGTGCGCAAGAGTACACCCGTGGCTACGCACAAACCATGCAAACTCTTGCCGATCGTGGCGCAAAATTCTGCGTTCCTAAACAACAAGAGTTTGACCGCCTCGTCGCCGCGGCAAACGACGTTTTTGAAAAAGAGATTTCACCCAAAACTAGCCCAGATGGCGCACGTATCGTTGAACTGATCAAGCGCTATCGCCCGCAGGTCTTGGCACGCCCCGTGTTGGGCGATACCACTGAGTGTCCATAAGAGTATCGATATGACTCAACCCACAAAGCGCGCCGTGATTGTGACTGGAGGCAGTCGCGGCATTGGCGCCGAAATCGTCCGCCTCTTGGCGGCACGTGACATCCCAGTCTGTTTCAACTACGTGACTCGACCCGACGAAGCTAATGCGCTCGCGCAAGAGCTGAAGCAACAAGGGCACCGCTTTTGTATGGTGCAAGCGGATGTTGCCGATCCAGAGTCGGTCAAGCGTATGTTTGAGCAAACCGATCAACAACTAGGGCAACTCGGTGGCCTCGTCAATAACGCCGGCTTCGTCGGCATGGCCGGGCGACGGATCGATACGGTCGACATTGACACCTTGCGTAAAACGTTTGATGTCAACGTGATTGGCCCGATTGTTTGTGCCAAAGAGGCCTTGGCCAGACTTTCGACTGCGCGCAACGGGCCCGGTGGGCGCATCGTGAATGTATCGTCCATTGCAGCCCGGACTGGTAGCCCCAACGACTGGGTCGACTACGCGGCCTCGAAAGCGGCGTTAAATACGTTTACGCTAGGACTCGCTCGCGAAGTCGCTAAAGAAGGGATTCAAGTCACAGGGGTGGCACCCGGAGGTGTCTCAACAAATTTGCATGCGATTGCAGGTGCACCAGAGCGCATTGATCGTATGGCCAAAGTCATACCCATGGGGCGTGCGGCCTGCCCCAAAGAAATTGCAGAGGTTGTCGTCTGGGCATTACTTGATGCACCAGAATACTTAACGGGCACCACCATTGATGTCGCTGGAGGCTTATGAAATCATCGCACCCAACCTGGTCGGCAATCAGAGATGGCGTCTGGAAACTCAATCACGGCTTGGCAATTATTGCCGGGTGGTTAGTATTGTTAATCACTCTCATTGCCGGTTATGGCGTCTTTACGCGCTATGTACTCGGAACACCCGACACGTGGTCCTTTCCGGTCTCAGCGTATCTCTTATGCTTAGTTGTCTTTTTTGCGGCGAGTCACGCACTGCAAGAAGGCATCCACGTTCGTATCGATTTGTTGAAAGAGTGGTTTCCTGGGCGTGTCGCTCGTTGGGCTGCAACAGTGGCGGATCTCATCACAATTAGTTTTCTAGGCTTGTTTTTTTATCAAGTCTGGAAAATTTTTCATGAAGGTTACACACTCGGTCGCATTGATGAAACCGAGCTGGCTTGGCCCGTTGCCTTCGTGCAATGGACGATGCCACTGGGTGCGGGATTAATGCTGATCACTCAAGCCTTGTTAATCGGTGCTCGCTGGATTGATGGGCACGAGGTCGCGCAGCGCGACAGTTGGTAACCACGTGCACGCTTTGGGTTCACGTACAAAAAATAAAAACATTCCTCTGACGATGCTAGACAGCTTGTGCAGAGCAAGGAGCTAAAAATGGAATTCGGTTGGTTAGGGCTTACGCTCATACTCTTTAGCTTTCTCTTAGTCTTCATGGCGATCGGTGTGCCAGTGGCCTTTGCGATGGGTGTCACGGCAACCATCATGGTATTTATATTTTTAAATCCTGCCATGCTCATACAGATGGCGCGCATGAGTTTTGTCGTCTCAACCAGTCATCTATTTCTTGTGGCGCCATTGTTTGTGCTCATGGCTGGTGTGGTGTCTCACTCGGATATCGCAGAACGAGCGTACCTAGCCGCCACAAAATGGTTTAACCGCGTACCAGGCGCTTTGCCCGTCAGCACCATCGCAGCCTGTTCGGCCTTTGCCGCGATTTCAGGCTCGAGCCCAGCCACCGCGGCTGCCATCGGTTACGCCTCCATCCCTGAAATGCTCAAACACGGTTACTCAAAACGCATGGCGGTTGGGGTGGTTGCTGCCGGTGGCACCCTCGGCATCCTAATCCCGCCTAGCGTAGTCATGGTGATTTACGGGATTTTGACTGAGACCTCAATTGGGTCTTTATTCATGGCCGGAATCATCCCCGGTCTGTTTTTAGCCGCCCTCATGATTGGCTATGTCATTATTGAAAGTATGCGAGAGGGGACTGCCAAGCCCATTGAGGTCTTGGTGACTTGGGGTGATCGCTTTACCTCGCTCAAAGGGATCTGGCCCGTCATGCTGTTGTTTTTAATTGTGATGGGTTCAATCTATACAGGCCTTGCCACGACAACAGAGGCTGCCGCACTTGGTGCACTCGGTGCGCTCTTGTTAACCATACACCGCAAAGATATGCGCAACGGAGGCTTAAACAAAGTCTTGCTCACGACGGCACAGACCACGACCATGTTGATGATGCTCATTATTTTTGGCAGCTTCTTTGGTTTTGTGGTGTCTAGGCTTGGCATTGCGCATGGCATGATTGAGGCCGTCACCACTGCGAATCTTCAGCCTTGGGTTGTGCTGACACTGTATATCGTGGTGCTGTTGATTCTGGGGTGCCTGATGGACCCTGCCTCAATGATGGTGATCACCCTGCCCTTAGCGTTTCCGGTATTAAGCAAGATGGGCTATGACCCGGTGTGGTTAGGCATCATTGTCACCATCGCGGTAGAAATCGGGATGATCACCCCGCCAGTCGGTTTAAACCTCTTTGTACTAAAAGGGATCGTGCCTAAAGAGGTCACCATGACCGACATCATGGCAGGCTCTGCCCCTTTTATTTTGGTTATGCTGGTGGGGCTCTTCGTGATCGTGCTGTTTCCACAGATTGCTCTTTGGCTGCCGCAGATGATGGCTAAATAGCCTTGAACTAGTGCAGAGAAGGCTCGACTAACCTAAGGCTACCTACGAAAAAGAACGAACAGCCTCAGGTTGCCTCAGAGGGGATCCAAGCGCGACAGCAAGATTCAACCCGCAGTACCTGACAAACGATGAACGTCAGCGGTCAAGTTATGCGTGACGCTGAGCGAGTCGCGCCCCAATCATCATCGCTGCAAATGCTAGCATCGAGGCATAGGTCAAGGTTGAAAACCCGGTCAACCCCTGGCCAATCGAACAGCCCATCGCTAACGCACCGCCGACTCCCATCAGCGTGCCCCCACCCATGTATCGCAGCATATCCGTGGGTGTCGCGAACCCCTGCAGACGAAAAGTCTTAGACAACTTCGCCGCCACAAAAGAGCCAAGTATCACGCCTACGATCACGGTGACACCGAACCCTAGCCGCATCCCTGTCGCAATCATGGTGTATTGAATCGTTTCACCGATCGGAGAGATAAAGGTCAACGAGGCACTGGGCGCGGGTTCAAATTCATCAACCCCCAACCAGCCCGTGACCCACCAACCCGCAGTAATCAATGCCCCCACGACAACCCCGCTGACCAAGTCGCGTTTGTTGTTAAAAATTGAGCCCCGCCAAAACACAAAACTGAGCAACACGACTGACAACAAGCCAATCAATGCAAACCGTGTGACGATCCCAAACTCAAACAGACCGTGTGCAGACAAGGACGTCGCCTGCGCGAGCGTCAAGCGTAAAGGTGCCAATAAACCGGTTAGAGTCATATAGGCTGAAATCCCCAAACACAACAACACCACAAACGATCTGAGATTGCCCTGGCCAAGCAACACCACTGCGCGCGCGCCACAGCCATTGGCCAGCATCATGCCGTACCCAAACATCAAGCCCCCTAAGATCACAAACAACCACGACGCACCATTGCCGCGATAAATAGAGGTACTCAAATCGACAATTTCAAACGCCGAGAGTGTTTGGGCACCGAGTATCGACACGACCAGCGCCAGGGCAAAAGACTGTGCCTTTTGTTTTGCCCCTGAATCCCAACCCTCTTTTAAGGCACGGTTTAAGCAAAAGCCAGACCACTGGCCGTTCAACCCAAACAGCACGCCGATCACCAACCCAGACCAAAGTAGTATTTCTCTTGTATCCATAAATAGCTTTAATGTGTTTTCATCTTAGTCAGTAACACCGCCACAACTCAAAACATGCTCTCTCAGCGAGCCGTGAACTAAATCATAGCGACTCGCAAGAGTCTCTCCAACGATTGATTAGCCTCAGCTTTATAACCGAAAGAAATATAGAAACAAACGGCTTGGGCGAGGCATGCCTGGCCCAATCACAAGGCTCGGCCACTATTACCTTACTTTTTCTGCGCCGCCAGTGCGACATCCACAAACCGATTCGTATAGGTTGCACTGACATCAATTTTTTTCTGTACCGCAGCCAATTCTGCATCAAACTCGGTCAGTACCTTAAGCACTGCCTGAATGCCTTCTGGGTCATAACGCCCATTTTTTGAATAGACCGTACGGGTATTTTGAATCGCCTGAAGATATAAGTCACGCTCACCAATTTGATAGGACTTGGGCAACGAATCGGCAATCTCAACAGCGCTAGCCGTTTGCAAAAACAATTGAGCTCTTAACATCGCATTGGTTAGTGCCTGAATGGTTTTGGGATTTTTTTGTACAAACTCTGTGCTGGCGAGCATTGAGCCTTCAGGGTAGGTTCGACTGCCTAGTGCCTCGAAAGTACCAGCACCCGTTCGCAAATCTGCCACAATTTTAAGATCGCCACTATTTGTCAACATGGTGACGACTGGGTCGATACCGACCAATACATCGATTGCCCCTGTTTGTGCTGCCGAGGCAGCACCTGCCAAGGCCCCGACCCCGATGACAGAATACGATTTAACATTGACCCCATGACGGTGCGCGATCGCATTAAACACCATATGAGTGCTTGAACCTGGGGAGGTCACACCGACCTTGAGCCCAGGCAAGCTCTCGAAGCCCTTGAATTTAGCCTGCCCAGCCTTTGTGAGTCCAACGGCGTAAGCAGGATAATCAATCATGAGGAAAAAAGCCTGCAAGTGCTGTCCCTTCGCAGCCAAATTCAGCGTATTCGCATAGGCACTGACAGCGATGTCGGCGCTACCACCTAAAAGTGCCTGCATGGCCTTAGGGCCGCCGGCAAACATGCTACGCGTAATATTTAACCCCTCGTCCTTAAAGTAACCCTTGGCCATCGCGATCTCGAAAGGATAGTACGAGATGACAGAGGGTGATGTCGCAATCGCGACATCAACTTTTTCAGGACGGGAGTCAGGTGCAGACCAACAAGTCGTCAGTACAAACATTAATCCCAAGCCAAGTATTTTTTTCAAGATCGCTCCGATCATCGGGTACGTCGTTCGTAAGCTTCAATTTTGTCGACTAACTGCAGCGTGTAATCAATTGCATCAACACCCTGCAGCAGACATTTCTTATTGAAGGGATGAATTTCAAAGTTGTAACATTGCCCATCTTTACTTTTTACCTGTTGCGCATTCAGATCAACGTGTAACGTCCTACCCGGACTTTGCAATAAAAACTTTTGTAGTGCCTCAATTGCTTCGGTTGGGAGAACAATTGGCAACAGTCCATTTTTAAAGCAATTGTTATAAAAAATATCAGCAAACCGTGAAGATATCAGCACACGGATTCCGTAGTCGGCTATGGCCCACACGGCCATTTCACGCGAAGATCCGCAGCCAAAATTTGTACTCGCTACAATAATTTTTGCTGCACGGTAAGGGGCCTGATTCAGAACAAAGTCTGCGCGCTCTTGTTCAGCATCTCGGTAACGCAAGTCGCGAAACAAATACTGCCCAAATCCTTCGGCCCGTTGTTTGCGCAGATATCGCGAAGGAAGCAATTGATCAGTATTGATATTAGCCTCAAGAAGCGGCACTGCGACCTCATCCAGAGACGTGAATGGCTGCATGATCTTTGTCTCTTTTTAAAGATAGGAGCGTACATCAACAAGGTGGCCGGCGAGCGCTGCTGCAGCGGCCATAGCAGGGCTCACCAAATGCGTGCGAGAGCCTGGCCCTTGCCTGCCGACAAAATTTCGATTTGAGGTAGAAGCACAACGTAACCCTGCAGGCACCATATCGCCATTGGTCGATAAACACATCGAACAGGCAGGCTCTCGCCATTCGCAACCCGCATCTAAAAATATTCGATCAAGTCCCAGCGTCTCTGCCTGGGCCTTCACAGTGCCAGACCCAGGTACCACGATGGCGCGTACGTGTGAGGCAATTTTTTTATGCTGAATTATGTTGGCCGCAGCCTGTAAATCCTCGAGACGTCCATTCGTGCACGAGCCAATAAAGACATAATCAATGTTGACGGAGGACAGCGCCTGCCCTGGGGTCAAATCCATGTATCGAAGCGACTGTTCAAGAACTGCGCGGCGCGAGGCGTCAACGATCAGGGCAGGATCCGGAATGTGACCGGTAATCTCTAACCCGTCTTCGACGCTATTTCCCCATGTGACCATCGGACCAATGGCACTGGCGTCCAAAAAAACTTCCGCACCGTACGTCGCATCTGGATCGCTGAACAACTCACGCCAAAGCACTAATTGTTGTTCAAACTCACTCCCTTTAGGAGCGTATGGCTTATCAGCCACGTAGGCAAAGGTCACCTCATCGGGCGCGATGATACCCGCGCGAGCACCCGCTTCAATTGACAGGTTACACAAGGTCAGTCGAGCCTCCATGGACATGGCCGCTACGGTTGAACCTGTGTATTCAATCACAAAGCCCGTTGCGCCAGCAGAGCCAATTTTGGCAATCAAGGCGAGGGCCACATCTTTTGCGCAGACACCCAATTGCAAAACGCCGTCAATGTTTACACGCATGGTCAAGGGCATACGTTGCCAAATAGTCTGTGTCGCTAACACATGGGCAACCTCCGAGGCACCTACACCGAAGGCTAAAGCGCCTAAGGCGCCGTGGGTTGAGGTATGACTATCGCCGCAAACGATCGTCATACCGGGCAGACTCAAGCCCTGCTCTGGACCCACCACATGACTGATCCCATGACGCGCATCATCCATACCGAACATTGTGATCCCGGCCTGTTGGGTATTGCGCTGCAATGACACCACCATATCCAGACGCTCTGGCCCATCGATACTATCGAGCGAGCGCCCTGTGGTGGGGGCGTAGTGATCGGGTGTTGCAAAGGTGCGGTCCGGTCTGCGCACCGGGATATTTTTTGCAGCGAGCACTTGAAAAGGATTACGCGAACCTTCATGGATCATGTTTCGATCAATGTAAAGCAGGCTTTGGCCATCGTCATCGCGCATGACCTCATGCGCGAGCCAGATTTTTTCAAACAGGGTTTTACCAGTTGGCTCAGCCATCATCGGCTCAGCTGATAACTGCTGCAGCGATTGCATCACCCATTTCTTTGGTACCTACCAAGCGACTATCTGTATCCATAATGTCGGCCGTACGCAAACCACGCCCAACCACTGACCGTACTGCGTTTTCAATGCGCTGCGCGTCTGCCTCGCGCTTAAAGCTATGACGCAGCATCATGGCAGCTGACAAAATCATGGCACAGGGGTTCACAATATCTTTACCTGCAATGTCGGGTGCAGAGCCATGGATCGGCTCGTACAGGCCTTTTCCATCTGGTGCCAGAGAGGCTGAAGGCAACATACCCAGTGAGCCCACCAGCATCGCCGCCTCATCCGACAAAATATCGCCAAACATATTGCCCGTCACAATCACATCAAAGCGGGTTGGCGCACGAATCAACATCATCGCAGCAGCATCGACATACAGGTGCGTCAACTCGACATCCGGGTACTCTGCGCCGACCTCTGTCATCACGTCGCGCCAAAGCTGCATGGTTTCAAGCACGTTTGCCTTATCCACCGAACAGACTTTACTTTTGCGTTGGCGCGCTGTTTTAAAAGCCACATGCCCGATCGCACGAATCTGCGATTCGGTATAACGCATCGTATTAATCGACTCGCGTTCACCCGAAGCATTTTGCACGGGGCCACGAGGCTCACCAAAATAGATATCGCTAGACAATTCACGCAAAATCAACAAATCCAAACCCTCAATCACGTGAGGCTTGAGTGTCGAGACGCCCGCCAACTCTGGAAACAACTTAATTGGGCGTAAATTTGCGTTCAAGCCCAAGTTTGAGCGCAACTGCAATAACCCTGAGCGCACTTTGTGAGTGCGAATCCACTGTTCATATTCTGGCCCCCCGATCGCGCCAAACAAAATCGCATCAGCACGTTTGGCAAGCGCGTATGTCTCATCGGGCAGCGGCTTACCCGTTGCGTGAACACCTGTCATCCCAATATGGCCATACTCAAGGTCGAGTTCAAAATGACCTTTCGCTACCGCCTGCAGGACTTTCACCGCCTCGGGAATGATCTCGTGACCTACGCCATCGCCTGGCAACACTGCTATCTTCATGATTAGTCTCTACGCGTTTATTATTAATCTGGACTGTTTACAACACAGCTGTGTGGCTTAGATTAAGCACCGCAGCACTGTCTACAACAAAGCTTCGTGGCGTAGCTGAACGACAGCAGCGCTGTGCACAAAAAAGCTGCACCGCCTACAAAACGGCGTTGTCCACACGACAGAGTAGGCAGGAATACGACCTCAACGCAAGCCCGCCGTGCAAACCGATGCGCTAACGACTCAACACTAAACGCACACCAAACCCAAGCAGGCATAGGCCTGCCAGCTTTTCAAGCAGAAAACCAGCCTTGGGGTTGCGTCGCATGCGCTCGGCGAAAAAGTGCGTTAAGAGGACTGCGATCAAGCCATACATGAAGGCCAGTGCCGCAATGGTGAAGGCCAAGAGACCAAACGTCAACAAGCCTTGTTGCCTCACCGGATCAATGAAAAGAGGGAAAAACGCCATATAAAAAACAATCGCTTTTGGATTTAACAGCGTAATTAAAAACGCCTGACGCAGGTAGTGATAAGGCTTGATGTTCAGGATAGGAGCTGCGCCTAGTTTAGCGAGCAACATTTTTACCCCAAGCCAGGCAAGATACGCAGCACCCACCCACTGCACTGCAGCAAAAGCGGTTGGCGACGTGCTCAAGACAGCAGCGACCCCTGCCACGGCCAACCAAGACAAGACTTGGTCTCCAAGAACAATCCCAACGGTAGCGGCCAGGCCGGCCCGCACGCCCCCTTTGGAGGTTGACGTAATCAACACCAAGTTACCGGGCCCGGGGATCAACAAAAATATGAGGAAGGCGACAACAAAAGCGCCATAGTCGGTGACCCCTAACATGGTTGGCACTCAGGGTTCGAGTGATCTTTTTGAATCATAAAAATTTTCGATGGATACGTTCGCTGTTAGGCCTACACAAAAGACAACAAAAGTGGTTGCAGTTCAAGACGGGAGACCGGCTAGTCGACCCTAAGAAACGAATATACAACTTCACACCAACAATACAACGCCACGCCAAAAGACATTTCGAGTTACGCTAAGAAGATCCAAAAAAATGAGACACAACATGCCCCGTTACCTAGCCCGACACTTGTTTCTTTCTGTCTGCTTGATCGGACTTTTCACCGCAAACAGCTCAGCGCAGGTCGAGGTCAAGCCTCTGCGGATCATTGCACCGTTTGCAGCAGGTGGCCCAACCGATGTCGCCACGCGCGTGATTGCACAAAAACTGGCTGAGGCGTTGAGCCGCCCGGTGATTGTTGAAAACCACCCAGGTGGGGCCACAATGATTGCCACGCAGCTGGTGGCCAATGCCGCACCAGACGGCAATACCATCTTGCTCACTGCACCCGATTTTGTCATCAATGCGTTCATTCAACCCAAGCTGTTCTACGACCCGCTTAAAGATTTTGCCCCCATCACCGTTGTCGCGAAATACCATTTGGTGATGACAGCAAACGCTCAGTTTGCCCCAAAGACTATTCAAGAGTTAATCGCCTACGCCCGGGCTAACCCGGGCGCCGTGAACTATGCCTCAGCCGGCGTAGGCTCAACAGCGCATCTCTCAGGCGAACTTCTACAAATGCTGGCTGGCGTCAAACTCAATCACATCCCCTACAAAGGCCTAGGTCCGTCAATGACAGATTTGATCGCTGGCCGCGTTCAACTGACCTTCATCAACTGGATTTTGGTCGAGCAAGAGGTCAAGCAAGGGCGTCTGCGTCCGATTGCTGTGACCGGACTCAAAAGGATGGCTTTGATTCCTGACACACCGACTATTGCCGAATCGGGCTTACCCGGCTTTGAGATCGAACCCTGGATCGGCTTTATTGCTCCTAAAGGAACCGCAGCAGAAAGCGTCAACCGCCTGCAACAAGGTTTTGCTACCGCGATGGGCTCGCCAGAGCTACAGAAACGGCTAGCCAATCTTGGCGCGGTGTTAGGCGCCTCGACGTCGCAAGAGTTTAGCGATTACTTAGCCTTAGAATATGACAAATGGGGTAAAGTCGCCCGAACTGCGAACGTTAAAGCAGAATGACTGAGCCACGCACCTTTGGCACTCAACCACCTCTTAAAAAAAGTTATCGTTGCGCTCGCGTTCGGTTAACAAAGCTAGTTTTCTGACACACATAGAATCCTGACTTTGTTATTCTTTTCTTTACACCCAACCGCTTAATAGAACATCTATGTCAACACGCTTCAGACTCCACTTAGAAAACGGCCGCCAACGTAATGAACTTTTTCACCTCACGCTTGAGCAGTGGACACAAGCGGCGGCTAGGCATCCAGAGCTTGCCAAACAAATTGATGTCTCTGTTGGTTGGGATGGCGATATTTTAGAGAAGGCCCTGCAAGACGCTGATGCGCTGCTTGCGGGCCCGATTGATCGCCCAAAAATCATTGCAGCAAAAAAACTTAAATGGATTCATACAACAGGTGCGGGTGTGGATCACCTGCTGCCGCTTGACTGGTTGCCCGAACAAATCACCGTCACCAACAGCAGCGGCATTCATGGCGACAAGACTGAAGACTTCATCAGCATGGCTTTGTTGATGTTGCACAACAAAATGCCTCAAATTCTGGCGAATCAAACCAAGCAGATTTGGGACATGATTCATGAATTCAATATCCGCGGTAAAACCGCGACGGTGATTGGCTTTGGCGACGTTGGCCGCGCAGCGGGCTTGGGCGCCAAACGACTTGGCATGAAGGTCATTGCTGTGACACGCTCGGGCGCTGCGCAACCGCTTGCCGACGAAACCATCAGCGTGAGCCAGCTCGACGGCGTTTTACCGCGTACTGACTATTTGATTGTTGCTGCACCCCTCACCGCAGACACCCGAGGCTTGATCACCGACGCCAGAATCGCGTCATTACCCAAAGGGGCGGGGTTGATTAATATCGGCCGCTCACCAATTGTGGATTACGCCGCAGTCATCAAGCATCTGGCAAGCAAACAGCTTGATGGCGCGATCTTGGATGTCTTTGATAAAGAGCCCCTCGAGCCGGGCTCACCTCTTTGGACGACGCCTAACCTGATAGTCACGCCACATATCTCGTGCGACGCACCCGACTATGTACAGCGCGTGCTGGATTGCTGGTTTGCCAATTTTGCCAAGCTCACTACAACAGGGCAGCTTGATAACAAGATCAATCGACAACTCGGCTACTAGACTGACTCGGCCAGACTGGAGGCTGACTTCATACTAGACTGACTCGGTCGGACTACTGGCTGACTGAATACTAGATCCACTCGGCCAGACTACTTGCTGACTTGTTCAGACGCTAGGCCGCTGCAAAAATCAGCCAGCGAGCCAGGCCGGCTCAGCCCGTTTACTCGGGTTTGAGCTTTCCAGCCGCAGCTAACGCCGTTGCAGTCTTATCTTCGGTTTGCATCAGAGTCGTAAACACAGCGGCAGGCCCTGGGCGCGTCCGACTGGCAGCACGCGCCAATTGCTCTTGGATCTGAGGATCTGCCAAGGTTTTGTTGAGTGCCGCATTCAAGAGCGCGAGCGTTGCCGCAGGCGTTTTTCCGGGTGCTAACAACCCCGCCGTTGTACTGACCTCAAGCTGCGGCAAACCCAGTTCTTTCGCGCTTGGCACGTCAGGTACCAAGGGATCGCGCTCTGCAGCGACCACCATCATGGCACGAGTACGTCCAGATTTAAGAAACGTAATTGCGCTCGACAACTGATCGATGCTGACATCGACTTGCCCACCTAACAAATCGATATTAGAGGGCCCTGAACCTTTATAGGTAATCACATTCAGCTCGATGCCGGCCATGATTTGTAACTGCATGATGGCAATATGATTGGACGTACCAATACCCGCGTTCGCAATGCTGACTTTGCCTGGATTAGCTTTGGCAAAGGCCACAAAACTAGCGAAATCCTTAAATTTCGGCTGTTCGGTGCGAGTGACGAGCAGTAATGACGTTGAAGAGATCAACCCCACTGCGGCAAAACTATCGATTGTGTATTGTGTCTGCACCATCTTGGGCGCAACTGTAATGGCGTTAGGCGTGCTAACCAGCAAAACAGTCCCATCGGGTTCAGAGCGCGATAATTCGGTAGCCCCTAGTACACCCCCTGCTCCGGGTTTATTTTGCACGACAACGGATTGCCCCAGTTCTTTGGCCAAGCCCGGAGCAATCAAACGGCCGACAATGTCAAGATTACCGCCGGCCGCAAATGGCACAATCAGCGTAATGGGCTTATTGGGCATTTGCGCCTGGGCGCCAAGGCTACACACCGCAAAGGTAGCTGCGCAAGTCAACAGCAGCGCACGTCTTGTCACTAGATATCTTGTCATCGAGTCATTCGCCAAAGTGTTGTCTCATTTCATCTGGGTTGTTTGAATCAAGCAGTCAAAGCTTACTTTTGCACAGATTAACAGAGCCCGCAGCGCCACAATCATTTTTGCGGCATCGCAGCAAATTTAAGAAAAAACCACCAAGAAGGCAAAGAGTGATGATGAGATCACCAAGCCCTCAATATCAACGTGCAAGAATCGCCGCGCCACATTAGACTATGCGTATTACAGGGATTCTAATTGCGAAGTCTTGACCTCAGTCAAACGGTTGAGTCTTGGCGTAGAGCCAATCAAAAAATAACTCGCTTCGGCGGACAGGAGATTCGTTTTGCAACCAACAGATTTGACGGACCCGACCTATTTTCACAAGGTTGTTGACTGCCAGTACGCATGCCCTGCTCACACCCCCGTTCCTGAATACATCCGCTTAATCGGGCAAGGTCGCTACACCGACGCCTATATGGTGAATTGGGTCTCTAATGTGTTTCCAGGTGTCTTAGGTCGCACCTGTGACCGCCCTTGCGAGCCCGCTTGCCGCCGTGGTCGCGTCGAAGAAAACAATGGTGACAAGCCAGAACCGGTTGCGATCTGCCGTCTGAAGCGTGTCGCCGCTGACAATAAAAGCGACATCAAAAGTCGCATGCCTAGCATCGCCGCACCAAATGGCAAACGAATTGCCTGCGTGGGTGCAGGCCCTGCCTCTTTAACGGTCGCACGCGATCTTCTACCGCTTGGGTACCAAGTCACCGTGTTCGACGGTGAGGCAAAAGCTGGTGGTTTTATTCGTTCGCAGATTCCCCGCTTTCGGTTACCAGAGTCGGTCATTGATGAAGAAACCAATTACATCCTTGAGATGGGCGTTGACTTTAAAGCGGGCCAGCGCGTTGAGTCACTGAGCGGCTTGATGGCCGAAGGCTATGACGCAATCTTTGTGGGTTGTGGTGCACCACGCGGGCGCGATCTTGACGTACCAGGTCGTAAAGAAGCAGCGGCCAATATTCATATCGGTATCGACTGGTTAGCCTCGGTATCGTTTGGTCATGTCACTAGCGTTGGCAAGCGCGTCATCGTGTTGGGCGGTGGTAACACGGCCATGGACTGCTGCCGTTCATCGCGTCGCTTGGGCGGCACTGATGTCAAAGTCATCGTACGAAGTGGTTTTGATGAAATGAAAGCCTCGCCTTGGGAAAAAGAAGACGCCATCCACGAAGGCATACCAATCATCAACTTTCATGTCCCCAAAAGCTTTGAGCACAAAGACGGCAAGCTCATCGGCATGACCTTCGAAGTCGTCGAGGCTAAATACGACGACAAAGGCCGTCGCAATTTGGTACCTACCGGTCAGCCTGACGTATTTTTTGAGTGTGACACCGTGCTGTTGGCTGTCGGCCAAGAAAATGCGTTTCCGTGGATCGACGAAGCCAGTGGTGTTGATTTCAATAAGTGGGGCCAACCAGTGTTGGGCAACGACTCGTTTCAGTCAACCTCAAAGCCAAGCGTATTTTTTGGTGGCGATGCAGCCTTTGGTCCAAAAAATATTATTACCGCTGTGGCACACGGGCACGAAGCGGCTGTGTCGATTGATCGTTTCTTGAATAACGAAGATACCGAGAAGCGCCCCGCCCCCACCACGAATCTAATGTCGCAAAAAATGGGCATTCACGAGTGGAGCTATCAAAACGATGTGTCTAATGATGCTCGCTTCAAAGTGCCATGGGCTGAATCTGAAACAGCGCTTGCCAACATTCGTGTCGAGGTTGAATTAGGCTTTGACGCGGCAACGGCCTTCAAAGAGGCTAGTCGTTGCCTGAACTGCGACGTGCAAACAGTGTTCAATGCCAAGACCTGTATCGAGTGCGATGCTTGCACAGACATTTGCCCAACAGACTGCATTACGTTTACTCAAAACGGCGAAGAGCAAGAACTCAGAACGCGTCTGCGAGCTCCTGCGCTTGAACTCACTCAAGACCTCTACGTGTCGAGCGATTTGAAATCTGGCCGTGTGATGGTGAAGGATGAGGATGTCTGCCTGCACTGTGGCTTGTGCGCTGAACGTTGCCCGACAGGCGCCTGGGATATGCAAAAGTTTTTATTAACGACCACCAATGCTGGACCGCTTGCTCGCGATCAACAGGCAAACGGTTCAATTTTGGAGTCTGTATGAAACCGATCGAAGCCATTAACGACTTTGTCATTAAATTTGCTAACGTAAACGGCTCGGGTTCGGCCTCGGCCAACGAACTGTTTGCCAAAGCGATTTTGCGTATGGGCGTGCCCGTCAGCCCGCGCAATATTTTCCCGAGCAACATTCAAGGTCTGCCGACTTGGTACGAAGCTCGCGTGTGCGAAAAAGGCTACCTAGGCCGCCGTGGTGGCGTAGACCTGATGGTTGCCATGAACCCGCAAACCTGGGACGCCGACATTGCCGAGATCGAGCCAGGTGGCTATTTGTTTTATGACTCAACGCGTCCGATCCCCGAGTCAAAGTTTCGTCCTGATATCAATATCATTGGCATCCCACTGACTGAAATCAGCAACGCAACCTACACTGACCCACGGCAACGCCAACTGTTTAAGAACATCATTTATGTTGGTGCGTTGTCGATGCTGCTGGCGGTCGATGCTGAGGTATTTGAAAAACTATTTGCCGAGCAATATAAAGGTAAAGAAGCACTGCTCGACTCAAATATTCGTGCACTGCACCTGGGCCGTGACTATGTGAAAAACAACCTCACGGCACCGCTTGGTATTCGCGTACAAAAAGCAGACAAGGTTGGCGATCAGATTTTTACTGACGGCAACAGTGCTGCGGCGCTTGGCTGCGTCTATGGTGGTGCCACCGTTGCAGCTTGGTACCCCATTACGCCGTCGTCCTCTGTGCCAGAGGCCTTTCAAAAATACTGCGACAAGTACCGCACTGATCCAAGCACGGGTTTGAATCGCTTTGCGATTGTGCAAGCCGAAGATGAACTGGCCTCGATCGGTATGGTGGTCGGTGCTGGCTGGAACGGCGCTCGCGCCTTTACCGCTACCTCGGGCCCTGGTATCTCGCTCATGGCCGAATTCATCGGTCTGGCCTACTTCGCTGAGATCCCGGTCACGATTATTAATGTGCAACGCGGTGGCCCCTCAACTGGCATGCCGACTCGCACACAACAATCAGACTTATTAGCGTGTGCCTATGCGTCGCACGGCGACACCAAGCACGTGATGCTCTTGCCTGAAGACCCGTACGAGTGTTTTGAGTTTGGTGCGGTTGCATTAGATTTAGCTGACCGACTGCAAACACCGATTTTCTTTATGACCGATCTTGATATCGGCATGAACCAACGCCTGTCAAAACCCTTTGTCTGGGATGACGCCCGCACTTACGATCGCGGCAAGGTCATGACCGCCGAAGAACTTGAGGCAGGCAAAGACTTTGGTCGCTATAAAGACGTTGATGGTGACGGTATCGCCTGGCGCACATTGCCTGGCACCCATCCCACCAAGGGCGCCTACTTTACCCGTGGCACCACACGCGATCCGTACGCACGTTACTCAGAGCGTGGCCCAGATTACATCTACAACATGGAAAGGTTGCTACGTAAGTTTGCAACAGCCGCCGATATGGTGCCACAGCCGGTGTTTGACAAGGCACCCAAACCAACCAAACTTGGTGTGATCTACTTTGGCTCGACCAGCCCTGCAATGAAAGAAGGCTTAGACATTTTGAACGCTGAAGGGATTCATCTAGACGCGATGCGTCTACGTGCGTTTCCGTTTCCGGCCTCGGTCGAGGCCTTTATTGCCGAGCACGATCAGGTGTATATGGTTGAACAAAACCGCGATGCACAAATGCATTCGATCTTAGTCAATGAACTGTCAATCGACCCAGCCAAAATGATCAAAGTGCTGCACTACGATGGCACACCGATTACCGCGCGCTTTATCACCGACTACATTCGCACGCACCTCAAAGCGGGTGCCTCAACTGCGTCAAACACCAAAAAGCAAAAGGAAGTGGCATGACCTACATCACCAAGCCCGCCCTGCACCATCCTAGCCTCACTCAAAATAAAGTCGGCTACACGCGTCGCGACTATGAAGGACGCGTCTCAACACTCTGCGCCGGTTGCGGTCATGACTCAATTTCAGCAGCGATTGTGCAAGCCTGTTGGGAGCTCGATATCGAGCCGCATCGCGTGGCGAAATTATCAGGTATTGGTTGTAGTTCAAAGACTCCTGACTATTTTTTAGGTGCCTCACACGGCTTTAATACCGTTCACGGTCGTATGCCTTCAGTCTTGACCGGTGCCAATCTTGCCAACCGCGAACTGATTTACTTAGGCGTGTCGGGTGATGGCGATTCAGCCTCAATCGGTTTAGGTCAGTTTGCCAACGCGATGCGTCGCGGTGTGAGCATGGCCTACATTGTCGAAAACAACGGTGTATATGGTTTAACCAAGGGCCAGTTTTCTGCAACTGCCGACAAAGGTTCAAAAAGTAAAAAGGGCGTCGTCAACAATGACAGCCCGATCGACTTGGTGGGGCTAGCCTTACAGCTAGGTGCCACTTATGTTGGGCGCAGCTTCTCGGGCGATAAAGACCAACTGGTGCCCTTGATCAAGGGTGCGATTGGCCACGGTGGCGCGGCCTTTATCGATGTAATCAGCCCTTGTATCGCGTTTAACAATCATAGCGGCAGCACCAAGAGCTATGACTATGTACGCGAACACAACGAAGCGGTCAGTCGTATCGATTTTTTCACCTCGCGCGACGAAATCGTGACGCAATATGAACCTGGTGAGGTCGTTGAAGTAGAACAGCACGATGGCAAGACGCTACGTCTGCGCAAACTGCACAACGATTACGATCCCTCAGACCGTTATGGCGCCCTCAGTTATATCAATGAACATCAAGCGCGCGGCGAAGTGGTCACGGGCTTGCTGTATCTGGATCCTGATGCAACCGATCTGCATGCGTCGCTCAATACCAGCGATACACCCTTGGCGGCGTTCGACTCTAAGCAGCTGTGCCCCGGCTCTGAAGCGTTGAAAAAGCTGAACGCGTCGCTGCGTTGAGGTAATGCACTAGATACAAAAGCTCACGGGGTGCGGTATCGAGTTGCCGCACTAGAAGCTTGTAGAGCGACGACTTACTAAAAATCTGAACAATCTCCCACCGCGAAAGACATACTGTGGGAGATTGTTTATTTGGGCCGTTTAGTGCGATGAGCAGCCTGAACTGACACCCGTGCTTGGCGGGCTGTACTAACCAGACAAACCCGCTTGCTATTTTTTTACAATCTTCAGCGGGCAAGTGTTAAACCCAAACAACTTATAAGCCCCGCAAAAGCTGAATACTCCCGTGGCGAGCACCACGACGCCTAACCAGCCCCAAGACCCGACCGTGCCGCTTGCCGCCAAAATAATCAGTAGCAAACCTACTGCGATACGTAATACGCGATCGATACCGCCAACGTTCTGTTTCATGATTTTTCCTTTGTCTTGCAACTGCGGTTAAACAACAAGGCTAGCGAAATTTTTGACATCCTCCCCACCCTCGTCCGAACGGACGTCGCTAACGCGGGAAGAACAGAGATTCTCCAAGTTACACCCCAGGTTAAAACAATCTTTCTACAGAAACATTTTCAAAGCACGTTAAGAGGAATCTTGACATAGGCGACGCCATTACTCTCTTTGGGCGGCAACTCACCAGCCCGAATATTGATCTGTACCGCCGGTAAGATCAACACTGGCATCGCAAGCGTTGCATCGCGCTTGGTGCGCAACTCAACGAACTGCGCTTCAGTGACGCCCTCGTGCACGTGAATATTGTGTGCGCGTTGCTTAGCCACCGTGGTTTCAAATTGAATCGCACGATCGGTGGGGGGATAGTCGTGACACATAAACAAGCGTGTCTCTGGCGGCAGACTTAATATTTTTTTCACTGAGTGGTACAACGTAGCCGCATCACCGCCAGGAAAATCACAACGCGCTGTGCCAACGTCAGGCATAAACATCGTATCGCCCACAAAGACGGCGTCGCCAAATTGATACGCAACACAAGCTGGCGTATGCCCTGGCACGAAAAGTGTATGGCCAACAAGCTGACCCACTGCAATTTCAGCGCCATCGGCTAACAGTACATCAAACTGCGAACCATCTTGTTTAAAAGACGGCTCAAGATTAAAGATGCCAGCAAACACCGTTTGCACACCGGTGATATGCTCTCCAATCGCCAGTTTGCCGCCCAGCGTTTGCTTGAGGTAAGACCCAGCAGATAGATGATCCGCATGGGCATGTGTTTCTAAAATCCATTGAACCGTCAGGTTCTGCTCGCTTACAAAGGCAACGACCTTGTCTGCACTCGCATGACTGGTGCGGCCAGACTTTGGATCGTAATCTAGCACTGGATCAATAATGGCACACGCCGATCCGGGCTTTTCGTAGACCACGTAAGTCACTGTCCAAGTATTGGCGTCGAAGATACCGTGGACCATTGGTGTGACCAAAGTTGCTGCCTGCCGCCCCATGAGCTTTCCTTAGTAATAAATCATTGCGAAATTAGTTTGTACTGTGATAATATATCATTTAATAAATTATATATAGATATTTTATTATGACAACACTTGACATATCTCAACCGGTATCTCAACCGGTATCTCAACCGCTATCGCAACCGTCAGGCGCAATCGACCTGCAGGTGCTGCAGGCCTCGGCCGCGCAGGCCTGCCGTTTTCTAAAGGTGTTGGCAAACCCCGATCGCCTTCTGATCCTTTGCCAACTCACACAAGGCGAGCGCCGAGTAGGCGAACTTGAGGCGTTGCTAGGCATTGCTCAACCCACTCTTTCGCAGCAATTGACGGTCTTGCGTGAAGAGCAGCTTGTCAGCACTCGGCGCGAAGGCAAAAACATTTACTACCAATTCTCTAGTCCACCGGCCTTGGCCGTTATGAAAGTGCTTTACGCAGAGTTCTGCAATCACACCGAGGTTCATCCATGACAATTGACTGGTCACACTTCACACCCTGGGCTTCGCTCACAGGCGGAGTCTTACTTGGGCTGGCTTCGGCCCTGTTTATTTTGCTCAATGGTCGCATCCTGGGCATCAGCGGCATCCTTGGTGGCCTCATCCCACCCAAGCGTTACGACACGCTTTGGCGCCTTGCCTTTTTTGCCGGTCTATTCTCCTCGCCCTGGGTCTTCAAAGCCTTGGCGCCAACCAACCTGCTCTCGGCTCCACGCATCGACGCGGGTGTGGTCTTACTGATCATCGCAGGCCTGCTCGTAGGCTTTGGCACCCGGTATGGGTCAGGCTGTACCAGCGGGCACGGCGTGTGCGGCTTAGCGCGTCTTTCACCACGCTCTCTGATCGCCACCCTAGCCTTCATGGCGGCCGGGTTTGCCGTCGTCTTTATTGCGCGCCACCTACTTTAAGGGACATATCATGCATCGCCTCAGTGAATTTATCGTTGGACTCGTGTTTGGTTTGGGCCTGTTGCTGTCGGGCATGACCGACCCAGGCAAAGTATTAGGTTTTTTGGATCTGTTTGGCCAGTGGGATCCCTCGCTTGCGTTTGTGATGGGCGGGGCAATTTTGGTCGGCTTTTTTGCGTTCGCACTTGCTAAAAAACGTACAACTAGTTTTTTAGGTGGTGCCCTGAGCCTGCCCAAGTCAAACGTGATCGACAAGCGGCTGGTGATCGGCAGCCTGTTGTTTGGCGCTGGCTGGGGCTTAGCCGGTTTTTGCCCAGGCCCTGCCTTGGTATCGATGGCTGCGGGTCAAACACAGGCACTGATCTTCGTCATTGCAATGGTGGTCGGCATGATCGGTTTTCAGCTTATTGAACGAAAATGATTCAAGGAGCTGCTGAACCAATGCATGCCGCAAATTAAGCTTTTCGAACGCCAGTCATTTTGCTTGCTTGACGAGGCGCCGCTCACTGCGTTGCACACAGCGGTCACCTCTCCCTGCAAAAAGATCCGAACGCCACCGAGGAGGCGTTCAAAGAGATCACTTAGCGTGCAACTGTAATTCAGTCGGTAGGTTTTGATAATGCGCCGCCACTTCGCCCGGGGTCGTCAGCCAGATTTGATCACGATAAGACATGATGTGTTGCAAGGCTTTTCGCAAGCGGGCCAGCCTAAAGGGTTGGCCCATAATGAAAGAATGTAAAGAGATCGCACAGACCAAGGGCGCATCCACTGAGCGCCGCAGCATTTCTTCAAAATTTTCAACCATCATGTCGCAATATTCGTGTGCCGAATTATGTCGATAGGCAATCGCGGGTTGATCATTGAGCTCGATTGGATACGGGACTGACAAAATCGGTTTGCCCTTGCTCTTGACCCAGAAGGGTTGTTCATCACAGATGCCCCAGTCGAGCACGTATGAATAATCGGCCTCAACTAGCAAGTCGGTTGTATTCAAGCTTGGGGTCAAGTAAGGGCTTAACCAACCTTGTGGACGCTTACCATCCGCTTTTTGCATCAGCGCGGTCACTTCGTTGATCATGGTGCGCTCAGTCGCCTCATCCATTTCGATTTGACGCTCGGCGTTTGAGCGCCCGTGCGCAATCATTTCGTCACCACGTGCACGATGGGCTTGTATCAAGTCAGGGCAATGAGCATAATTCTCGGTGTTGACAATGACACCGACGTTAAGCTTGAGCTCGTCAAATAATTCAATCAGACGCCATTCGCCGATACGATTGCCGTATTCGCGCCACAACCAACTGCGCTGACTCCAGGGTTGGGTTTGACGATCGAGGTCGACGCCGCACTGCACGCCATACGGAAAATGTTCGATATTGACCGCAATATAGAGCGCCAGCCGTTTGTTGTCGGGCCAGTTAAATTGTGGGCGAGATTTAATACCTGAATATTGAAAGCGATCATGTGAAGGCAGCATGGTGTTCTCGGTATGGGTTTAACTCAGTCCGAAACCATGCTAGATTGACAAGACACACATTGCAAGTGATTACATGGATTTGATGATGGCGATTGCGATACCTCCTAAAGCTTATCAATGGCCCAATGATGCCCATTTGGCACTTTCTATCGTCATCAACGTCGAAGAAGGTGCTGAAGCCAATATTCAAGACGGCGATAAGTACCCTGAGCCTGTTGATGAAATGGGCATTGCCTTAAAGCACTCGGTGCGTAGTCTGATTAATGAATCTAATTATCAGTATGGTTTGAATCGCGGTGCACCAAGGGTCCTTCGTTTGCTAGACCAACAGCAGATCACAGCGACCTTTACAGCCTGTGCCTTAGCGCTTGAACGTGCACCCGCGCTGACGCGTCAAATCGTAGCGCTCGGCCACGAGATCACGTCTCATGGCTATCGCTGGGCGCATCAATTCAACATGACCGAAGAAGAAGAACGCGCCTATATTGTGAAAGCACGTGATTCGATCCTTGCCTCGACTGGGCAAGCGCCCGCAGGCTGGTTGTCGCGTTACCTGACGACGATGAATACACGACGTCTGTTAATTGAAGAAGGGTTCATGTATCACATGGATGATCTGAGCGATGATCAGCCCTTCTGGGATCACGATCAAGGCCGCCCGATTGTGGTGATGCCTTATCAGATGGACAACAACGATATGAAGATGTGGGCCGAGCCCTCATACACCCCTGATCAATGGTTGAAGTACGCGATCGATAATCTGGACTGGGCCTTGGGTGAAGGCAGACATACCGTGAACATGATGTCACTGGGTGTACATTTGCGCATTATTGGCCGCCCAGGCAGAATCTGGGCACTTGAAAAGTTTTTA
This sequence comes from Alcaligenaceae bacterium, assembly GCA_947378965.1. Lineage (GTDB taxonomy): Bacteria > Pseudomonadota > Gammaproteobacteria > Burkholderiales > Burkholderiaceae_B > Zwartia. The sequence continues at coordinate 7,851 of CANCMG010000042.1, read as the reverse complement.
GCGTATGCCAAACAGCGCAGCCAAGAGCCGCATGGCCCTTGGATTACAACGCGTAAAGCGATCGCCGAACACTTTGCTCAGCACGTGCCCTTTAGTCTTTGACGCCTTCGCGGTCAACATAGAACCCGTTTTCTGGTGGGTAGTTAGCCGTCAGCCATTGAGGCCCGCCCTGCGCCACCCATACTGACGTTGCTAGGCGTGCAACAGCGACCAAGGCTTGTAGATCCTCGTCGCGCATCGTGTTACGAGCCTGTGCGGCGACAATCAGTTGACCAATAAACTGCCCTTGCCAGATTAACGGGGTAAAGATTGTTGAACCCATCCGCGAAGATTTCAGATACTGCCGAAACGTGCCGTGCTCGTCAGTATTTTTGAGGATTTTTTTGGCTTTCGAGGCATAGACTTGACCTGGATGACCACCATCAATGGGTATGCAGAGGCGTTCTTGTTCAGGGGGAAAACCAACGTTGCCACAGATCATGTGATAGCGTCGATCAGGGGTGACAAAGAAGGCACCTGCGACAAAATACTGATGTTCGCCCGCTAGCAAGGCGCCAGGTTTTAGATGAGCGGTTCGATCGCCGAGCGTATCAAAACAGCCTTGCATCAGTTCGCGCATCGCTGAGGTGGGGTCTGGTGCATTGAGTGCAGCCTGACCGCGCTCTTCAAGCATGCTGAAGACTTGATCGGTAAAATTTTGAGTGGCGGACATACGGTTTCCTTTAGCGACGGTCGATCAGACGGATGGGTTTTTGACGGGCCTCGACACCTGTGAGCGAAGCCAACGCAGTTGGGGCAACCAGGTCAATATTGACTTCGACGCCTAGTTTTCTTTTTAACAGTTCACGATACTGTGCGGTCAACGGTTCGGTGACAGCTTCAGAGGTTTCAATACTCACAAGAAGGTTTTCTCGCCCTGACGGATCGCGCGTCAAGGTGCACAGGTATTCACCACTGAAACCAGGCGAGCCAGCCAAAATCGACGAGAGTGCCTGCGGAAACACGTTAATGCCTCTGAGTTTGACCATATTGTCGCTTCGGCCTAAAAAGCCCTCGATGCGACGAAAAGGCAAATTCAGCTTTGAGGGGCCAGGCAAGACGCGCGTGACGTCGTGCGTGTTGAAACGAATAATCGGAAAAATATCATCTGTAAATAAACAGGTGGCAATCAAGTCGCCCGGCGCCTCTGGCGCAACAGGTTTACCCGTATCGACGTCGCAAATCTCGATCCAGTGCGCATCCTCCATCACATGCAGCCCGTCGTGGTCTGAGCCCTCTGCGGCAATGAGTCCGGTGTCGCCAACACCATACCAATCAAAGAGTTCGACGCCGCCCCAGGCCGCTGACAAAGCATCGCGCGCGTCTTTTGACAGATGGCCGCAGATCATGCGCAAAGGAATATCTCGACCGGGCACCAGGCCTTGTTCATGCGCAACTTCGGCAAGGCGCTTGATGTAATCCGCAAAACCCACAATCACAGTTGCACCAAAGTCGCGCATAAACTCGACCTGTTTAATCGATGAGGTCTCGATTCCGGTGCCTGCTGACACAAATAATGCCTCAGTAAAGTGCAGCACTGCTTCACGGATGTAATGACCGCCGTTCACCAGGCCATGTCCATACACAGAGTGCACGACATCAGTTGCACACATCCCCGCCATTAAATAAGCCCGCGCGAGCATAAGATTTTGTACTTCACGTGTGCGCGGGCTGTAGAGCAGTGGTTGGGGTCGACCGGTGGTGCCACTGGTTGATTGCAATACCATCGGAATGATCTTGCCATCGACCGGAATATCTCGGCCATGGTGATCACCGAACGGAGGCTTTCGCTCGACCGAGGCCATGATTTCATGCTTGCCAAAACTAGGCAACTTAGACAGATCATCGAGCGACTGGATATCCGCAATACGAATCCCTGCTTCACCCCAGAGCCGTTGGTAAAACGGAATTTGCCAGGCGCGTTTAAGTTGCTTAGCAAAAAGGGCGTCTTGCCAGACGCGCAAGCTTGCAGGGCTCATCCCCACAAACTTATTCAGAAAATCTGTTCCAACCGGAAACTCTTTTCTAAGCGAACCAATGTTGATTGCATCAAAATACGAGAGGTTATCGGGCGAAGAAGACGGGTGTGGCATACAGGTCACCTTGAAATAATGCGTTGACTTTAACCGACTGCGAGCCTGCGCCACGCTCAGACGGTTATTTTGAAGCGACATCTTTACTATCAGTGATTACCCCTATATTATCCGTTGCGAATATCAGTACCACGCGCATAAAAATGTCTGAGTACGTGTACAGTAGATGCTGCTTAGAAGCTTGTATATCAGTCGAAATTTTATTTTTTGGAGCTCGCTATGTCGGTCTTGTCGAACAAATCAAATCCTCATGCAATCAGTCGTCGTCGCTTTACCCAAGCCGCTGCCTTAGGCGCAGGCTCTGTCTTGTTTGCACCAGCGCTCTTGCGTGCTCAAGGTACAGGCGTGATTAAGATCACAAACGTTCAGGGCATTACGGGGCCTTCAGCGGCTTACGGTATTCGTGCGCGTGATGGGGGCTTGCTGGCCCTTGACGATATCAACAAGCTTGGTTTTAAAGATGCCAGTGGCAAGTCTTACACCTTCGAGATGACCACATCTGACATGGCTAATGATCCGCGTCAAGCTGTGACGCTATTTAGGCAAGCTGCTGGCGATGCTTCGGTGACCGCCGTGATCGGCCCGTCAAACTCAGTCGGGTTTATTGCAATGGTGCCTGTTGCCGCACAGCTCAAAATGCCGATGATTGATGCCGGCTCGGGTGCGCCAGTCAAAGATAAAGAATGGTCGCCTTATGCCTGTCGGGTGAATCCAGTCTCAACCACAGCGATCCCTGTGGTACTCAAAAAAGTCGTTGCCAAGCATGGCCTCAAGCGCATCGCCGTGATCTATGATCAAACACAAGATGCGCAGGCTGGTGATGCTGAGGTTGTGAAAACAATGGCAGCCTCGCTTGGCTACACCGTGGTTGCGTTTGAAGCCTTCAGAACAGGCGATCAAGATTTTTCAGCGCAGATTTCAAAAATCCGCAGCACCAAACCTGACGGTATTTATATTGCTGCGACAACAGGTGATGGCGTAAAAGTCGCATCGCAAGTTGTCGAGGCGAACATCAAATTACCAATGATGACTGGTTTTGGCTCTTTTCAGGACCCAGTCTATTGGGATGGCACTAAGGGCGATATCAAAGGCGGGTACACCTTCTTGGCGCAAGACTTACAAGCGCCGACGCCAGAACTCAAGAGCTTTCTTGATCGCTATAAGGCACGTTTTACACAATATGAAGCCACTTCGTTTTCGACCTATGGCTACGATGCGGTGTATACGTTATACGAAGCCATTAAAAAAGCCGGTAGCCTTGACCGTGAAAAAATTGCAGCTGCGTTGGCTTCATTAAAAATCACAACACCGCTCGGTACCAACGTGACCTTTAATAACCCACCTGACGGCAACAACAACAGCCCGTCTGTCGTGGTCATTCAGGTCAATGGGCGTGGCACTTACGACGTCGTTGCATAACATGTCGTCAACGATTTTAGGGGTTGAACACCTTACCCGTAAGTTTGGTGGCCTTGTTGCGGTCAATGACATTAGCTTTGACGTTAAAAAGGGTGAAGTGTTGTCAATTGTCGGCCCCAATGGGGCTGGCAAGACCACACTGTTTAATTTGATTACTGGCATTGATCGGGCCGATGCTGGCTCGGTCATGTTTGATGGTCAAGATGTGACAGGCTTTGCACCACAACGTTTGGCAAAGATGGGCATTGGTCGTACCTTTCAAAACATCCGCTTATTCAAAAACCTGAATGCACTCGAAAACGTGATGATTGGTCGCGTGGCGCGCACGCGTTCGGGGCTGTTCGACGCCCTGACCTGTTCAGCACTTGATCGTCGTGAGCGTACTGAGATGATTGAGCAAGCAGAGGCTTTGTTAGATTGGGTGGGAGTCGGTGCAAATCGGTTTCGGATGCCCTCTGAACTACCTTACGGTGATCAACGGCGAGTAGAAATTGCGCGTGCTTTGGCCCTTGAACCCAAGCTCTTAATTTTGGATGAGCCGACTGCGGGTATGGTTGCCCGTGAGGCTCAAGAGGTCATCAAGCTGATTGGTCGTTTGCGTGACGCAGGCGTGACCTTGATGCTGATCGAACACAATATGAATGTGGTGATGTCAACTTCGGATCGAGTCGTCGTGATTAGTTTTGGGCAAAAAATTGCAGAAGGTACGCCTGCAGAAATACGGGCTGACGAACGCGTCATCGAGGCTTATCTGGGTGTCGATGAAGACGAGCCTACGGCAGCGACTGCGTCATGAGTACACCCTTGTTAAGTATTAAAGACCTTGCGGTCTCTTATGGCGCAGTGCCTGCGGTCAATGGTGTGTCACTCGAAATCTTTCCGGGCGAAGTGCGGGTGATTTTAGGGGCAAACGGCGCAGGTAAAACGACGATTATCAAAGCGATTCTCGGTTTACAAAAAGCGCGCCAAGGCAGCATTACCTTTAACGGTGACGTTGACTTACTCAAGCTTAAACCGCATCAAATTCACGAGCTGGGTATCGCTTGGGTGCCCGAGGCACGACAACTCTGGAACACACTTTCCGTCCTTGACAACCTCAAGCTCGGCGGTTGGTGCGTCAATGACAAGAGCTTGGTTGACCAGCGCATCCAAGAAATGTTTGAGCGGTTTCCGCGCCTGGCCGAACGTCGGGATCAGGTGTCAGGATCGCTCTCGGGTGGCGAGCAACAAATGGTTGCCATTGCGCGTGCACTGATCTCTTCGCCAAAACTGATTTTGATGGACGAGCCGTCCTTAGGCTTGGCACCTTTGGTCGTGCGAGATGTTTTTTCACTTGCACGTGAGATCAACAAAATGGGGATCTCGGTCTTGATGGTTGAACAAAATGCGCGCGCAGCACTCAAGGTTGCGAATTGGGCCTATTTGCTTGAAACGGGCCAAATTATTGAAAGTGGCCTGGCGGCTGAGATTGCAGGCAAAGAGTCTGTGAAAGAAGTGTTCTTAGGCGGACACGCTTGAACGACTTAGATTGTTGATTCGGAGAAATCGTGGACTTGTTTTTGCAGCAATTGGCTAATGGCCTCATCATTGGAAGCACCTACGCGGTGGTGGCGCTGGGCTTTGCGCTAGCGTTTACCGTGCTTCGCGTGATTAACTTCGCACATCCAGAAATTTTCATGGTGGGCATGTTTGCAGGCTTGGTGGCCGGCGCTCAGTTTCCTGCGGGCGGTTTTGTGGGTGCTGTGCTGCTCGGTGCAATCGGTGCTGCGGCCGTTGGGTTTGTACTTGAACGCACCGTGATTAAGCCTTTGCGCGACCGCGACGTATTGTCGACCTTGATTGGCACGCTGGGTGTCGCGATCATGTTGCAAAATGGCATGGCAATCATTGCCGGGCCCGACCCCGTCGCTTATCCAACCCTCTTGCCGCGCCAGTCGATCGAGTTAGGTCCGATCGTGTTAACGGTGCGACAACTGGCGAATTTTGGTGTGTGTATCTTGCTGTTGGCCTTCGTAAGTTTCTATGTACGCAAGACCAAGTTGGGGCGGGCGACGCGTGCGATTGCAGAGCGACCAGATGTGGCGGCAGCCTTTGGCATTAACGTCGGGCTTGTGTGTTCGGTCACCATTATGATTGCGTCACTGATGGGTGGCGTTGCGGCTGTTTCAGTCGGCACGCTCTATGGTTCTGCGTGGGCCTTTGTGGGCTTGCTGTACGGCTTAAAGGCGTTTACTTGCATGCTCGTTGCGGGCAATCGCTATTTTGAAGGGGTGATGGTGGTTGGTCTGGGAATCGGTGTGATTGAGGCACTCGTGACGGGCTATATCTCTTCAAGCTTAAAAGATGCAGTGGCGTTCTTTGTATTAATCGCCGTCTTGTATTTTCGGCCGAATGGTCTGTTCGGTTCATATTCTACGAAGGTATAGAGCATGTATAACTTTCTAGAGCCGATTTTAATTTTCACGCTCCTAAGCGTGATCCAGGTGCTTGGTCTTTACATCATCGCGATGTCGGGCCAATTGTCGATGGCCACCGCTGCGATTGCAGGGGTCGGCGCTTATTTATCCGCAATTTTGACGGTCAAAATGGGCTGGTGGTTTACACCGACCTTATTGATGGCGGGCTTGGCGGGTGCGTTGGTCGGGGCACTGCTAGCGATTTTGACGCTGAAGATGCGTGATTTTGTCTTAAAGCTCACAACGATCGCGTTTGGCGAGGCGTTGTCAGTGCTCGCCTTTAATTGGGAATACATCGGTGGCGCCAATAGCTTTACTGGTCTCGCCGCAAACACCACGATGACGACCTGTGTCGTCGCCACACTGGTTGCGCTGTATGTCACGTGGCGCTTTGATGGATCGCGCCTGGGGTTCGCTGCGCGCGCGATTCGCGATGACCCGGTTGCCGCTACAGCCATGGGGGTGTCTTTGGCGCAGTTACGCACACTGACCTTTGCCTTAGGTGCTGCCTTGATTGGTGTTGCCGGGGCCATTCAAGCAAATTACGTTTTAATCGTCAGCCCACACGACCTCGGTTTTTTTGTCTCGCTGAACTTTATTATTTTCTTGCTGTTTGGTGGCATGCAGACGATGTGGGGCCCAGTGCTGGGCGCAATCTTGCTGACAGCGCTGCCTGAAGCGTTGCGCTTTGCTAAAGAATATCGTTTGATTGTGTACGGTTTGATTATCGTGATCGTGATTCTTAAGCGGCCACAGGGTTTACTTTCGCGTACGCCCACAGGGCATGAAAAGAAATTATTTGGCTTTATGTTGTCACCCGCGCGTGCGCCTCAGGCGCCCTCACATGTGAAGCATCAATTCAGCGCAAAGACTGAGGTGCAGTCAAAAAGCTAAGGTCGCGGCAACGTGGCGCTTACCACGAGGATAGGATTCGACCGATTGCCATCGAAACACCTGCCTGAGCAGGTTCGACTACGGGTACGCCGAGTTGATCCTGCAGCCATTGACGATGTTCGGCCATCCCTGCGCAGCCCAACACCACCACGTCAGCCTGATGCGCATCCCTGAGTTGTGTACCGACACGCAATAAACCTGCACGTGTTCGTGTTGAGTCCGAGAGCTCGACGACCTCCATGCCTAACGGCAATTCAGCAGCGATTCTTTGCGTGATTCCCATTGCGCCAAACATTCGCATGTGCCTGGGGATCGATTGGCGCAAAATCGCAATGACACCGACTTTGTGCCCGAGCGTCATCGCTGAGAGCAAACCACACTCGCTGATGCCCAGCACTGGCTTGGTTGTGGCTTCACGCACGGCATGTAAGCCAGGGTCACTAAAGCAGGCAATGACAAAGGCGGCAGCCTCAGCGCCATGTTCGAGGTCTAGCTTTTTAACCAGATTGACCAAAGGCAACGTGACTCGTTCTACATCCATTTGACTTTGAATGCCCGGGGGCCCTTCAGCTAAAGTCAAGCTACGGATCGTTGGCCCACCTGCGAACCGAAAACAATCCAATCCGCGATCAAAGGCCTCAGTCACGGCCTGGGTGGAGTTAGGATTAATTACAAAAATGGTCCGCTTCATCAGTGATCCTGTTGTCTGCAAATCGATCATCCAAGATTAACAGAAATGAATATCTTGACTTAGCCAATCGCGGCATTAACATTGCTACATCCACAGACATAAGTGAAACGCGTCAACTACCCCGCCCTAAAGGACGGAGCTTGAAAGACTAAAAATCTTGAGAGCTAGGTTGACCAGACTCAGTCACAAAGTATCGTGACTACGTTAGTCAGAAGTACCAGACGTACCTTGGAATGCTTCCTGAGTTCCAAGCTCTACA
>CANCMG010000041.1 GCA_947378965.1 Alcaligenaceae bacterium | reverse complement strand
GCTCACTCACGGAGAAGGTCTAGACGCCGTGCTCAATAGTCTGCGCGGTGAGTTTACTGATGCCAGCTTGCGCCTGTTGAGAGCAGGCGGGCGTTTTCTAGAGATCGGCATCACCGATTTGCGTACTCCCGAACAAGTCGCGCAATTCTCAACCGCCATACAATATTTTCCGATTGATCTGATGGTGCTATACCGAGAGCAGCGTGACGTGTTGCAGGCGTTACTGCACAAGCTGCTTGAGCGCTTTGCCACCGGCGAGCTCACCCCACTGCCCTACCAGACCTTTGCGGCTGACGCTGTCGAGACTGCTTTTCGTACGATGCAACAAGCCAAACACACTGGCAAAGTCATCATCGACATGCAGCAGCAAGCGTTAATCTCTGGCGATCCAAACGATCAATATCTGATTCTTGGTGGTTTAGGCGACTTGGGGTTGAGTCTGGCGAATTGGCTGGTTGAGCAAACCGCGCAGCATCTTTGCTTAGTCGGGCGAAGTGCACCAACCCCAGACAAGCAAGCGCAACTCGAGGCACTGCGCGAGGCTGGCGTGACGGTTACCGTGCTGCAAGCCGATATCACGGCACCAAGCGATGTGGCTCGCTTGGTACGCCAGCTTAAGGATTCTGGGCGCCGACTCAGAGGCATCTTCCATTGTGCCAGCGTACTTGACGACGGTGTCCTCTCGCAGCAAAGCGCCGAGCGCTTTGACAGAGTGTTGCGTTCAAAAATTGACAGCGCATGGCTCATGCACGAGCACACACTTGACCTCCGGTTAGATTTCTTCGTGTTGTTCTCATCGGCGACCGCGCTGCTGGGTGCACCGGGCCAAGCCAACTACGCTGCGGCCAACGCCTTCTTAGATTCTTTTGCGCACTATCGACGTTCAACAGGCCGCGCGACGCTTGCCATTAATTGGGGCGCCTGGGCTGAAATCGGCCTAGCCGCAAGAATGAGTTCACCGCTTAGCCTGGCTAAGCAAGGCATTCAAGCCATGCCGCCTCGGCTGGCGTTGGCTGCACTGCGTCAAGCCATGCATCACCACGGACCTCAGCTCGGCGTATTTGATATTGACTGGAAAACCTACCAACTCCATAAAAAGCCCAAGGCGTTTATAACTGCGTTTCAAGAAGAACCGATCGGTCAAACTCGCCAGACAGCCAGCAGTTCTTTGCTCAGTGATCTCGCAAACGCCAAGGCCGAGGACAGAGCGACTCTGCTTCTGCAGTTAGTTGAACAGAATATCGTCGCAGTGCTGAGCTTGCCAAAGTCGAGAAACATTGACCGTAAGCAAGGATTCTTAGATATGGGGATGGATTCGCTGACTGCGGTTGAGCTCAAAAATCGCTTAAATCGCGAATTAATGGTTGCACTGCCCGCAACCCTAGCCTTTGATTATCCAAATGCAACTAGCCTGGCAAACTACCTCGTCGCAAAAATCAATGAGAAATTTCCCCTCGTTGAAGACAACAGGAAGGTATCAAGCGCTGTTGATACCCTGGCAGTTGAGCAATTGAGCGACCAAGAGGCTGCTGAAGAGCTCAGAAAAACCCTTAAAGAGATGGGCTTTGGAGACTAAGAGAGAGGGGCTTTGGAGACTAAGAGAGAGGGGCTTTAGAGACTAAGAGAGATGGGCTTTGGAGGCTAAGAGTGATGCGCTTTGAAGACCAAGAAAATAAAGTTATATTTAGTAATATAAAAGCTGTTGTCGCAACCAAAACGATCACAAGCTCGGTGTTCTGACCCAAGCTCAAGCCCTCTCGCCCCAGTGGCATTCTGTGCGAAATTGTGAGTATGTGCGCTCTTGCCTATGTTAAGGTCTAGCCCATGAAACAACTTGTTTCGGTGATTCAATTCAAGTGCGCAACCTAGCGAATACGTGGACTCTTTTTCGGTTTATTTGCAATGGAACAGTCCGCCTCTGAAAGTCAGCTTACCGCCGTCAAGCAAGCGCTACTCGCCTTGCAGGCAGCGCGAAAAAAAATCGACGCGCTAGAAAAGCAACAATCTGAACCGATCGCAATCATCGGTTTAGGCTGCCGATTCCCCGGCGGCATTGACTCTCCTGAAGACTTTTGGGAGTTGCTCCTGTCGGGTAAAGATACGATCGCAACGATTCCTGAAAGTCGCTGGGATGGTCAAGCCTATTACAGTCCAAATTATGACGAGGCTGGCAAGATCATCACCACGAAAGGATCTTTCTTTTCTCAGGTACAAGAGTCAGATCCAGAATTTTTCGGCATCTCTCCGCGAGAAGCGAAAAACATGGATCCCCAGCAACACCTGTTGCTTGAAGTGTGCTGGGAAGCCCTCGAGCACGCCAATATCATTCCTGAGTCACTGGCAGGTAGTCGAACCGGCGTATTCATCGGCATTTGCAATCAAGATTTCAGCTTGCTGTCGATGTCACGCGACAAGACAGACATCGATGCCTATATGACGACGGGTATGGCCCACAGCGTGGCGTCTGGTCGACTGTCATACACGCTTGGGCTTGAGGGCCCCTGTATTGCCATTGACACAGCTTGCTCATCGTCGCTTGTTTCAGTGCATTTGGCCTGTCAAAGTTTACGTAACTTGGAATGCGATCTCGCCATCACGGGCGGTGTCAATTTAACGCTCACGCCTGAAACTAGCATTGATTTTTCTCGTAATCGCATGCTGTCACCAGACGGCAAATGCAAAGCCTTCTCGTCTGACGCTAACGGCTTCGGCCGCGGAGAGGGTTGCGGCCTCGTTGTGTTGAAACGCCTAGCGGATGTCGACGTCAAACGCGATCGTGTCCTGGCCCTGATTCGGGGTAGCGCCGTCAATCAAGATGGTTCGAGCAGCGGACTGACTGCCCCAAATGGCCCGTCTCAGCAACGCGTCATCAAGCAAGCGCTCAAAAATGCCAACGTCAGTGCCGATCAAATCGACTACGTTGAAGCGCATGGCACGGGCACCAGCCTGGGGGATCCCATTGAGATCGGCGCTCTGGCCGAAATTTTTTCGAGTGTCCGTACTCACGAAGATCCTTTAAAAATCGGCTCAGTCAAAACAAATGTTGGCCACATGGAGGGTGCAGCAGGAATCAGCGGGCTGCTTAAAGTCGTCTTGGCCTTACAGCATAAAGTGTTACCTGCGCATTTAAATTGTGCCGAACAAAATCCTCACATTCCGTGGGACAGCCTACCCTTTCAAATCACTCATCAGCGCCAAGAGTGGCTCTCAACTGACAAAGCTCGCTTTGCCGGTGTGAGTTCTTTTGGCTTTAGTGGAACAAACAGCCACGTTATCTTAGAACAAGCCCCTTCAAGCGATCAAGCAGTCCTCGACTCAGCGAGCTTAGGCCATCGACCGCTGCAAATCCTGAATATCAGCGCACGTTCACCCCAAGCGCTCAACGCACAAGTCAGACGGTTTGCGCAACAAATCCAACACATACCGGACGAAGACCTAACAGCCTTTTGCCTTGCTGCGAGCGTGCACCGTACCCATTTTGAACACAGGCTCTCGATCGTTGCCAGTTCAAAGGCTGAGTGTCTTGAAAAATTAAAACAGTTTTCAAGTCAGACACCACAACATTTGGCTTTAAATAAAAAACTGAATTTGAATGGTCAGGCACCAAAGATCGTCTGGTTGTTTACCGGGCAAGGGTCACAATATCCAGGAATGGGCAAAGAGCTTTTTGACACTGAAGTCGTCTTCAGAGACGCTTTACAACAATGTGCAACCTACTTAGACCCGATTCTTGAACAGCCTTTACTCACGTTGATCTTTGACGATCAGACCGGTGCGCTGAATCAAACTGTCAATACACAACCGGCACTTTTTGCTCTTGAATATGCACTGGCGCAACTTTGGTTGTCGTGGGGAATCAAACCCGACGTTGTAGCGGGGCATAGCGTCGGCGAGTACGTTGCCGCCTGCGTCGCTGGTGTCTTTTCGCTTGAAGACGGTCTAAAGCTGATCGCAACGCGTGCTCGTCTGATGCAGCAACTGAAAGTCACAGGTGGAATGATGGCGGTTTTTGCCGCCGCTGATGATGTGAGATTGCTACTCACGAAACTTGATACGTCAGGCTCACTTGAGATTGCAGGACTCAATACAGCCAAAGAGACTGTGGTGTCCGGCGATGTCAGCGCCATCACAGACTTTCAGTCGACGCTTAATCAGGCAGGCATCAAGTACCGCGAGCTGACCGTATCGCACGCTTTTCATTCGGCGCTGATGGAGCCAATGCTTGGTGAGTTCTTATCTTTTGCCGAAACGATCACTTTTCGGTCCGCCAAGATCACCCTGCTTTCAAACATCAGTGGTGCCTTGGCGCAAGACGAGATTCAAACCGCACGTTATTGGCGAGACCACATTCGGCAGCCCGTGCAATTTACCAAAATCACCGATAACGTCTTGAACGACTATATCGGTGTCGTGATGGAAATTGGACCTCAGCCCATTTTGTTGGGGATGATCGGGCAAAGTGAACACGCCGAGCGCTTGAATTTGATGCCGAGCTTAAGAAAAAATAAAGGCGCAGTTCAAGCGATCACTGAGAACCTATCGCAACTGTATCTTGCGGGGCTCGCGATCGACTGGCTGAAAGTGTATGGCGTTACGACTGCACCCTTTGTCTCTTTGCCGACCTATGCTTTTCAGCGGCAACGCCATTGGTTTAACGCCAGCCAAACCACAGCAGCGAAGTCAAGCGTGCCATCCTTCAAGATGCTTGAACTCATTCAAGGCGGCAATGTCAGCAACCTTCGTGAACATCTCTCGCAACGCAGTCATTTTGAAGAGAAAGATGACGCAGTATTGAATAGAATCTGCCAAGTTTTAATAGACGAATATCAGCAGAGCAAACAGCAAACGATACAACCACTGTATCGACCGATTTGGCAACAACAAGCAGCTTTAATGGCGAATGCGACGCCTGCGCCAGGCTCTGGGCATTGTCTGATTTTCGTGTCGAATATCGAAGCTGTACCCGCGGGTGCCTTGAACGGCGCAGACACCGCAAATATTTATGTCGTCCCTGCCCATAGCTACGACAAAAAATCAGAAACACTTTGGGTGATTGACGGACTCTCGTCAAATGACTATCGCAAAGTGATTCAAGATGTTCATCAGACGAGCACGCTAACGAGTGTTGTCTTCATGTGGCCAGAGGATTGGAATGAAACAAGTTTTCATCCGACGTTTGGAGAACAGATGTTACTGAACGCGGCATATGTCAGCCGTGCGTTAACACAGTTGGCCATTGCAATTCCACTTTGGTTTTTGGTGAAAAGATCCGACTCCTTGACTCGCGAGGATTTTTCGACACCATTTTCTAGCATGCTAAACGGCTTTGCGCGTTCGTTATTTCTAGAGAACCCAACCATTCAGGGCGGTGTTTTAGAGTATGACGAGGCAAGCACACCGCATATTTTTGCTGAGCTCGTTGCTAATCCCACCGAAAGTCACATTCAACTGCGTCAACATAAAAAATATGTGGCCCGTCTAGAGCCGGTCGCAGGCGTACCCTTTAAAAATCTAAAAATTGCCGAAGAGGCAACATACCTGATCACGGGTGGTACAGGATCACTCGGTCTTCAAACCGCTAGGTTTCTTGCATCCAAACATGCCAGTGAAGTGATCTTGCTGAGTCGAAACATCCCGAGCGAAAGCGCACAGCAAGCGATCCAAGAGATTGAAGCTCTTGGTACAAAAGTATTGTTCATGCCCTGCGATGTCTCAAACGCCTCGCAAGTTAGGCAGGCGTTTGAGTTTCTCATTAAGAATAAACGTCAAATCAAGGGCGTCGTGCATGCGGCAGGTCTGGCAACTCCAATCTGGTGTAAAGATCTCACTATAGAAGCCATGCACAGCATGTTCGAATCCAAGGTCCAAGGCGCTTGGAATTTACACGAGCAAACAAAGGCACTAGACCTCGATTTTTTTGTACTCTATTCATCTATTTCAAGCGTACTTGGCTCAGCTCAACTGGCGCACTACTCTGCTGCCAATGCATTTTTAGATGGGCTCGCAACACATCGTCGAGCACTGAACCTGCCTGCCATTAGCATCAACTGGGGTCCCTGGGAAAGCGGCGGTCTGGTTCAAAGCACCGCCGGTTCAGAGAAGGTCTTGAATAGCGGATTTTTGACATTGCCCCCGAGCGAAGCCCTTCAGCACCTTGAACAAGCTTTGTTGTTGAATCAAAGTCAACTTGCGATTGTTAGCGCGAACTGGACTCAACTCAAAAATACATACTCGGTTCACCACCAACAATCCCTGTTTGATCTGTTGGTGCGTAGTGTGACGCCTACCGAAAGCGCTAGTGCGCCCTTGCTACTGAATCAACTTCGAGAGATGCCCGCATGGAATCGTGCCGAGGCGTTGAGTGAATATATCAGCCAACAAGTGTGCGCCTTGCTTGAAATGTCTGACAGTTCAACGCTTGATACGAATAGAGGGTTCTTTGATTTTGGCATGGACTCTTTAATGGCGGTTTCACTACGAACTCGGCTAGAACAACAACTGGGTTGCAAACTAGTCGCCTCAACAATTTTTGATTTTCCTACTGTCGAGCGACTCACCCAATATCTACTGTCGTTGCTCTTCACTGAAGAGACCTTAGCAAAAGAGCACGTGGCACAGACACCTCAGACGGCAATGACACACACACCAACACCCGCGCTTGAAAACGAACTCTCTGACAGCGAAATTGCGGCGCTCATTGAGGGTGAACTTTCATCCCTGACTGCCAAAAAGGATGCAAGATGAGTGACTCGTCTTCAACCGTCGCGAGCCCCTTGCAAAAGGCTTATTCGCTCATTCAATTACTGCGCAAAGAGCTTGAGCAAACCAAGTCGCTGTCTGCCGAGCCCATTGCGGTAGTTGGGATGGCGTGCCGTGCGCCTAGCGTGAAAAATCCAGAAGAGCTTTGGCAATTGGTTCGCGCAGGACGCGACGCCATTACCGACATTCCAAAAACGCGTTGGAACGCTCAGGATTATTATGATCCGCGACCAGGTACGCCCGGCAAGGCCTATACCCTTCGCGGAGGCTTTGTCGAACACGCAGACAAATTTGATGCCAGTTTTTTTGGGATTTCAGCCCGAGAGGCTGAAGGGATGGATCCTCAGCAACGACTGCTACTTGAAGTCGCCTGGGAGGCACTCGAGCACGCAGGGATTCCACCCTCTTCGCTCGTTGCAAGTGCCTCTGGAGTCTTCGTGGGAGTCACTTCGAGCGACTATGGCCTGCTGCAAGCTTGCTCGGACGGAGAAGGAGATGGCAACCCTTACTTCAATACTGGCACACCGCTCAATGCCTGTGCCGGAAGAATCTCTTACGTGTTGGGGCTGCAAGGACCCTGCATGGCAGTGGATACGGCCTGCTCCTCTTCGCTCACTGCGATTCATTTGGCCTGCACCTCACTGAGGGCAAAGGACTGCGACCTTGCCCTGACTGGTGGCGTGAACCTTACGCTCTCTCCCTTACTGAACGTGACCTTGTCAGCTGCGGGGATGATGTCTGCAGATGGTAAGTGCAAGACCTTTAGTGAGGACGCAAATGGCTACGTTCGAGGCGAAGGCTGTGGCATCGTCGTTTTAAAACGCCTCTCTGATGCAGTGGCGAACAACGACAACATCCTTGGCGTCATACGCGCAACGGGTGTCAACCAAGACGGTGCCAGTAGCGGCTTTACCGTGCCCAATGGTCAGGCCCAACAAAAACTGATTCGCCAAACACTGCTGAAGTCTGGTCTTCAGCCTCACGACATCGATTACGTCGAGGCCCACGGCACTGGAACTCCCTTGGGTGATCCGATCGAGGCTCAATCGCTCGGCGCTGTCATTGGCAAAGCCGAGCAAAGAGATCGCCCCTTGTTGGTGGGCTCGATTAAGTCAAATATCGGTCACCTCGAGTCAGCGGCGGGGGTGATGGGTCTCATCAAACTACTGAAGGCGCTTGAGCATCGCGAGTTACCTCCTACGCTGCATATTCAAACGCCTAGTAGTCGTATCCCTTGGAACGAACTGAACCTGCAACCGGTTACTGAACTACAACCCTGGCGGTCTCAGGGTACGTTAAGACGAGCAGGTTTAAGTGCCTTTGGAGCGAGCGGAAGCAATGCCCATTTGATCATTGAAGAGGCTGCAGCGCCTGTTGAGCCCGCTGCGTCACCCAGTGATGGGCGGCTGTCGATCATGGCACTCTCTGCAAAAAGCAAAGACGGCTTGATACAGACAGTCAAGGCATACGGCCAATTTTTAGGTGCGACAGACGTTTCGCTAAATGCCCTCTGCCTAAGCAGTAATCGTCATCGTGATCATTTCAAACATCGCGTTGCCTTCACGGTACGAAGCAAAGAGCAAGCGATTGAGCTGCTGAACCAATATTCGGCAGACAAGACAAACCTCGACATACACACCACTCGAGCAGAAATTAAAAAGGCTCCCAGAGTCGCCTTTGTCTTTGGTGGCCAGGGTTCCATCTATTCGGGGATGTCCAAAGAGCTCTATCAGCAACAACCGAGCTTTGCCAAGGCCTTAGATGAGTGTTGCAGCATCCTGGATGGCATCCTGGATACGTCGTTATTACAGCTCATGCACGCTGAGGACGAAGACGCAAGCCGGTTGCTGAATGCAAAGGCGCAATACGCGCAGCCTGCGCTATTTTGTATTCAATATGCCCTAAGCCAGATGTGGACGGCGCTAGGTGTGACGCCTTGTGCTGTAGCAGGGCATAGCTTAGGAGAATACGCCGCAGCGTGCGTAGCCGGAGTGCTGAGCCTCAAAGACGCGCTACATATCGTTGCCGAGCGCGGACGACTCACCGATACCTTAGACAATCGTGGCTCGATGTTGGTGGTTTTTTCAACTCTAGAAAACATTGCACCACTGGTTCAAGCGCATGCTGCGCACGTAAGCGTTGCAGTCATCAACAGCGAAAAAAGTATCGTGTTGTCGGGTGACAAAACAGCTTTGCAGACAATCAGCGCGCAATGCCAAGCGCTAAAGATCGAGACGCATCCCCTGACGGTCACGCACGCGTTTCACTCGCCACTGATGGATCCAATCCTCGAAGAGCTTGAGACGTTTGCCAAGGGCTTGACCTACCACGCGCCAACACTAGCGTTTTTCTCAAGCCTCACTGGGCAGATGCTCGATGCGCGCACCAATATATCGCCTAGCTATTGGCGGCGTCACTACCGCGAGCCCGTACTATTTGCGAAAGCACTCGAGAACCTGAAGAGTGCTAAACCAGATCTTGTCATCGAAATTGGTCCCAATGCGATCTTGGCGAATCTTGGACAGCCTCAACTCAATGTCCTGGCTTGGCTACCTAGCCTTCAGCGCTATCAGTCTGATGAAGTGGTTGTCGCAAACACCGCCGCTAAGCTCTATTCGCTTGGTTTTCCGATCGATTGGACTCACTGGAATTTTGGCTCAAGCCAACGCGCACCTCATTTACCGACGTATCAGTTTCAACGTCAACGCTACTGGATTCACCTCAAGGAACAACACTCCATGAATGCCCCAACTTCACCTGGTCTACAACAGCCTACCCCAGTTGTCGATCACTACGATTCCATTCTGAATCGTCTACTGCAACTATTTGCAGAACTCTTTCGGGTATCCGCCCAAGAGATCGATATTCACTCACCCTTTGTAGAGATGGGAGCCGATTCTCTTGTGCTTCTATCTGGAGCGCGAGTGATTGAGGACAATTTTGGGGTCAAAATTGAAATCAGGCAGTTCTTTGAAGAAATTAGTTCAGTCAGCGCCATTGCGCACTATCTGAACTCGCTTCAGGCGACACAGACAGCACCCGCTGCAGCACCCGCACCGGCGCCGGCGCCGGCAACTTCCCTGAGCGTGAGCCCCCCACCGGTTGCAGCCCTCGCACAACAAGTCGTGACACCCTCAGCGGCGCCAAGCAGCATACCTGCTGCTTTGTTCACGCAGGCACCCGCCATGGCTGCCATGTCAATGCCAGCGCCGCTCAACTTCGGCCAACAAGAGGGCTCAGCCCTGAGCCAGTTGATTCTGGCACAAACGCAGTTAATGTCGCAGCAGTTGTCGCTGATGCACGCAGCAGCGCTGGGTCAAGCTGGCCTGCAAACGCTGCCACAACCTGCAGCGCTGATACAGCCGAGCCCAGCGATTCAGTCTCAAGCACTTGCAGTCGCAAAGCCGGCTACCACTCACGTCGCTGTTGCAGCACAGCCTACGGCGACCCCCTCTGCTTCAGCACCAGCCCAATCAGAAGACCGCTCATCGCCGTTAAAAGCACTTAATATCCCGATCACTCCGACGGTAGGAAACTTAACGACACAGCAAAGCACCTATCTGAATAATCTGATTGATCGCTATCAGAAAAAAACGCCAAAGTCTAAGGCGCTGGTACAAGCGAGCAGAAAAGGTCTGGCAGATAGTCGCGCCAGTATCGGCTTCAGATTCTCTACCAAAGAGATTTTGTATCCCATCACCGGAGTCGATTCGACCGGCTCACGGATCTGGGACGTTGACGGTAATAACTACGTCGATCTGACGATGGGCTTTGGCGTACTACTTTTTGGGAGCAAGCCCGAGTTTCTTGAGGGCGTGATTCAAAAAGAGTTAGAGCATGGTTTTCAACTAGGCCCTCGCTCGATTCACATGGGCGAAATTACAGAGCTCTTCACTGAAATCACCGGACACGACCGCGTCGCTTTTACGAACTCTGGCACAGAGGCCGTGATGATCGCGATGCGTTTGGCCAGAGCAAAGACCGGTCGCAACAAGATTGTCATTTTCGATGGTGCTTATAACGGTCACTCAGACGGCACCTTGGTCAAGACCAGCATCATTAACGGAGAGTTCGTCTCTGAACCTCTCGCCCCAGGCGTTCCAGACAATATTGCGAAAGATGTGCTGGTCTTAGAATACGGCGCCCAAAAATCGCTTGATATTATTCGTGAACACGCACATGAGTTAGCCGCGGTGCTCGTTGAGCCCGTACAAAGTCGACGTCTTGATCTACAACCCTTTGAGTTTCTAAAAGAGTTAAGAGCACTGACGCAAGAAAAAGATGTCGCCCTGATCTTTGATGAAATGGTCAGCGGCTTCAGAGCACATCCCGCCGGCGTGCAAGGCCTGCTTGGCATCAAGGCAGATCTCGCCACCTACGGAAAAATTATTGGCGGTGGCTTACCGATTGGCGCCGTAGCGGGTTCGGATCGCTTCATGGGCGGTATCGATGGCGGCTATTGGGAATATGGCGACGCGTCATATCCTCGAGAAACCCGAACCTATTTTGGCGGCACCTTCTGTCAACATCCGCTGTCAATGGCAACCTGCTTGGTCACGTTGAGAAAGCTCAAAGCCGAGGGGCCTGCCTTACAAGAGAACTTAAACCGCCGCACTGCGGCACTCGCCAGCACCTTAAATCAATTCTTTGAAGCTGAAAACGTCCCAATCAAAGTCGTGCACTTTGCGTCGACTTTTCAATTCAAGTTTTCGGGCAACTTGGAAATGTTCTACTACCAGTTGCTTGAAAAAGGAGTCTACATCTGGGAGTGGCGCGCCTGCTTCTTATCGACCGCTCACACCGATCAAGATTTAGACGATGTCGTCAAAGCGGTCAAAGACACCGTATTTGCACTGCGTGACGGCGGCTATATCAAACAGGCTGCTCCTACCTCAACCCTTTCGACTGTGAAAGCACTCGAAACTAACGCGACACAAAAGGAGGCGCCCTCTGAGAGGGCATGGTTTCGTCAACAGTCGAAATTAAGCCATTCTGGATCGCTCTCTGACCTCAATATTGCAGCGGGTGGCAGTGCCAAGCACTTAGATTTCAGTGTGTTTTATTTTGGTAACTACGACGCCAATAACGCTGCGGGCAAATATCAATTACTGATGGATGGTGCGCAGTACGCGGATGCTCATGGCTTTAGTACCGTGTGGATCCCCGAGCGTCACTTCGATGAATTTGGCGGCTTCTCGCCTAATCCTGCTGTCTTGGCAGCTGCGGTCGCACGCGAAACCAAACGCATTCAAATCTGCGCTGGTAGCGTCGTGGCGCCCTTGCATGACCCGATTCGCATTGTCGAAGAGTGGTCGCTTGTAGACAATCTCTCTGACGGGCGTGTCGGCATTAGTTTTGCCTCAGGATGGCATCCAAACGATTTCGTGTTTGCCCCTGATTCGTTTAGTGAGAATCGTAATGTGATGTTTGAGTCGATTAAGACTGTCAAACATCTCTGGTCGGGCGGCTCAATCTCACGTAAAGGTGGCAACAACAGTGACGTCGTCTTACGCACGTTTCCTCGTCCTAAGCAAGAACAGGTGCCAATTTGGCTCACCGTTGTCAATAATCCTGACTCTTACCAAAAAGCAGGTGAGCTAGGGCTCAATATACTGACCAACTTAATGGGCCAGTCTCTTGAAGACTTGGCAAAAAACATTCGTCTCTACAAGCAAGCCTACGCTGCTCATGGACACGACCTGAGTCAAGCTCGGATTACCGTCCTGATTCATACCTATCTAGAAGACAATGCTGAAAAAGCGATTGAAGAAGCACGCAAACCAATGTGTGACTATCTGCTCTCCAGCATCCATCTTTTTCAAAAAATGGCTGCAGGTTTAGGCCCTGTCCAAGATATCAATCGCGCATCAAAAGAAGACAAAGACTTCATTGTCAACAAGGCGTACGAAAAATACGTGGCGACCAGTGCACTGATTGGCTCGGCGGCCACTGTCGAACCCATTGTCGATGTCATGCTGCAAATGGGCGTTACAGAATTAGCCTGTTTTATCGACTTTGGCGTGAATGCGCAAAAAGTATTGGATAGCTTGCCTCACATTAACAAGCTTAAAGACGTCTATCAAGCCCGTCTTTTAAAAGCGAGAAGCACTTTTCCTCTTGGTGAGGCGCAAAAGCAGTTATGGCTCATCGCCCAAATGAACCAAGAAGGAAATCTCGCGTACAACGACCCGGGTGCTGTCTCGCTGCAAGGCCAGCTCGATACGATTCTTCTCAACACCGCTGTTCAAGCCTGTATCCATCGCCACGAATCACTCAGAACCTGGCTTGATGCCGAAGGCAACGAGCAACACGTGATGGCTCCCGAAACCTTACATTTAGATCAGATTGATCTCAGTGAGCGCGCGGACCCCTCGAGTGCTCTGAACGAGTGGTTTCTGTTGCAGGCCAACACACCGTTTCAGCTTAATGAAGCGACTCTGTTTAAGCCATCGTTACTGAAACTCGCCACGGACCATCATGTGCTTGCGCTGTCTAGCCATCACATTATCTCGGATGGCCCGTCTATGGGGGTTGTGCTGCACGAGATCATTCAACATTATGCCAACCTGAAAAAGGGTTTACCGCTGGTAGCAAAGCCTGCTTTGCAGTACCGAGATTTTTTGCAGTGGCAAACCAATCTCGAGACCGACGCCGTCACCCAAGCACACGAAGCGTACTGGTTAAATCAATTTTCAACACCTGTGACTGATTTGACCTTACCTTACGATTTTCCGAGACCTCAGGTTAAAACGTATCAGGGGGCACGAGCCTGGGCGCACATTGACCCAACATTACTCAAAGCCGTACGAGAACTTGCTGGTAAAAATGCCAGTACGCTATATATGGTTTTATTCGCAGCATTTTCTGTGTTGATGCATCGCTTAAGTGAACAAAAACGGATTGCGATTGGTGCACCTTACACAGGTCGTAGCATGAGTGGTTCGGAGTCATTAGTTGGCTACTGCGTGCATTTGCTTCCGATCGTAAGCGTGTTAACGCCTAGCGATACCTTTGCGGCATACCTGCAAACAATCAAGCAGCAACTGTTGCAAGCGTACGAGCACCAAGACTACCCCTTCGCGCGACTGCTGAATCAGTTGAACTTGCCCCGGGATATCAGTCGCTCGCCCTTGATTAATGTGATTTTTAATCTCGAACGTCTGAATGAAGCGCAAGTCATTGATGGCCTAACGGTCGATATGCAACAGCAGCCGATTGCCTATACTCGAATGGATTTAACCTTTACCGCGAATCTAAAGCGTGATCATGTTGTTCTAGAGTGTGACTACAACACCAATCTGTTTGAGGCTTCAACGATTGAAAGCCTATTGAAGTCTTACCTTTCAATTTTAGAGACAGTTGTCAAAAACCCGCACATTAGCAATGCCAATATTGGGCTGGTCAATCCGCATGACGCACAGACTCAATTAACGACTTGGAATGCCGCACAACGCCAACCACAGTTATCGTCTTTCATTGAAGTTTGGAATCAACGCGTCGCCCAGCATCCTGATGCCATTGCGCTTGTGTCGCTTGTGAGCGGTAACGAGGTCACGTTGACCTATGCAGAATTAAACGCACAGGCCAACCAACTTGCACACCACTTACTGAGTCTTGGGCTAAAAAACGATCAACGTATTGGCATTTGCCTGACACGTTCGTGGCAAATGATTGTGTCGATGCTGGCTTGCCTGAAGGCGGGTGGCGCCTATGTCCCGCTAGATCCAAGCTATCCAAAAAATCGTCTGACGTATATTCTTGAAGATGCCAAGATTGAGTTGCTCATCACCGAGCAAGCCATTTTTCAATCGCTCTCGTTCCCAGCAGAAAAATCTTGTTGCATTGATCAAGAGCTCGACGCCATCCAACTGAAGGCGCGCACCAATCCTTCGGTCAGCATCCATGCTCACAACCTCGCGTATGTGATCTATACCTCAGGCTCTACGGGCCAACCGAAAGGGGCAATGATCACGCACGAGGGTTTCAGCAATTACTTAAGTTGGGCTAAAGACGCCTATCATGCTGAGCAAGCCGATGGTTCGCCCGTTTTAGGGTCTTTTAGTTTTGATGCCACCATCACGAGTATTTTTGTTCCGTTTATGGCGGGCAACAAAATTGTTCTGATGCCCAATGGTGATGAGTTACAAGCCTTGAATAGCTTAAATCGCTCACCTTACCAATTTAGTTTTATCAAAATTACGCCGGCTCATCTTGAAATACTTAATTCACTACAACAGACCGACAAGCTCAGCAACACCGCACTGACACATGCCTTGGTGTTGGGTGGTGAGGCACTACAGGCGTCTGCAGTGAACCCTTGGTTAAACAGTGGTCAGGTCAGCATCGTGAACGAGTACGGCCCAACCGAGACGGTGGTCGGCTGCTGTGTGTTCGAAACAAAAGACTCGGTGCAAGGTTTAGTGCCGATTGGCAAGCCCATTGAAGGCATGCGGATGTATGTGCTTGATACCAATTTACAACTTCTACCAGCTGGCATTGCAGGAGATTTGTATATTGGTGGCTTAGGTCTGGCGCGAGGCTATCTGGATCGTCCCTCTCACACTGCGGCATCGTTTATCCCAGATCCGTTCTGCCAAGACGAGAACAACCCAGGCGCGCGCTTGTACAAAACTGGCGACCGTGCTCGCTATCTTTCGAACGGCGACTTAGTTTTCTTAGGGCGTAAAGATCATCAAATCAAACTGAACGGTTATCGCATCGAACTAGGTGAAATTGAGGTGGCTTTGGCACAAATTGCTGGGGTCAAAGAAGCCGCCGTCATGCTGCGCGAGGATCGCCCTGGTGTGATTCGCCTAGTCGCCTATTTCAGCTGTCACCGTGGCGAGAGCCTGACTGCGCAACAATTACGCGATGCCTTGAAAACTCAATTGCCAGAATATATGGTGCCTACGGCTTTCGTACTGGTGACCGAGATGCCACTTTCTAGCCACGGCAAAGTGGATGTCCGAGCTTTACCAGCGCCAGGGCTTGAGCCAATTGACACAGCAACCAGCCAGACACCACAGGGAGAGCGAGAAATCGCAATCGCCAAGGTCTGGTGTGAGGTACTGGGCTGTACTCAGGTCAACCCGACAGATAATTTTTTTGATCTTGGTGGTAATTCTCTGCTCATTCTGCAGGCCTTTAAAAAGCTAGAGTCTTTGCTACCTGCCGACTGCCAGGTGATTGATCTATTCAAATACCCCACTATTAAAGCGTTAGCCGAATTTATCTCTAAAGACTCAACAGCTGACACTCTGATGTCTGAACAGATTACCGATAGAATTGCCAAGCAAAAAATGGCAACTCTTAAAAAAGCGGATCGCAGAAAAGCCAGTTTAAACAAGACGCCATCCAACAAACCGGTCAATGTCTAAGAGCATATGAATCAGTCTGAATCTAGTAAAAATCTTGATTGCATCGCCATTATTGGCATTGCCGTTCGTATGCCTGGGGCGACCGACGTACGCCAATTTTGGGACAATCTAAAGACTGGAAAAGAATGCATTTCTCTTTTTACTAAAGAAGAGATGCTCGAGGCCGGCGTCAGCGCCGAGATGATTGATCTGCCCAACTATGTTGCAGCCAAAGGGATTCTTGAAGGTGTCGAGTTATTCGATGCCAATTTTTTTGGTATCGCCCCGCGCGAGGCTGAACTCATGGATCCTCAACATCGTGTACTGATGGAGTGCTCTTGGGCGGCGATGGAAGACGCAGGCTACGTCCCTGAGCAATATCCCGGACGCATCGCGGTCTTTACCAGTGCGGGCATGAACACCTACCTGCCAGTTAACTTAATGTCGAATCCCGACTTACTTGAACAAGTTGGTGGGTTTGAACTCTCTATTTATAACGATAAAGACTTTGTCCCCACACGTATTGCCTACAGTATGAATATCAAGGGGCCGGCCATTGATATTGGGACAGCCTGCTCATCCTCTTTAGTCAGCACACACTTGGCTTGTCAGCATCTGTTGACCTATCAATCGGATATGGCGCTGGTTGGAGGGATCACCATCCACCTGCCACAAAAAGTTGGCCATCTACATGAGGCGGGCTCTGCCTACTCACCCGACAGGCACTGCCGCCCTTTTGATTCGACGCAAAGCGGCTTGATCGATGGCAACGGTGCCGCCGTCATCATTGTGAAGCGACTAGAAGATGCGCTCAATGACGGAGATAAGATTCACGCGCTGATTCGAGGTAGCGCGATTAATAATGATGGCTCGGATAAGGTTGGCTATGCGGCACCGAGCGTGAACGGCCAGGCTGAGGCGATTCTTGAAGCGCTAGCTGTTGCCGAAGTTGAGGCCGACTCGATCAGCTACGTAGAGGCCCACGGCACTTCGACCCCGTTAGGTGACCCGATCGAACTTGCTGCGTTAACACAGGCTTATAGAACGAGCACCAACCGCACAGGATTTTGTGGCGTCGGTTCAGTCAAGTCAAATATTGGCCACGTAGACAAAGCCGCGGGCTTAGCGGGCTTAATCAAGACGACCTTGGCGTTAGAACATGAACTCTTACCTCCGAGTCTGAATTGGAAAGCACCTAATCCAAAGCTACAAATTGAAAAAACCCCTTTTTATGTCGTGCATGAACCTAAAGCGTGGACACGCTCAGCGCAACCTCGGCGCGCGGGGATCAGCTCTTTTGGTGTAGGGGGCACGAATGCTCATGCCATCCTGGAAGAGGCGCCGCTTTCAGAGCCGTCTTCGCCGAGCCGAAGCCGACACGTGATTACCCTGTCGGCCAAGACCAAACATGGTTTGGCGGACTACGCGAAAAGTCTTGCTAATCACCTTTCACAAAATCCAGATATCAACATCGCGGACGTTGCCAGCACTCTCGCACGTGGTAGAAAGGCCTTTGCACAACGACTCGCCTTTACCTGTCAGTCTGCGCAAGAGGCCGTGGATATTTTGCAAACTGAGAAGTACAACCTTTCAGAAGACAAACACTTTTCCAATGCGGTCTTCATGTTTCCGGGACAAGGTAGTCAGTATGCCGGGATGGCCAAAGAACTGTATCAAGACGAACAGACTTTCAAAGAAACGGTTGATGCCTGCGCAGTGCTTTTGCAGCCGCTATTGAATCAAGATATTCGAACAATTTTGTTTCCGCATACAAACGATGTTGCCCAAGCCAATTTACATCTGCAAGAAACGCACATCACTCAGCCTTGCCTCTTCACCATCGAATATGCCTTAGCAAAACTGTGGATCCATTGGGGGGTTCAGCCCAAAGCGATGATCGGTCACAGCTTAGGAGAGTATGTTGCAGCATGCGTCGCTAAGGTGTTGTCGCTAGAAGATGCCCTTAAATTAGTGGCAAGCCGTAGTCAACTCATGCAAGGCATGGCGACTGGCGCGATGTTGTCTGTGCCACTGTCGGCTGAGCGCATTCGACAAGATATTCAGTCATTGAAGTTAGCGGTCGAAATTGCGGCAGAAAATAGCCCAGCCTTGTGCGTCGTTTCAGGATCTAAAGACGCTATCGAAGACTACCAGTCGATACTGACACAGCAACAGGGCGTCGAGAGTCAAATATTAAGAACGTCACACGCGTTTCATTCTTCGATGATGGAGCCGATGCTGAAATCATTTGAGAAAGTTCTTTCTAGTGTGACGCTCAGAGCACCGAGCGTCCCTTACGTGTCAAACTTAAGTGGCACGTGGATCACTCAACAAGACGCTACCGACCCACAGTATTGGTGCAGACACCTCAGACAAGCCGTTTGTTTTAGTCAAGGCATTCAAACAATTCTCACTGATACTGAGAGCGCCCTTCTGATAGAAGTGGGTCCAGGAAAAACGCTAGGTCAATTGGCCCGTTTGAATCAAGCGCAAGACGACACCACAGCGCCGGTTGCCTACAGCCTACCCACAGCGCATGAAAAAACCAGCTCGACAGACTTTATGCTTAACAGTCTGGCAAAGGCATGGGTCAAACATCAAACGATTGACTGGGAGGCGTTTTATCAAGAAGAGAGACGTTTTAAGGTCTCACTGCCTACCTATCCTTTTGAGCGAACGAAATACTGGATCGAGGCTGGCAAGACACAAAAAGATACGGCACAAACTGCGAGTGCCTTAGCGGTTCGACAAGTCGATCCGAACAAATGGTTTTATACCGACTCGTGGAAATCGTTGACACTACTGAATACGAATACAGAGAAGAGCTCAGCGTTTTTAATATTTGGTTCGCAAAGTACAGCAGTGACGGCCTTGCAACATAAACTGCAAGCAAACGGACATCAGGTCATTCTCGCCTGTGAAAAGTCAGAATTTACGCAGAGCTCATCCAATCAGTTTGCCTTGGATTTCAACAATCGTGCTCAACTAGACACACTTTTTTCGACCCTCAAGAAAGAAGAACAACGCTTTGACAACATTGTGTATCTAGACGAAAGCATTCAGTCGAATCTCGATAGCACGCTTAATTTCTTGAATATTGCCAAAGCACTTGGCGCATTGCAAGATACAGAATCCAGAACCCTGCGCTTCGTTGGCCAGGGCATAACAGGGCCTTTTGGCTCTAACAAGCTGAGCCCCGTCAAAGCGAGCATCCTGGGGCTGATTGCCAGCTTAGAGTACGAGCAAACGGCAACGCGCTGCGCTTTGTTAGACGTGGAAGCTCTCGATCTATCGACCTTGCAAAAAATATATCAGTGGCTCATACACGATAGTACGCAACGTATCGTTGCCCTGCGAGCAAACGAGTACTGGGAACTCAGCCTCCAAGCGCTTCCGTTAGATCAAACACCGTTACAACCTCAGATTGAGCCCAAGAAAACCTACTTAGTTCTTGGAGGACTTGATGGTGTTGGCCAAGCGTTCGCACAGGTACTTGCAGAGGCAGTTCAGGGTAAGTTGATTCTGAGCAGCAGAGATTCAGATTTCAAAAATAATGCTGACCTCACTGCGTTCGTTCAACGCTTAGAAAAATCAGGCTCACAGATTTTTACGCTACATCTAGATCCCATGCATACCGACAGCTTGGGTCAGTCTTTAGACGCGTGCGCACACCTACCAACCGACTTGGATGGTTTGATCTGTTGCTACGATATGCTCGATTCAAAACCGACTGGCTTAGTCAACGAATTAAGTCTAAAGGACTGTCAGACCTATCTTGAAGCACAGGGCCAATTTTTAGAACAACTCAGCCGCTACGTTGATGCGAGGCCATTAGACTTTTGTATCGTGATGTCTTCGTTGTCAGCAAAAATTGGCGGCATTGGTCAAACAATGCACGCGATGGCAGGCAGTTATGCCAACGCCTTTATCAGTTTCAAAGCCCAACAGAGCTCTAATCCATGGATGGTGATGAACTGGGACCGTTGGACTGACAAAGTAGACACTGACCTTGCCAGCCATGACTTTAGCGCCAAAGAAGGTATGAGCGCGTTTCGTAAAGCTTTAGATCTGCTTCCCCTGCCCTCTGTTACCATCGCCACGAGTCACCCTCAGCGGCGTAAAGAACAAGCTATTCATTCGTCTGTCAACGCAGGCTCGCAGCAAGCCACGCACGAGTTGTATGAGCGCCCAGAGCTAGAGGCTGAATTCATTGATGCCTCAACGCCCACTGAGTTGAGGCTAGCCAAACTTTGGCAAGACTGTCTGAAGATCAACCGCATCGGTGTGCATGACAACTTCTTTGATCTTGGTGGGCACTCGCTGCTTGCGGCTCAACTCATCCGTCAGATCAAGCAGACATTTCAAGCGACTGTAGATTTAGGATTATTTTTCAGCGCGCCGAGCATTGCTGAACAGTCGGCACTGATAGACAGTCAAACAAAGGTAAGTGATGAAACAAGTGACCTGGCGCTTGACCTAGATGCGCTTGAAAACATGACTGAAGAAGAAGTTGAAGCTCTTCTTGCGAGCGGTCAATCGCCCGAAGAGCTGCTAAAGCTGCTCAACAAGTGACAAAGAGAAAACTAGTGAATCAACTCTAACTTGCCCTCGCCCGTTAAGTCTTGTAAGTCAATTGTGGCGACACATCTGACTTTTTGAAAGTTGAGTGTGAGCGTACCAACAATCACAACCTCACCGCTTTGCTTGCTATCTGACATTTTAGAGAGGTCACTTTGTTGAGTGTCTACAGAAAAACCAAGGACCGTACCGCCCTGCGTTTGTGTGAACTCAATCTGAACAAAGCCACGTTCAAGGGACTCTTTGAAAGCCGTAGCTGAGCCCTCAGGGCGAACCACCACCCGCACCTTGTGCGATCCTGCGCACAACCGCTCGACTAGATCGGGCCCCGACGACTCTGACGCTGGAAGAGGATCTTTTGCAGCTGTGTTAGCCAGCGTATCCATTTGTTTGCGCAGACTGAGCGGACGCATATCTGTCCAGACGGCTTCGATGTGTTTTAAACAGGACTGCTTATCACCGTTAAAGCCACAATCCACCCAACCTAATGGGATCTCGCGACCGACAGGCCAAATTGAATATTGCTCTTCGTGGTTTCTGACAACAAGAAACGGAACGGAGTCTTCAAAATTTGTATTAGTCATATGTGTCTATTAAAATTTAATCAGCGTTTAAAAATTTAATCAGCGCTTAGACCAACACCACGTATTGGTCGCTCTTAGAAAGTTAACTGAACATCCTCATCAAATCAACATCATCGAACAAGGTTTTACATGGCACACTTTATCGTAGCAACCATTGGAACATACGGTGATGTTTACCCATTTGCTCAAGTCGCCATCGCGCTGAAAAAAATGGGTCATCAAACAACGTTTATTACCAACCCATATTTCGAACAAACCGTTAAGCAGTTTGGTTTAGATTTTTATCCGCTCGGCACCAAAGAGCAGTATTTGATGGTACTACAAAACAATAAATTGTGGAACGATCAAACCTTTCTGGATATTGCCTTAACGTTGTTTGTACCAAACCTCGATAACATCGACACCTTCATCAGTCAGTATCCTCAAGATGAAAAATTCATCATCCTCGCTCATCAAAATTTATTAGCGAATGCAGGGCTTGCTCATGCGAGTCGTCCCAATACTGTGACGGTCATTGGCGGTGCTCTGTATCCGAGTGTATTTGGCGAGGCAAATGACCCGCGGCATATTGAAAATCCCCTTGAACGGCAATACTCTGACCTACCGTTGATTGTCCCGGTCAATCGCGCTCGTGCCCGTCTCGGGTTGCCCCTCGTTCATACTTATAGCGATCTCTTTACTTGCCTGGCTTCATTCAATGCTCTGCTGTTCAGTGAGTGGTTTGGCAAACAAGAAGCACATTGGCCAAACAATACAATTGCGGGCGAATTTATCTTTCATGAGGTGAATCACTCTGCGGCATTTACTCAAGAGCTTGAAAAGTTTTTAGACTCTCCCGACAAACCTATTCTCTGTACATTCGGCACCGGCAATCTACACTGTCAAGAATATTTTGAACACGCATTGAATGCCATTCAAAGAGCGAAGCGGCGAGCGATTTTTATCTGTAAAGATAAAAATAATTTACCAAAAAACTTACCAGAATCTGTCCTGTGGCTAGAGCATTGCAATAATTTTCCGGCGCTCTTGCAACGCTGTTCATTGATTGTGCATCACGGTGGCATCGGCACGCTCGCTGAGTCTGCGCGGGCGGGGATTCCACAATTGGTTACCCCCTCTTTAGGCGATCAATGGGACAACGCCGCAAGAATCAAAAATCTTCAACTGGGTTCAAACATACCGGCGCCTGCGCTCACAAGCGAAAATTTTTACCAAGGCATCACAGAGATACTTGAGTCAGCGGCAATCAATAAAAATTGCGCTGACCTCGGTGAGCAAATAAAAAATCGTCTGGGCCCTAGCGAGATCGCTAACAATATTGTTCAAACCTTGATACAAGTCAAGGTTCTTGACTCGCCAAGCTGATGCTTCAGCCTCTTGGCTTGCAAACCTGATGGGTGACTAAGCCTCTTGACTCGCCAATCTAATACGTGTCAATAGCTTGGTGTTTTCAATCATATCGTCCGCACCCACATCGGGCGGACGTTTGTGAATGACCGCGTCAGCAAAGGCATCCAACATCAGCAAATAAGCATCTGTCGCGTCAAAAGAATGAGTAGTCGTACCCGACGAGTCATGACGCATAAACATTGAGGCACCCATTTCAGGCAATATCCTCAGGTGAGGGATCTCTAACGATCCTTTTTCGCCAACAATAAAAGTTTTACACATCGAGTGGCGATTGATCGCCGACACAAACTGACAGACCACGCCAGTATTCGTGACGAGCTCAGCTGAAATGCTCGCGTCTACATCTTCACGTAGTTGACTAAAGGCCTGAATCAATTCAATGTGTTCATTCTTGATTCCCATCACGTGATTCAGAAAATCTACGTGATAACAGAACAGATCATTTAGCGCACCACCGCCTAAATCGGCCTTCCAACGAGAGTCTGATAAATCAGAATTCACATACGAAAAATTTGAGGTGATGAACCGAATTTTTCCTAAGCTCTCAGAAGCGATCAATGCTCGAATTTTTTGTACGAGTGGGTGAAAGCGATACCACCACGCTTCCATCACAATTAATTGACGAGATTGTGCGAGTGCCGCTAAAGCCTGTGCGTCTTCAGCCTTAAGAACGGCTGGCTTCTCAATCAGAACGCTTTTGCCCGCTTCTAACGCTTTTTCAGCCCACATAAAATGCAAACCACTCGGCAAACAGATATAAATGGCCTCTAAATCCTTCGAAGCCAGCGCGTCTTCATAGCGCTGGGTAATCATTTTTGTTGGATACGTCTGACGCGCTTTTTCGGCAGCGATTGCAGAACGCGTCGCAATCATTTGAAAATCGATGAGTGGATTGACCGCGTGATCGACTATGAATCTTTTCAAGATTCTGGCGTTACCCAATGCACCGACTCTGATTCGACTGGACATGTGTCAGATCCTGTTAGCTGTTTTCAAGGCGAGGCGTATCTTTTTATATCGTCATTTTTAAGCAAGACGTTACCTACAAACGTCGCGCGGCCTGCTAATAGACACTTCAACTCTCGCAAAGACACTTCAACTCTCGCAAAAGCTGTCATGAAACACGGCCATGCCATGAGATAGTCTGTCACCACCAACGCCACACCGTGACAAGGGCTATTCTATAGTACGATTTGACGTATAAATTTCTCTTTGAGGACTTCTTTCAATGTACCGTGACGCCGTAACTTCGCTGGCCATTTTAAGTCCTCAAGCCTGCAAGCAGGCCACCGACACGATTCTGTCGCTTGATCAGCATTGGGTTTGTCCTAATAACGATTTTTTCTACACAGTTGGGGCCTTCAGTGCACGAGAGTTCTTTGATAAAAACGGGCTAGTTTCACCCGATAGACATGATATCTATGACAAGTATCACAGCATACGTGCTTCGCTGAATCCGATACTGGCAAGCAACTTTAAAGACATGTACGAAGGTGTTCGCAGCAGCCTAGAGTCTGCATTAGGTGCCAAAGCTTTGTATGCAAGCGAACATATGGGACTACCTGGATTTCAAATACTTGGCCCGAGCCCGCAACAAAAACTTTTACCTCAAGCTGTGGCTGAGCAATTAGAGAAATTAGACGGGTGGTCTGCCTTTCATATTGATGCGCCCTACATGCCGCACACTTCTTTTTGGCAGCGGTTTCAAAATGCCGATTTTAATAATGCCTTAACGTTTACGCTATCGCTTCAACTACCGCAGTCGGGCTCAGGCTTGGATGTTTGGAAAAATCCTGGGGATACCAAGGCTGGGAACACTTTCAATGCGATGCCAGCAAGTGAGCACGCCAAGCTCATTACAGACTATGAGTTTGTCCCTTATCTAACGGGTCACTTAACCTATTTCACGGGTCATGTGGTTCATCGCGTTGCTGGCAGACATCAGCTACGTATCGATGATAGAAGGATTACCTTGCAGGGCCACGGTGTTAAGTGCGATGGTTCTTGGTATCTGTATAACTAACTGCTAGGTGCTCTGTCACAAAGAACACCTAAAGTGCTCAGGCTAGAAAGCGTTCGTAGTTGTCGACGACCGTTCGTGCAACATTCTTATCGGTCACTTTGATATTGGTATCTTTCAATTTCAAATCAAAGGTGATTGAAATACGTACTTCGTTTGAGTTGTTCGTTTGTACTTCGTGCAACAGGTAAGCCGGGAAAAAAACTAAGTTGCTCTCTTTTGGTGGGATGCGAATAAGTTTGGCAGTCCCTGCAATAGGATCAAGCGCCATCTCTTGCGTATCAATGAAAGCAATATCGCCACTATTGAGAGGGGTAGAAATGTAGTATGTCCCAGTGAGTATGGCATTAGGATGCGTGTGCATCACATAGTGTTCACCAGGTGGCATGATCGTGATCCAAGCCGAGCACATCTCGAAGGGAAGATCACTTGCTGAAGCCGGAGGACTCATGTTTTCGAAATCTGCAACGGCCTCACCCACCGAAGACAAGATGACCTCTTGTAAACGATTAAACGTAGGGGAATCGTAGTGAATCAAATCAGACTTTGTTGAAAGGCCTTGATCAATGTCTTTATAAAATTTGAAAACCTCTTCAAATAATTGTCGATTAAAAGCAGAATCAAGATTTGTTTCAACCAGCCAAATTGGCGACAAACACCACTTGTTCGTGATTTGGGTATCGACGGCCCTGAACAAGTTCTTGTTTTTTTTCTGATCGTTGGTCATCATTCTGTGTGCAATCTCTTCAAGGGTTGATCGGCGCTTAGATGATTTGCCTTTACCTTTATCGTAAGAATCTGTAAGAATCTTTTTCACGCATTGATGCATTTTAAAGGTGTATTTTTTTTAGTCTAACACTTTCTATCAGGCGTGCAACAGAAACCAGCTCATGAGAATCTGGTAAACAAGAAAAATGCTAGCATCCATTTTTTCGTAAACCGTGACAAGTTTTTTTATGAGTGGTGACACTCACCTTTGATCATTTGCTGGATCAAACTCTAGTGCCAGTCAAAAAATATCCAGAACTATTTCCTATCTGTCTAACGGTTACCGCCTATGAGCCACCACGAAGTCTCAGTTCACCTCACCATCGGTTTGGTGATTCTTGCATCGCTGATTTTGCATCGAGTTGCTCGACTGTTGGGGCAACCTCCATTGATTGGAGACATGTTGGCGGGGTTGTTAGTGGGCGTTGCCTTAAACCTAATGGGCAAACTGTTCTTCGACTCAACCAGTTCTCTCGCAGCAGCAACCGCGAGGTCGCTAGAAGACCTAGGCGCAATTGGGTTGGTTTTCATTGTTGTCAAGGCACTCTTTCATGCACCAAGAAGCGATGCCGCGACTGAAGGTATTTCAAACGCTAGAGCCGTTATAGCCATCACACTGAGCAACTGTTTGCCGTCACTTTTGATTGGAGGTTGGCTGGCGGTGCAATACGCCTCAGCGCACGAACTTCGCGCCACCCCAGCCTTCGTCATTCTGATCGGCGTGTCGATGAGCATTAGTGCCGTGCCCGTGCTGGCCGGCATCCTCGTCGAATTAGGTCTGCAAACTTCGCGGGTTGGCGGCCTCGCTTTTCGGGCCGCTTGCTGGACTGACGTGATCGGCTGGATACTCGTTGGGTTGGCACTCTCGCTCCATCAAAACGCAGACTCTAGCCATTTCGTCCTGACTCGCCTGCTGCTCGTTGGCGCGATGTTTGCAGCGCTAATGGTCGTCAAATACGGCATTGTTCACCGTTGGTTTGGGTCTGCATCCTCAAGTCAAATCGTCTTGATTGCGCTGCTGACCTCTGCGGGTCTCACTCACCTCGCGTCTTTGCACGTCGTGTTTGGTGCGTTTCTTGTCGGCAGCGTTTTTGCCTCCAACAACGATATTCGTGAGAACTGGTTACGCGCGACGAGTTGGATCACCGATCGATTCTTTTGTCCGCTGTTTTTCGCCATCGCCGGCATGAAGCTGCTGTCCTCTGACGACTTCGCGCTTAATGAGTTAGGCTGGGGAGCGGCCTTTCTCGTTTTGTGCATCGGTACTAAACTCATCCCGTTGATGCTCGCCGGACGATGGATTGGTCTGTCGCGGCCTGAAAGCCTGTTGCTTGGCCTGTTGTTAAACACCCGAGGCTTGATGGAACTCGTCATCCTTTCGGTCGGGCTAAGTAGCGGAATCTTTTCGCCAGTTCAATACACGATTTTCGTTGTGGTAACTATCGCGACAACGCTCATGTCAACTCCGTTATCGCGCTTAGTGCAGTGCCGACTTGAGCGGCAAAGGGTAACTTAATGGCCTCAAATTGAGCGTACTGCGGCTGAAAAATCTTCGCCGGAGTTGCCAGACCAGGCGGCGTTGGCGATCCTAGTGTGAAGCGACCAGAGCGGCCAAAGAGCCGCCAATACCTAGCTCTCGGCACTGCAAACATGACTGCGATCTTCACAGGCGGATACAGCAGGCGTTTTTCAATAGAAACCTCGCAAATGCTATTACTTTTTGATCAAGAAAAGTGAAAAATTCGACCAAGTATGCAAAACTTAACGAAGTTCAAATAACACGGAAACCTTTATGAAGAATTTAGATGAGATTGTGATCGTTGGCGGCGGTTCGGCTGCCTGGCTTGCGGCGGCTCTCTTGGCTCACAACACCCCTGAATTAAAACTTACGGTGGTTGACAAAGAGGTCGGCACACCGGTTGGAGTGGGTGAAGGAACTCTTCTAAATTTTGAGATTTATCTAAAGCGTTGTGGATTCTCCGTCGACGAATGGTTTACCACGATTGATGCAACATACAAAACTGCCATTTTGTTTCCTAACTGGGATCGCGAAGGCAACGATATTTGGCATCCATTTTTTGAGCCTAGAAGCGTTGCAGAAGGAATGCCCCAGGTTGACGCGTGGACAAATTGTCAACAACACGACTTTAGAGAATACGGCAGTCAATTTTATGACTGTAATGTGACTCAGGATCGTGTTGATTTAAAACAACCTCTTGGCTATCACGTTGACGCCACTAAACTGGTTGTCTTTATCAAAGAAAAGTTGAAAGACAAGGTAACTTTTATTCAGTCTGAGATGGTGACTATCAATCGCGATAGCGACCAGTACGTCAAGAGCTTGGTCTTGAAAAATGGTCAGACGATTACCGGCGACTTGTTCATTGACTGCACAGGATTCAAATCCTTGTTGAATCAAGCGCCTAAGCGCGTCAATCTTGATAGTCGACTCTTTTGTGATACTGCCATTGCCGGGCATGTGCCATACATCGATCGCGAAAAAGAAATGCATCCGTACGTTCGCTCTGAGGCCGTTGATCATGGCTGGGTGTGGAATATTCCGGTTCGAACCCGTATTGGCTCTGGCTTAGTCTTCAAGCGTTCAATCACAGATGTTGAAGACGCTAAAGATTATTTCGTCAAATATTGGGACAATCGTATTCAAAAAGAGAATTTAAAAGTCATCGATTGGACGCCTTTTTATAACGAAAATTTTTGGCATGAAAACGTTGTTTCGATTGGCTTGGCCGCAGGCTTTATTGAGCCGCTCGAAAGTACCGGTCTGGTGTTGATTATGGAAGGCATGGTTTGTTTGCTCGGCCGCATTCGTGATCATCGCTATAACGATGGCGATATCGAGCTGTACAACAATGTCATGAAATACTACTTCGAAGAAACAATCGATTTCGTTAGCATGCACTATGCAAAATCAACAAGAACAACGCCCTTCTGGAATTATGTGAAAGAGCATCGGGTACCTTCAGAGCGTGAACTATATTACGCAGAGTTATTGAAAAACCCCAATAAATTGATTCCAAATGGCTGTAAAGATGTCGGCTCTTACTTTAGTGGCGAAAGCTGGGGGCACTGGTTGATTCAGTTAGGGTACGAAGTGGCACCCAAAAAACTGCCGGCTGATGCAAAAACAATTGAAAAGCTGGTGATCGACGCGCATACAAGAAATGAAAAATATCGTGGCACGATGTCGCCTATGCATCACGAGGCGATTGAGCGACTTGAAGCTCTATATAATCTACCCAAGCCAAAGGCACCTATGGCAACCTAAGTTTTTGGTGTCAATCGGCCCCTAGATTGACATAGAAAAAACTTTTGTGATCTGTTGTATCCGACCCTAACTGTCATTGATTCAATGCGGTTAGGGTTGATTTTTTTATATTACCGGAGCGCAATGAAAAAATTATCTATTTGCATCCCAACCTACAATCGTGCTCAACAACTCAGTGAGCTACAAGCTAATTTTTTAACGCAAGCACTCGATCAGTATCAAGAACACATTGATGTCATTGTGATGGATCAGTCAAACGATCGCGTTTCGACCACCATTCAACAGTCGCTAGATTCTAGGGTTATCTACTACCGCAACAGTGAGAAAGGCTACGCCGCAAATATCAACGCGCTCTTAAATCAGGCTAACAGCTCCTACATTTGGCTGATCTCGGATGACGACCATATTGTATGGAGTGGTTTCGAGGCTGCAATGCTTGAGGTACTAAAGAATGAGAGCGACTGCATCATGTTGCCGATCAGCAGTCTGGGTATGTTTGATGACCCTATCACCGAAAACTATGACTTTTTAGATAGGACTAAACAACTTACGGTAAAAGACTTACTGCTGAGTGACACGGGTCATTTACCATTTCTTCTTCTATCAGAGGCCATGGTCCGGTTACATAAAGACGATATCAGCAGCACCTATATCAAGATCTCATCTAATATCTTTGTTCAAGTCCCTATTTTATTTTCAATGCTCTCGTTAGGATCTTCTGTCTGCATCGTCAGTGAACCTGTTGTCAACTACGTCAATGACGTCGCGATGCAATGGCCAATCATCAAAGCGATTGATGATCGTTTTGCTGTCATTGACATGGTGAGTGAACAGTTTCCAGCTTTCAAGGCACATCGCTACGCTCGAGCCAGAGCCGCCTTAGTGCTAGGGTTGTGCCATTGTGCCGAACGAGACGCTGGTCTACTCTATATGCCACACAGTAAAAAAACCGCACTAGCACTTGCCAAGCGTGCCATCGCGCGCTTACACCTTAACAGCCTACCGTTTCTGACGCTGCTCGCCTTGCCCAAGGCGTTATCCGTTCTTTTGTATAAAACTCTCATCACGATCGCCTATGTCAAACAACATTCAGGTGGCAAAGTCAAACAACATTCAGGTGGCAAAAGTTTTGATGCTAAATTACTTGCCTTCAAAGATACCTACAAAAGACTGAACCAAAAAATAGCCAGACATCAAGCGCAAATTTTGGCATTACGTTCGACTCAATCTTGACTGACATTGTTTAGCTAAGCACCCTTTGAAAGGTAGTTCCATGCTGAACTAATCATGTCATCGAGTTGCGTGCGATGAGGCTTCCACCCCAGTTCTTTGATTGCCTGTTGCGCATCACCAATTAAAACAGCCGGATCGCCAGAGCGGCGCGGCTCAATCCGATATTCTATAGGCTGCCCTGTCAGACGTCGGCAAGCGCTCACGACATCAAAAACACTATACGCAACGGCGTTAGCCAAGTTGTAGTATTTTGCTTGTCCGTCATCGTTAGTCAACAATTGTTGAGCCGCCAACAAATGCGCGTCACACAAGTCATTGACATGTACATAGTCGCGCTGACAGCTACCATCGGGCGTGTCATAGTCATCCCCAAAAATTTGTAACGCCGTATCTTTTGAATGACCACCGAGCTTGGTACGCAACGCCTCGCGTAACACCAACGGAATCAGATGCGTTTCGGGTTCGTGACGCTCGCCCAGGGCGCCAAGCGGATCGCAACCCGCTGAGTTGAAATATCTTAAGCTAATACTTTGAAAACCATAGGCCTTCGCATAATCAGACAACATATGTTCGACAACAAATTTGCTAAATCCGTAAGGATTCACCGGCACCTGCGGATCTGTTTCACGTATCGGCAAGTGCTTTGCCTCGCCATAGGTCGCACAAGTTGAAGAAAATACCAAGCGATTCAATTTATGTTTACGCATGGCCGCCAGCAAATTAACTGAGCCAACAACGTTATTTTGATAATATTGTTCAGGGTGTTTTACCGATTCGCCCACGTAGGCGAGCGCGGCAAAATGAAAGACGATATCAAACGATTGCGCAGAAAGACAGCCGCTAATTGCGGCAAAATCTAAGAGGTTGCCCTGAATAAAATGCGCACCTTCGCACGCATCTTTATGCCCTCTAGATAAATTATCAAATACCGTGACACGAAAACCCTGCTTGAGTAGGATTGCAACCATGTGCGAGCCAATGTAGCCTGCTCCTCCTACCACTAAGACGTTCGTCATGAACCTTAGCCTCAAGATATCGCGTTGATCGCGCTTGCGCATGAGATCTTACGATAGACCATCATGAAATGCTCTCAACTGCTAGAACTGCAATCCCATCTGCCGCCTTAACGCCTTGCCCTGCCTCGAGTACAAACAGCGGATTGATCTCGGCCTCAAGTAGCCGAGCGCCAAATGCGGCAACCATTTCCGAGAAAGCCACAATCGCCTTGACAAGCGCCTCGACATCCGACTTTGGTCGGCCACGATAGCCATCTAGTAAAGGCCATGTTTTTAGCGCTACAACCATCTCACGCGCAGTCTCTGCAGACAAACCACCCGTTGAAGGAAGCAAGCGAAGGGTCGTGTCTTGCAACAACTCAGCCGTCACACCCCCCATGCCTAACAAGATTGCAACGCCAAGTACATCGCGGTGCATCCCTAAAATAATCTCAACTCCGCCAGATACCATCTCTTGAACCAGAAACCGCTTTGGAGTGATACCCGACTTATCTTTCACGTCTTGTGTCATCTGCAGCAATCGAGCGGAAATGGCCGCCTGCGTTACGTTGACGGCCACGCCTCCTATTTCACTCTTGTGCAATATTTCAGACGAGAGGATTTTTAATACGGCACGCTCGCCCAACGCCGGCAACGCCGCCTGAGCCTGTTCGGCCGTCGTCACAACTGTCTCACGTACCGACGCAATTCCAAAAGATGAAAACAGGCGTTTTGCTTGCTCTTCATCCAAACTTCCTGCTGGCCATGCATCGAGTGCGCGGCTCTGATCCTGACGAACAATAGGCACGATACGCATTGACGTCTTAGCTTGACTTGCGTGAAGCATTGCCACGAGCGCCGCGCTACAACTCTCGGGCGCCGAGAACGCTGGCACACCGCCTTGAGTCAAGAGCGCGCCAATGTTTGGCGCATGCGGACTAATGTACGCAAGGATCGGTTTGTCGGATAACGACATACAGCTTTTAATCGCGTTTGACATTAATTCAGGCATTGCAAGTGCCGAGGCACCCACGATCACAATTAAGGCATCATAGGTCGGACTAGACAGCACTGCACTGATTGCGCCCTTTAATAGCTCGGGCTGCAAACCTGCAAGCGTGACGTCAATGGGATTTCGATCTAGCGCTGCATGGTCGCCCTGCTGAAGCGCTCTAAGCTTAGCTGCGGTTTGTGCATCTGGTGGGGGGGTCTCAAAGCCAGAGACACCCAGTGCATCAGAGACCAACGTCCCCGCACCGCCCGTTGATGTCAGGATCGCAACACGATTGCCATGCAATATTCGCCCCGTTGCGAGTGAGGCAGGCATATCTAGCAACTCATCAAAGCGTTGTGCTCGCAGGATGCCCGTCTGTTTAAATAGTGCATCGTACATGCGGTCAGAGCCTGCCAGCGCACCTGTATGCGAGATCGCTGCCTTGGCACCGGCTTCAGAACGACCTATTTTGAACGCCACAATAGGCTTACCCGCTTGGGCCGCACGCAAGGCCGCAGCACGAAATTTTTGGGTATCACGTACGGTTTCAACATACAGCGCGATCACCCTTGTAGCCTCGTCATCGACCAACCAATCAATAAAGTCAGCCAACTCTAGATCCACTTCATTACTGGTCGAAATCATTTTTGCCAGCCCAATCCCACGTGCGGCGGCACGCGAAAGTAATGAGCCTAAAATGCCACCGCTTTGCGAAACTAGGCTGATAGCACCAGAAGGAAAGTGATCCATCTCAAGTGCGCCTGAGGCCGACAAGACAATACGATCGGTAATGTTGACTAAGCCAATCGTATTAGGGCCAAGTATGCGCATTGCGCCTGCAGCTTGAATTAACTCGGCTTGGCGCCTGGCCCCCTCTTCGCCCACCTCGGTATAGCCACTGGCCAAGACAATGGCGGCAGCACAGCCGATGTCGGCAAGCTCTTTAACAGCCTGCTGCGCGCGCTCTGCGCCGAGCAACACGATCCCAACGTCCGGCACACTGGGCAGCGAGGCAATAGTCGGATAACAAGGTAAGCCACTAATCTCAGTCGCCTTGGGGTTCACGGGATACACCTCACCCGCAAAACCGTGCTTTAACAAATAGGCGACGGGCCTGCCCGCCGTTTTTGTCACATCCGCCGAGGCGCCAATCACCGCAACCGAACGCGGCCGCATTAAGCGAGAAATCGTATCCATTAACCGTCAAACCTTTTTGCTATAGCGTTATTGATGTCACCAACTGCTCATCACTCAATCATTTCGGTCATCGAAACGACTTCAATCATTTCAGTCATCGAAACGACTTCAATCATTTCGGTCATCGAAACGACTTAAAATGACTTCAGTCGTCATCGAAACGACTTCAATCATTCGCATGATCAGCAGTCAAGAGCACCAGTGATTGAAATCTTTACAGTCCTTTAAATCTCTGTCATTGTTGAAATCACTGAACTTGAATTTTGTTTTCAAGGATGATTTTTTTCCAGCGACTTTTTTCTGCTTGTACGTACTGCTCAAGCTCTTGAGGTGCGCCAACCGAAATCGTCAGCCCTTCATTCTCGACCTTTTTAATAAAATCAGGATTTTTCACAGTCTGTCGAATCGCGGCATTGAGCGTGTCAATGATCGACGCAGGAGTGCCCGTCGGTGCATACACACCATACCAACTCTCGACCGCGTAACCCGGCAATGTTGCAGCGACCGTCGTGACCCATTCAAAGGCACTAGAGGGGTTTGGACTCGTCACAGCAATCGCGCGTAATTTACCACTGGCAATCAGTGGAGTTACCCCCGCTGCCGTACCGATGAACAGATCGACTTGCCCACCCAACAAGTCTGTTAACGCAAGGCTTGCGCCTCGATACGGGATATGCGTCAACTCGATCTTGCCTAAATTTTGAAGCATCTCACCGGCCAAGTGCGCTGAGGTGCCATTTCCTTGCGAGGCATAGGTCAACTCGCCCGGTTGAGCGTTGGCTGCGGCAACAATTTCTTTGACTGATTGGAAAGGGCTTTCAGTACGCACCACCAACACGTTGGGCCCACGCGCAATCAAAGCAACAGGGGCAAACGCTTGATCGCTGTCATAGGGTAACTTTGATTGCAGGACGCTGTTAACGGCATGTGCAAAGGTTGCCAGAACAAGGGTGTAGCCGTCAGGGGCACTTCTCGCAACAAGATCCATCCCGATGACGGTACCTGCACCCGGCTTATTCTCAATCACAACCGTTTGCCCAAGCACTTTAGTCAAGCCCGCACCCAGCGCCCGCGCCATTTGATCGGTGCCACCACCAGGTGCAAAGGGCGCAATCAAGCGAAGCGACTTCTCGGGATAAGTCGCTACAGCGAGTTGAGCGTAACTCAAGGTACAGCCCAACACTACGGAGACCACGAAACGTTTCAAGTGCGGTAGACAAAGCATAATTTTATAGACGCCTGATATCCAAGTGAGAAGCAATATAACGAAAAGCATGGGTGTGTATTCTTGAAGGTTCACCTCAACTCTATAGGGACGATCTCAATTCTAGATAGGTGATCTCAATTCTAGAGAGGTGATCTCAATTCTCGAGAGTTGACCCCACGACTTTCGTATTGTTTTCAGCGTTCAAACGGCGCGCCCAAATGAAACAGGCAATCGCCACGCTCGGTTCTGCACATCATGCGCTTACAGAGCACAATGCCCGAGCGCTTAAAAACCGCCACACTTGGCTCGCGCCACGGCGTATCAAAAAAGTGAATACGGCCAGCCATTTGGCCAGCTTGCACCGAATCTCCAAGTTCAACCGTTGGTTCAAACATGCCGCTATCGGGCGCATATACAAAATAATCAGCGCCTCTGACTTGAAGTATTTGTGTGGGGCTCGGTTCATCAACGTTGATCGCTTGACTCAACACCCCCAAGTGCTTCAGCACTCGGCGAGTACCATCGATGGTGACGCGCAATGCCTGGGGTGACAACGTGCCCCCACCACCCAATTCGGCTCCATAGTGAATCACATTTTGCCTAGCCGCTGCGGCTGCAAGCGTACACGAATCACTAGATTGAGAATCAAGCACATAGGCTGCAGGCGCACCGAACAGACGCACAATCTCTAGCGCTTGATCCATGCGTTTTGGATCATCACTGCGCCGACAACCCGCGCTTGGGATGTACATCAGAGAACTGCCGCCCGAATGCAAATCAAAAACATAATCGACTTGCGCCAGCAACACATGCTCGATATACCAAGCCATCTGCTGAGTCACGGTGCCGTTAGGATCACCAGGAAACAGCCGATTCAAATTACCCTCATCAATTGGAGACGTGCGCATACCAGCCGCTGCAGCTGGAAAATTCGCAGAGGGCAAGAAGATGATCTGGCCTTGAACATCTTGAATATCAAGCATGCGAAGCAAGGAACTTAAACCGATTTGACCTTCATACTCATCACCGTGGTTACCCGCCATTAACAGCACGATCGGCCCTTTACCGTTCTTGATACTGGCCACCGGGATTGGAATCCAACCATAAGCGGAGCGATGAATTGAGTGCGGCAAGCGCAAAAAACCTACATGCTTGCCCTCTTGAT
The DNA here is from genome assembly GCA_947378965.1 of Alcaligenaceae bacterium. GTDB lineage: Bacteria > Pseudomonadota > Gammaproteobacteria > Burkholderiales > Burkholderiaceae_B > Zwartia. The sequence continues at coordinate 226 of CANCMG010000041.1, read as the reverse complement.
CAAAAGGGATTTCAGAACTGATGCGACTGCTTGGCTTTGTCATGACTGTCTCTAGTTATATAAACAAGCTCGAACCCCCTTTGTATTAGGTTTCTAGCCTACTTGGCAAATGCAATCCGTGCCAAAGCATTGTATAAACACCTTCAGAGGTCGATTGAACCCCATTTGCCTCAACTCAAGAAAAGATGCCACTCTTATGCAACCTAACACGCCCGCCACGTTTGTT
>CANCMG010000040.1 GCA_947378965.1 Alcaligenaceae bacterium | reverse complement strand
ATGGCGCGCGACATTCGCGTCATCCTCATCAAACTTGCTGATCGTTTGCACAATATGCGCACGCTCGATGCTGTGGCACCTGACAAGCGCAGACGTGTTGCCCAAGAGACCCTCGATATCTATGCACCGATCGCGTATCGCTTGGGCTTAAACGCCCTGTACCGCGAGTTACAAGACTTATGCTTTGAGGCAATCTACCCTAACCGTTATCGTGTGCTCGAAAAAGCGGTGCTTGCCGCACGTGGTAACCGCCGTGAAGTCTTAAGCAAGATCGATGAGCAGGTTCGTGCAGCGATGCCCGCCGCCGGGATCGAAAGCGAAGTCTTGAGTCGCGAAAAAACCTTGTACGGCATTTATCACAAGATGGTTGAGCAAAAGAAAAGCTTTACCAACGTGCTAGATATTTACGGATTTCGCGTCATTGTCAGGACACTCCCTGAGTGCTACATGGCGATGGGCATCGTGCATCAGCTTTACCGCCCGGTGCCAGGTAAGTTCAAAGACTACATCGCGATCCCAAAAGTCAACGGTTATCAGTCACTGCACACCACCTTGGTCGGCCCCTTCGGAACACCCATCGAGTTTCAGTTTCGCACGCACGACATGCATCAGGTTGCTGAAGAAGGCGTCGCCGCGCATTGGCTCTACAAGGCTGACACAGCCTCGCTGCAAGAGATTCAAAGCCGCACCAGCAAATCGTTGCAATCTCTACTCGATATTCAAAGTCAAAATGGCGACTCAAGCGAGTTTCTTGAGCACGTTAAGGTCGATTTGTTTCCGGATGCTGTCTACGTTTTTACCCCCAAAGGAAAAATCGTCTCGCTGCCACGTGGCGCCACACCGATTGACTTTGCCTACATGATTCATACTGACGTCGGCAACCACGCCGTCGCCTGCAAGGTCAATGGCGATAACGTTGCCCTGCGCACCGAGCTCTCAAGTGGTGACACCGTATCGATTACCACAGCGCCCACGGCTCGGCCTAGTGCGCAATGGTTGAATTACGCCCGCACCGGGCGCGCTCGCTCAGAAATCAGGCACTTCTTGCGCACCAGCGAGTACGACGAATCGGCAGCCTTTGGCGAGCGACAATTGGCTCAGGCACTGAAAGAGCTAAACCTCGCCATGCCTTCACCTGATGATGCTATCTGGGAAAAACTCGCGCGCAGCAGTGGTGCCAAATCGCGCGCTGAAATTTTGGCCGATATTGGCTTGGGTAAACGACTGGCTGCGGTCGTCGCACGTCGGTTTGCGCCAGATCACCCCCTGATTGCCACAACTGCCGCAGCCGACGAAGAGATGACCGCCGCACGGACAATGCCTATCCAGATTCGCGGTCACGAAGGCCAGGCCGTGCAACTTGCACCTTGTTGTGGCCCCTTACCGGGCGATGTGATCGTTGCGGGCGTGCGGATCGGTCACGGCTTGGTGGTTCACACGGCAGAGTGCCCAGTGGCCATTCGGGCGCGCATGAAAGAGCCCGACCGCTGGGTGGATGTGGTGTGGGATCAAGAAACCGCCAAGCATTTTTCAGCGCGTATCGAAATCATGGCGAAAAACGAACGCGGCATCTTAAGCCGCATCGCCGCAGAAGTGGCGCAAGCCGACTCAAACATCATCAACGCCACGATGCACGAAGATGCCATCAACACGGTCATGTTGAATCTAACGGTACAAGTCGATAGTCGCAAGCATCTGGCGCAAGTCTTTCGCTCGATTCGACACGTCGCCCAAGTCCAAAAAATTGTTCGTGCGAAGGGCTAGTGTCTTCTTGTGAGCTCTAGAAAACTCCTTATACTGACAGTCTTTGTTTTGAAAGCCACGCGATGACTCTCACTAAAACTTTACAACAGCATCCCGACGCCCCAGGCGAACTATTGATCTGGACCTCAGTCGACCCAGCCCACGAGCAAGATTTTAACCAGTGGTACGACCGCGAGCACATGCAAGAGCGGGCCGCCATCAAGGGGTTTCGCTGGTCGCGTCGCTATCACTCTGACACCTGCGCGCGCCCATATTTGGCCTTGTATCAAACCGACACGCTGCATGTGTTTACCAGCGAGCCCTACCGTCAAGCTTTCACCAAACAAACGCAGTGGTCTGAGCGTAACTTCACGCGCATGCGCGACACCAGTCGGCGCGTCAACGCAGTCACCCCACTGGCGGGCGCTGGAACTGGTGCTGCGGTTGCCTTGATCTGCCTTGAGTCCATCGAACAGGCGCAAGCGGCCATTGCAGTGGCCCAAGAGTTAACGCGCGTGATGGATGGCGTACTGGCTCTACGAGCGCTGTGCCCTGACCCAGTGTTATCAACACCCTTACCTTCAGAAGACCTCGCCGCGCGCAAGCTTGAACCGTTTGTGGTGATTGAGGCGACCTCGTTGGCCAATGCAGAGTCAGCCGGCAAATGGCTCTCTGACAAACTCGCGGTGCCCTCAGCGCGTAGTCACTGCTTTAAACTTTTATGGGATCTGCAGTCGCTTGATCTTGAGCGCTAGCTGTCAAGAAACTTTAACGCTGGCAGTCAAGAAACTTTAGCTCTAGCAGCCATGAAACTTTAGCTCTAGCAATCAAGAAACTTTACTGCTGGCAGTCAAGAAACCTGAGCTCTTGCGGTCAAGAAACTTTAGCGCTGGCAGTCAAGCGGTCAGGGCAGCGCCGCACTCACTTGGCGGCGACTCAAGCACTCACCCTAAAGGTATCAGCTCTTTTTAGCCGTGATCTTCAGTGACTTACCGATGGTCTGGTTAAACTCGCTCACGCACGACCCCGAGCAACGCGCCGCCCATTTGTTGACAATATTTTGAGTGGCTAAGCGCTTAACCGTTGCCAAGTCGGCCTGAGTCGGTCTGACTAAGGTCATTTTGCCTTTCGGCGCCATCGGGCAGCTTTTAGCCCCCGTATTACAGTCGTAGCCTTTTTGATTTTCTGTCTCGGCAAACAACCATAAACGCTCGGTTAACTTTGCTAAGTTGATCTCTAATAACGCTCGAACATCTGCATTGAGTTGATCCCACGCCTTCTGATTCACGGCGTGTATTTCTTGATTCCAGCCTAGAGGTAAGGCATACAAATGCGTGGATACGGTGTACCACTTTGCTGTGTACCCCGCCATACTGCTGGCCACAGCACACGCAATCGTTTTCTTTTGAAAGGCTTGCAATACCTCGGCAATCGGCATGCTTAGGCTTTTGGCCCCTAACGCCTCAATCAACTCTGCCTGCGAACGGGTAATCACCCGAACAGTCTTGCCCTTTAAATCTTGCAAACCCCGTAGCGGGATATTGCAAAAGAGCACTTGTGGTGCAAAGGGAGACACACCTAAAAACTTGCTTTGATAGGTGGCAGACAGATGCTTGGCTAAGATCGGAGAAAAACTTGTCGATACCTGTCGCGCCATTTTGGCATCGGTCGCTAAGCCCGCGAGGTCAACCGCCTCGTAGATTGCAGTGTCAGCCGCTGGATAAATCAATGGAATCACGCCAAACTCGATCACCCCCTGCTTCATGAGTTTGAGCAGTTCTGGGCCCTTTAGCCCCATTTCGTCAAACCCTTTGATCTCGGCCGTAATCTGCCCTGCCGAGTGCTCGGGGATTGTTTTCACCCAAAAAGGTTGCTCGACTTGCTTGTAGGTTGAACGGGTACTTAGCCCACCCAAAACCTTGAGCGCTGTGACTGGCAACTCTTGTGCAAACACAGGCAATATCATCGCGCCGCCGAATACGCCAATCATGACCCGCAGCAGGCTACGCCACCAGACGAGGGCAGCCACCCATGGGCGTACTAACCGAAGCGCTCCAAGGGTTGGCAGAACCCAAGAGAAGCGTTGCCCTATACTCTCGCTGAGATACTTTATCGTTTGCATACCGCATTCTACCAATGCTCGAGGCAGACTCAACAGCTTTTTAAGTTTCCGGAATCCATCCCATGTCTCGCCCCGCCTCTGCTGCAGCGCCTGTGCTCACTCAGCGCCCTGCACAGCGTCCTTTAATCGGGATCGTATTGCTGCTGCTGTCGCTGCTCTGTTTAACCACCCTAGACGCGAGTGGCAAATGGGTGATGGGCACAGGGGTCCCGCTTCTCATTTTGGTGTGGTTTCGGTACATCGTTCATTTGCTATTGGTACTCGCGTTTGTCTTACCCACTAAAGGGCTGGGGATCTTGCAAAGCAAAACGCCTGGTTTGCAATGCTTACGCGCCGTTGCCATGCTCGGCGCAACGCTCACATTTTTTACGGCACTTCGGTACCTGCCTCAGGCCGAGGCCACAGCCATCATTTTTATTTCGCCATTAATCATGCTGGCGGTCGCACCCTGGATTCTTAAAGAGCCCATGCGTAAAACTCGCTGGGTTGCGGCGGGCGTTGGCTTTGTGGGCGTGTTACTGGTGATCAGGCCGTCAGCGGGCCTACCCATCGCGGGCGTCATCGCAGGCTTGATCACCGCTTGCTTATTTGCCACCCAACACCTCACCACCCGCTTGGTGGCTCAAGACAATCCGTTTACCACGATGCTCTGGAGCGCAGGGTTAGGCACTTTGGCGCTGGCCTGTACCCTACCCTTTAGCCTACCTAGCGCTTGGTCGACACTCACTCACATGGAGCCCTGGGTTTGGGTAGTCATGCTCTCAACGGGTTTCACGGGCGGTGTGGGGCATTTATTGCAAATCCAGGCTTATCGGTTTGCCCCAGCCTCGATGCTTGCGCCTTTTATCTATCTACAAATGACTGTAGCCGCCACGATGGGCTGGCTGATTTGGTCACATTTTCCGGATGCGACAACCTGGTTAGGGATCGCAATCATTTGTACCAGTGGCGTGGTCAACAGCTTGATTGAATGGCAGCGTAGCAGGTCAGCGCCTGCCTGATCGTTGGATCGTTGGATCGTTGGATCGTTGGATCGTTTGATCTTTTGAGCGTGTGATCCTGCTCATGCTGGGCTCACGACACCAAACGGCCCGCTTGCAACACCAACTGACGATCGCAACGCGCAGCTAGGTGTGGGTCGTGGGTGACTAACACCAAGGTCGTACCAAGCGATGCGTACAGCGCGAACAGCATCTCGATCACGCGCGCACCGGTTGCATGATCCAGGCTGCCGGTCGGTTCATCGGCAAACAACAGTGCCGGGCGCTGCACAAACGCACGCGCCAACGAGACCCGCTGTTGTTCACCACCCGAGAGTGTTGAGGGGTAATGATGCAAACGCTGACCTAACCCAACCTGCTCAAGCATCTGGGCGGCCGGTGCCTGAGCACTGAGCCCCGCTAATTCAAGCGGTAGCATAACGTTTTCAAGCGCAGTCAAGTTTGGCAGCAGATGAAACGACTGAAACACAAACCCCAAACTTTTTGCGCGCAACGCGGCGCGGCCATCTTCGTCTAACGCAAAGAGCGACTGCCCAAGCAGTTTGACATGCCCTGCGGTCGGGGTATCTAGCCCAGCCAGCAAACCCAGCAGTGTTGACTTACCCGAGCCCGAGGCGCCGGTAATTGCAATCGATTGGCCATGCGCAACAGTGAAGGCGATATTGTCTAAAATGGTCAATTCACCTAAGGCATCGGGTACCCTCTTGCAGAGGCCAATAACTTCTATCACGTTATCTACGTTTGGCAACATGAAACCCTTTTCTAGCTCTCGTCGTTGTGTCATCAGTTTGTTGTTCGCTGGCGCCTGCGGTGCTTTGCTCAACGGGCAGGCTGGTGCGCAACCTACCACACCAACATCCCGCATTTTAGTCGTTGGCGACAGTCTATCAGCCGAGTACGGTCTGGCACGCAATACCGGATGGGTTGAACAGCTTAAAGTTGCGCTGGCCAGAGCACCTGTAACAACAACGGTGATTAATGCCAGCATCAGTGGCGACACCACCAGCGGTGGTTTAGCCCGTATTGACGCCGCGCTCAAACAACATCAGCCCACAATTGTGATTCTTGAACTTGGCGCCAACGACGCCTTGCGTGGACTACCCTTAACGCTCACTCAAAAAAATATCACAGAACTGGTTGTGCGCTCTCAGGCGGTAGGCGCAAAGGTGGTGTTGGTGGGGATGCAGATCCCGCCAAACTACGGCCGAGAATACGCGCAAGGCTTTAAAAATATTTTTAGCAATACCGCCGCGCAAACGGGCGCCGCCTTGGTACCCTTTTTGTTTGAAGGCTTTGCTGATCAGCGACAGTATTTTCAAGCAGATGGGATTCACCCAAATGAGTCTGCTCAACCCTTGATGCTAGCAACGGTCAGGCTGGCGCTTGACCCGTTGCTACGCTAGCCGTTAAGCGGCAGCTCGTCTTACAGTTTGGCGCCGTCAAGCTCGCCTGAGATGAGCTTTTTAGCATCAGGCAGCATCTTCACCTTATAACTATCACGCAGTACCCTCAGCGCGGCCTGCTCTTCAGCAGCCCCCCAGGCCTGCGACAACTGCGCTTGTAATTGCGTGACCTGAGCAGGCTCTGGCGCTGGACCGGGCTCAATTTTTGACAGCCACAACACCGCGTACCCCTCTGAGCCAGCAACACCTAAAAAGCGTGGCAAAGGCGTTGGGCTCGCAGACATGGCAGCTTCGAGTTGCTCGCGCGACAGCGATTGTGCAGCCTGACGTGTGACTACCTGAACCGCATCAAAATCTTTAGGTTCAGAACCAACCGCGCCTTTCAGCTGATCAAGCTGCTTCACACCGGCCTCTTGCGCCGCAACCAAAGCACGCTCGTTTGTGAGCATCGTACGAATCTGTTCGGCAACTTGCTCAAGCGCTGGGACTTTAGGCGCGTGCACGACGTTGACCCGCAGGGCCAAAATCGTATCTGAAGCCAGCTCAATCGCCCCAGAGTTCAGTTTGTCTTTCATGACCTCTGTTGAAAACGCCGTTTGACGCACCTTAGGATTACCCAACCAGGTCTGCTCGGCAGCCGAAGGCATGGGGGCACCACCGCGCTGGGACTCAGACAACAAACCGTCGCGCGTCAACCCAGTGGCTTGTCGGAGCTCAATGCCTAGTGCGTCGGCAATCGGTTTTAAACTATCGCGTTGGTCGTAAATTAAATTAGTCAACTTGCCGGCCATCGTAGCGAAACGTTCTGCCGCTAACTGCTTACGAATCTCGATAGTGATGTCTTCTTTGACTTCAGCTAAAGGCTTGATACTGGGAGCCTGCGTATCTGTCACATACAAAACATGCATGCCAAACGGGCTTTCAACCACACCAGATATCTCGTCTTTCTTGAGTTTGAACACGGCCTCTTCGACTTGAGGCACAAGCATATTCTTGCTGATCCAGCCTAAATCACCGCCTTGATTCGCTGAGCCAGAGTCTTGTGAAAACTCTTTCGCGAGCGCTGCAAATTCAGCAGGTTGCGCAGCTGCACGCTTAGCTAAATCTGCGGCTTTCGCTTGCACAGCCGCTTTGGCTGCAGCATCTGCCGTGGCAGGCACCTCGAGCAAAATATGGCTGACACGGCGGCGTTCGGGTTGCCCGTAGCGCGCCTCGTTTTGCTTATAAAAGCTTTCGATATCGGCCTCTGACACTTTAATATCTTTCGAGGCAGCCTCTTCGTTCAGTACGAGATACTGCACATCAAGATTTTCTGGAACGGTCAGCTTGACTTGATTGGCGTCGTACCAAGCTTTGGTATCCTCTGGTGATACGGTAATGTTTTTGGCGTAAGTCTCAACCGAAAACACCTTGCGCGCCACGCTACGTTGCTCGGTAATCAACGCGAAAATCTTTTGACCAATATCTGCTGGTACCCGGGCCGTTAAGCCAATCGGCTGTAACACTTGCCCCAGGGTTAAGTCGCGACGCAACCCCTGCTCAAACGCAGCAGTCGTCATCCCCTGGGCCGCTAAGACCTGCCTGTAACGCTCGGGCGAAAACTGCCCATCTTGTTGCACTGCTGGTATGGCCGCGATGCTGCGCCGTAAGGTCTCGTCAGACACCGAATAGGCACCTTTGGTCGCTGCAATGGCGACTGCTCGCTGATCGATCAGTGTATTGAGCAATTGCTCTCTAAAAAATGGCGTATCAAACGCGCTTGCATCGAACTGCGACCCAAGCATGTTGCGATATTGTTCGAGCTGCGCCCGACGCGCATTGTTGAACTCACCCAACGTGATACCTTTTCCGTCAACCGTCGCCAGTTCAGGCTCGCTTGACATGAAGCTGGTGTAGCCCTGTACGCCAAAGAAGACGAACGAGGGCAAGATCAAAAGAAGCAGTATTAACTGCATCCAGCGCTGGTGATTACGAATAAAATCAAACATGAGGGTTCGCACGCCAAGAGTCAAAGCGGGCAAAGTTTACCACTCGGTGCGTTATGCTTGCACCTTAGACCCTCTCGCCGTCGGATTTTTGTGATGCAGACTTTGCCCCCTTGGCCCTACCCGCAGCTCGTTGCACACCGAGGAGCCGGTACGCTTGCCCCAGAAAACACTTTGTCTGCCATGCGTGTCGGGGCCAGTTTTGGCTACAAAATGGTCGAATTTGATGCCAAACTCAGCCGGGATCAGGTCGCCATCCTGCTGCACGACACCGACCTAGAGCGCACCACCAATGGCTCTGGCAACGCCGCTGACCACCCCTATGGCGCCTTGGCGAAGCTAGACGCAGGCCTTTGGTTCAGCTCCAAATATAGCGGTGAGCCAATTCCCACTCTCGAGGCCGTTGCGCGCTACACCGTGGCACACAATATCGCCTGTAATATCGAAATCAAGCCAACACCTGGGCTTGAGGCTCTCACCGGCACTGCGATCGCCAGGCAGGCCCTAAACGATTGGCGCGCGGCTTCGGTGCCACCGCTGCTATCGTCTTTTTCGCTCACAGCCCTAGAGTCAGCACAACGAGACGCTCCCAGCTTGCCGCGCGGCTGGATTACTGCGAAGCTAGACGAGGATTGGCGCCAGACCCTCACGCGACTGGGCTGCGTGTCCATTCACCTGCAGCACTTGCTGCTCACCAAATCCTTGCTTAACGACATCCACACTGCCGGTTTTCGCGTGGCCGCCTGGACGGTCAATGACCCGGACCGTGCCGCCGAGCTTTTACAGTGGGGCGTCGACTCAGTCATTACCGATGCCCTTGACTTAATTCATGCAGCATAAAACAACGTGGGCGCTTGGCCCGTTAAGACGACCTCCTCAACGTCAAACTCTGGCACTGTGCCCTTTGACTTGACTCACCCAGCGTCAACCTCGGGCGCTTTGCCCACTCACGGAGAACGATTTGTTTAGTTACCGCCATGGCTTTCACGCCGGCAATCATGCTGATTTACTGAAACACCTTGTGCTAGTGCACATCCTGCAATATTTCAATCAAAAAGAGGTGCCCTATTGGTTTATCGATTTGCATGCGGGCGCAGGTCTTTATGACCTGCAGGGCGACTGGGCTCAAAAAAATGGCGAATTTGCCTCAGGAATCGGCAAACTTTGGGAGACCAAAAAAGCTTGTCCGCCGATGATCGAGGCCTATCTCGAGGTCATCCGGAGTTTGAACCCAGATGGTGAGCTACGACTCTATCCGGGATCTCCGTGGATCGCGCTTGAAGCATGCCGCAGTCAGGATAAATTACGCTTATTTGAAATGCACCCTAGCGAAGCCGATATTCTGACCATGAATCTTGAGCAGCGTGGTTCGCAGACACTTAAGCAAACCACGTTGTATGAAAGCGATGGTTTTGCTGGCCTCAAGGGGCACATCCCACCGCCTAGCCGACGTGCCATCGTCTTGATTGACCCCTCATACGAAGACAAAAAAGACTACCGACACGTGATCGATACCGTGAAAGACGCGATGGTTCGGTTTCCGACTGGGTGCTATGCAATCTGGTGCCCTCAGATACAGCGACGCGAGGCCCAAGAGTTGCCGCGTCAACTTGAACGCGCAGGCGCAAAAAACTGGGTCTATGCCAGCCTGACGGTGCACAAGCCTGCAGAAGATGGCTTGGGCTTGCATGGCAGCGGCATGTTTGTCATCAACCCGCCCTGGACGCTCAACGCCGCGCTCAAAGAAAGCTTACCCTGGCTGGTCAAGGTGCTTGGGCAAGATGCCCGTGCGGCGTATAAGCTTGATTTTCTTGAGAGCTAAAACTGCTCGTCGGCTCGCAGATAACGCCATTGGCCGACGGGCAAATCGGCCAGGCGAACCTGACCAATGCGTACACGCTTGAGCCCCAGCACTTTTAAACCGACCATTTCGCACATTCGGCGAATCTGGCGTTTTTTGCCTTCGTTCAAAATAAATTGCAACTGATCGTCATTTTGCCAACGCACCTGGGCGCGCTTCAGTTTTTTACCGTCAAGTGAAAGACCTTCGTTCAGCAGTTCGAGCTTACCGGGTGCGAGGCGCCCTTGCACACGCACGAGATACTCTTTATCGATCTCGGTATCGTCACCAATCAACTGACGGGCTACGCGCCCATCCTGAGTCATCACAAGCAGACCCGTTGAATCAATATCCAAACGCCCGGCAACGGCTAACCCACGCAACTGAGAACGTTCAAACCGTTGAGGACTGCGGTCTGACAAGGCACGGCTTTGCGGCCCAATCAGCGCCACGGCAGGCGTGTAGCCATCTTCAGCCTGCCCCGACACGTAACCCATCGGCTTGTTGATTAAGATCGTGACACGCGAGGTTTGCTGAACCGCGGCAGAACGTTCAAGCGTAATGTTTTGCGTCGGCAAAGCGCGCTCGCCCAAGGTCACCACCACACCGTCGACTTTGACCCAACCCCGCTCGATATAGCTATCGGCTTCGCGGCGCGAGCACAGGCCGCGTTCAGCCATCAGTTTTGAAATGCGTACTTTTTCCATAACTTGCGATAATACAACTATGCAGAAAAATAGAGGTCTAAAGGGCTGGCTCGCGAGACCTGCGCCACGTGTGTTAGGGCTGCAACGCCGATGGCTGACCCGAGCAGGCGCTCTGACGCAGGGGTTACGCCAGCTAGGTCCGTTAGCGTTGCGCGTGCTCTCTGAAAACGTCTGCCGCGCCAATCGCGATGAGGCGGCCAGGCTAGGCCTGCGCCCGGGGGATGCGGTCTGGCAGCGCGAGGTATGCATGTCGATCTTAGGAATCGATTGCGTGATGGCCCGTAGCGTTGCCCCTCTCGCTGCAACGCGAGGTCACTGGCAGGCGCTCAGACGCCTTCGTAACCGCCCACTAGCCGACATTTTGTATCACGACCGAGCGATCGTGCGCTCTGAATTCGAATTCAAGATCTTGCAGCTTGGTATGCCGTTATACCGGCTCTGTCAGACAAGTTCATCAGCAGGCCTGACTGTCATGGCCCGCCGTTCAGTCTTTACGCGTGCAGGCCAGCCTTTGCTGGTCGCCGAAGCTTTCTTGCCAACGTTTTGGCCAATCGCTCAAGAGGCTAATACGTCAGCACGGTCGTGTCGGGCTGCGCGACACGCTCGAGCATCGTAACCATCCCAAGCACGCTTTGGCATTCCTCGAGCATGTCTTCAGGTACCAAGCCGCGATCGCGCATGGCGGTGCTGCACAGGAAGACCTTGACGCCCGAACGTGTGGCGTCTTCGATATAGGCCGACAACGGGCGATTTAACGGTGCAACCACCTGATGCCTGGCAGCGTTATCGCGTACAAATAATTCGACACTGGCACCCAAGGCATGAATCTCAACCGGCCAATCCATGGCCGCAGCCGAAGCCGCCCACATGAAAGGTGTTGCCGCCAACTGTGGCGCGGCTGCACTGGTTTGCCACAATTGCAGCACTAGCGAGGTCATGACGAACCCAGCGGGCGCTTGAATTCTTCCAACGAAGTCATCCCATGCAAATCCATCAGCTCGTTTGCACGCACGGCGACCTCGGTACCGCTGAGCAAGACGCTACGCGCTTGTGTTGAATCGTCGGGCTCAAGGCGCACCAGCCAGTTCATGTAGGGGCTTCGATTCACCTTGAAGGGAGTCGTCTCTAGTGGCGTATTGATTTCGGCAACGACACAGGCAAAAGGTGTACGCACGGATAAGACTGTTTTTGCGACCTCTACTAAGGCAAAGGCTTTATTCGCCTCGATCTCGCGCCCAACCGGACGGGGATTAAACATGTACAGGTCGCCTACCAGCGCCAAGCCAAAGGCCGTTAAACCCGCCTCAAATTGGCCGCCACCCGAGTCACGAAACCAAACATTGAGTTCGTCGTCATACATCAGGTCATCCGGAAACTCACACCCACGAATCTCAGCCACGCGTTTGGCGCCCTTTCAAAATTTGGCGAAAGAGTATGGGAGTCGAACCCACCAAGGACTGTACGACAGCCCCTCCCGGATTTGAAGTCCGGACGTCCCACCCGAGAGCGTGACTCTTCCTTAGAACTGCACTTTATCAGATTTGGTTAGTCTGAACCGACTTCTACAAATAGCCCTGCGTTACGCACAATCCGGTGATCTTTCTCAACACTGCGACTTTGGCGTGCGTTTGCGACAACGCGGCGGGTTAAACCAATTCGATCAAACGCCTCAAGCACTTGAATTGCACGCTTGCGCCCCAGCACCGTGGCATCGCGAAACTGCACAACACTCACAGCGCCATGAAGCTCTAGCAACCCACGCAACAGGTCGGCTAACGCCACCATGGTTGCGTGAGGATAAAACAAATCTTTGATCACCTGCACAACCAGCGAGGTACGCGCTTGTTTTTTGAGTAAGGTGCGCACACTGTCTTCGTTGGCGGCAACACTCAAGGCTAGGTCGCGCACCCAAGGTGCATCAAACCCTGGTTCGAGCATCTTCGGTAAGATTTTTTGCCAAAGGATTTGTTCGGCCGCGCTTAAGGTCACTCGATGCTCGGGCAGATGCGCAAAGCTACCGCTCAGGGTGATTGCACCGGTATCAACTTGGTATTGCGCCCAGGCTTTAAACACTGAAGCCTCTAGAAACGGCAAGGCCATACGCCTCAGGCGTTCAAGCGCCACACCTGGCTCATCTGGCTCTGCAACATGAAACGCCGACAGACTGCTACGCAAGCGCTCAGTCAGAGTTGTATGCGCGCGTACTCCAAGCACCAGCTCAACCTGAGCGACTTTAAGCGTCACTGCGATGGGCTCATCTAAACTTTCTGCGAGGTGGCGGGGATCGCGATTCATGGCAAGCGCCCAGTGTTCGAGCGCGATCGGCACGAGCGAGGTATGTAACAACGTACCAAGCACCTCCGCAGCCGACGCCTGACACAAGACACGCAAGGTATCGAGACGTTCAGGCGTTTTACGCGCACGCACGGGCGGCGCGATATCTAATACCTGCGCACCTGCAAGTGTGACGCGCGCGCTGCCATCGCGCAGCACTAATCGGTCATGCCAACAAAAAGGCAGTGTGCGGTCAAGCACACATTGCGCAAACCCGGTTTGGCCCGGCAACAGCTCGTTTGCCTCTAATAAAATCAAACGCGCGGCAACGTGCTCACAGCCGTGATGCAACAGCACTCGTTCGCCGTCTTTGAGCGAACGCTCGCCGTCGCTTGGCACGCTTAGCAAACAATCGATGCGCGAGGTCTGGCGATTAAACTGCGGCGCCAACAACCAATCACCACGCTGCACGTCAGCAAGCTCGACGCCGGTCAGCACCAAACCGCAGCGTTGCCCGACGCCAGCGAACTCAGCATTTTGATTTTGCGCATGAATCGATCTGACCCGCACCTCAAGCGCTGCGTGCGCCAACGTCAAGGTGTCGCCTACCCGCACTTGACCGGCAATGACGGCCCCCGTCACGGCCACCCCAAGGCCTTTGACGACGAACACGCGATCAATCGCCAAACGAAAATAGTGAGCGCGCTCGAGCGGCTGTTCAACTGCAAGCGCGAACAAGGCCTGTTTAAGCTCTGGCAGGCCCTGTCCGTCACGGGCCGACACCACGTAACTGTCGACGTGCCCAAACCGCGTTTGCTCAACGTAGCGCGCGACCTCGTCACGCACCTGTTGCGCGCGAGCGTCCTCGACCATATCCGCTTTGGTGATCGCCACGGTCAGACCGGCCACCCCCAACAAATCTAAAATTCTTAAATGCTCGCGCGTCTGCGGCATGATGCCATCATCGGCAGCCACGACCAGCAGGCCATGATCCATCCCCACCGCACCCGCCGCCATCGTATGCACAAATTTCTCGTGACCAGGCACATCGACAAACCCGATGATCTCAGCGGCCTCGTTAGGCACATACGCAAAGCCCAGATCAATTGTCATGCCGCGCGCTTGTTCTTCAGGCAGTCGATCGGCATCCACACCCGTCAAAGCCTTGACCAGCGAAGTTTTGCCATGATCGATGTGGCCCGCGGTGCCGATGATCATTGCGTCAGTCCCGCAGCGATCTCTAAGTCATGCAAGCTGGCGTTTCCCGTTGCACTGATCAGCAACACAACCTTCAGCTGACTGGCCTGCGAGGACTGAGGTTTGGTAATCACGAGCTTCAGCGCACAGTCACTAAATTTGCTGCTGCACTTAACACATGCTCGACCAAAACCTGTTCTTTTTCTGGGGTGAGGCACCGCAGATCTAACAGTAAGGTTTTATCCGACAAACGGCCAATCACGGCAGTCGCTGAGGCGCGTAACAGGCGCTCAAGACGTACGACCTTCTTTTCACCAGCCTTGTTCGTAGACTCGATCGCCAACGCCACTGAGGGCAAGCGCTCAACCGGCAGCGACCCTGAGCCAATCTGTGACTTCACAGACTGCGTACGACACGTCAGCCCGCAGATCGTCAACGCCTCTTGTAATTGCGGTATCAAACGCAGAGCTTGCGTTTGCATGTCACTCTCGGGTCGCGTCAGCAGTTGCAACACCGATAAGCGTTGCGGCAAGGTGTCTGGGTTGCGATACAGTCTCAACACCGCCTCAAGGCCTGCAAGCGTAACCTTGCCTACCCGCAAGACACGCTTGAGTGGATTTTTTTTAATCTTTTGGATCAAGTCACGGCGTCCGACCACAATGCCCGCCTGCGGCCCACCAAGCAACTTGTCACAACTGAAGGTCACTAGGTCGGCACCCGCCTCAATCGCTTGCCTAGGGGTCGGCTCTGAGGGTAAGCCATAGCGAGACAAGTCGAGCAGCGTGCCTGAACCCAAGTCGACCACAAAGGGCAACTGACGCTCGTGGGCGATGCGCGCCAGCTCGGCTTCTGGTACTTCAGCGGTAAAGCCCTGCACCATATAGTTACTGGTGTGCACTTTCATCAGCAGGGCTGTTTTAGCGTTGATCGCCTCAGAAAAATCTTTTGGATGAGTACGGTTGGTGGTACCCACCTCGGTGAGTTTGGCACCTGCGCGTTTCATGATGTCAGGGATTCTGAACGAGCCACCGATTTCAATCAGTTCGCCGCGCGACACGATGGTTTCTTTGCGGTTTGATAAGGCGTGTAGCAACAAAAATACGGCAGCCGCGTTGTTGTTCACCACGGTCGCAGCCTCAGCACCCGTCAGTTCACACAACAGCTCTTCAACGAGTTCGTCGCGGTCGCCGCGTTTGCCCTCGCCCAAGTCGTACTCGAGAGCGCACGGCTCAGCCGCGGCGCTAGACATGGCTTCAATGACTTCAGGGGGCATGACAGCCCGCCCAAGATTGGTATGCAGTACCGTGCCCGTTAAATTGATGACGCGACGCAGGTTAGGTGTTGCGCGGGTACTGAGCGTTTGCGCAACCTGCTTAAGCAAATCATCTAAATCAGGTTGAATCGAGCGTTTGTTTTCAAGGCACTCTTGGCGTACCAACGACAGGGTTAAGCGAATGACGCGCAACACTTCATCGCGACCATATTGAACTAGCCAGTCTTGCGAGCGCTCGTGTGAAACGAGCTTGTCGACCGAAGGTAACTGTGCGAGCCATTCAGACACGGGCGCACGCGCCACGGGTAGTTTGTTCATGAAGGTTTGAATACCTGAGTGATAGTGAGAATCTAAAAATGACCGTTGTTTGAGCCGCTATGAAAATCGAAAACGTTTTGTTTGTTGGATCGCTGTAAAAATCGAAAATAATAACTTGCTTGAGTGGCGCTGACGACTCGTTAAATATCGCTCACGCATCCACTGTATTGTTGGGCTGACCAACAGTAAAAAATAAATTGCGCCCCGTGCGAAAAAATCCCTCGGCAGAGAGCGCTAGATCTAGGCTAATGGATGCGAGGTCGTCAGCCACCGCATCGATCAGAGGCTCTTTCGCTTGAAACATCAATTTCAGATAGCCACGACACTCTTCGCAACACTCACCCTGCAAGGCACTGTCGCGCGTGTCGCCGAGCATTGAGACCTCTTTTGGGGTCTCGCAATTTGTGCAGCGTGCGCGCGGCGCATACCACTCTGAGGCACACAACGAGCAAATCAAGTAACGATGCAAATCACGTTCGCCCACGCGAACAACACTGGCCACGGGATGCGAACCGCAGACTGGGCACAGACCGCTTTCGCCTTTGTGTAACTCGACAAACGCAGACAGCGTTTTTGACTGGGTAGCCCACAGCAGCTGCAAAGCTGCGCCAATAAACGGCACGGCGTCGGCAGGCAACGCTGAGTCATCGGCGGCCAACAAGGCCTTGGCCTGACGGATCTGATCCACCACCGCAGTCTGTTTGACACGCTCAAGCGCACCACGCACACCAGGCGCCAGAGGCATCGCCTCAAGGGCCTCGCTCAGGGCGTTGAACACGACTGACCACTGCGCCTCGGGTAACCAAGTCGTAATTGAAAACGGCGGCAATTTATGAATCAACGACTCGCGCACTACGGTTTCGTCAAGCGCCTGTGGCTGCACAATGCCCAGGCAATCGCCCTGAGCCTGCATCAACTGTGCACAAAACGCCAACCAAGGCGAATCACTTTGTTGATCTGCCAACACCTGCATACGCTCGGCACGCGCACGAAACATCTCAGCGGCATCGACCACCACCAGTAAGGGGGTGTCATCATCGGGCATGCCCTGAATTTCGCCAGGCTGTATTAGTTTGACTGCTTTCACGCTCATGTTGCTATCTCAAGTATCCGTGCTGCCTGACCCGCCCGACAAGTCGGGACGTTTTACGATGCAGCGTGTGAAGCGCGAACGCTTCGCTAAACGCACAAGGGGAAGCATACCTGTCTTCCCCTTGTATGAACTGCGTAACAAACAACCAAACGCGTTATTTGCCGCCGGTCACTTCTTTAAACCAACCTGGATGATGCTTGCGTGCCCAGGCGCGACTCACGACACCTGTCCACATTGCACCAATCGTGCCCTTGACCCACAGCGCTGCATAGACATGGGTGATGATCGTCAAGATCAAGACCCAGGCCGACACCGCGTGCACTAAGGCCGCCACACGCGTCACGTCGACTGAAAAGTAATGTGAGAAGTAAGGCCGCCAAAACGCCAAGCCTGACACCACCAACAAGATCATGGTCAAGACCATCACCCAGAAAGCAGCTTTTTGCCCGCCGTTATAACGACCCACTTCAGGTAAGCGATCGTGTTTTTTGTTTAATACGTCGCCGATCTGGCCCAGCCACTTGCGGTCATTGGCCGTGAGTACGTTGTGATGCCAAAATTTGAAAAAAATCAGCACAAACAACACAAACATGGCCGAACCGATAAACGGATGCAAGATCCTGGTCCATGAACCGCCGCCAAACAAGCCAGACAAAAAGAACATTGACGGATGAAACATCGCCAAGCCGCCAAGTGCCGCCAAGACAAATAACGCGGCAATCAACCAATGATTCAAGCGATCTGAGCTTTTGTACCGAACTAATCCTTCTTCTTGATTAGACATGGTTCATCTCCTTAAGACTTTTTCGAGTCATCATGATCTTCATCGACCGTATCCGGACCCTTGATCGCGTAGTGAATCACGCCAGCAAACACGGTTGCCGCCATGGTCAACAGTGCAATCGGTTTCATGATGCCTTTCCAGAGCCCAACCGTTGACGAGATCTTTGGATCAGCTGGCAAGCCGTTATAAGCCGTTGGCTTGTCGCCATGCGGCAGCACATACATCACGTGCGTGCCCCCCACACCTTGCGGGTTATACAAAGAGGCCTTGTCATAGCCGCGACCGTTCAAGTCTTTGATCCGTTCATTGGCGTATTTGATCCGGTCATCTTTCGGGCCAAAGGTCAAAGCTTGAGTTGGACAGGCTTTCACGCAGGCCGGTTCTTGTCCCACTGATACGCGATCCGAACACAAGGTGCACTTGGTGGCCTTGTTAGTCGTTTGCGAAATCTTTGGCACATCGAACGGGCACCCTGCCACGCAATAGCCGCAACCAATACATTTGTCCGAGTTGAAATCCACAATGCCATTGTCAAGCTTGACAATAGCACCAGGGCTCGGACAAGCCTTCAGGCAGCCTGGATCCTCGCAATGCATACAGCCGTCTTTGCGAATCAACCAGTCAATCCCGCCTTGGGCATTTTCGACCTCGTTAAATTTCATCACCGTCCAGGCATTCGCACCGAGCTCAACCGGATTGTTATACGTGCCATCGGTATCACCGACAGCTGGACGGGTTTCATTCCATTCCATACAAGCGACCTGACAGGCCTTGCAGCCAATGCAGCTCGAAATATCGATCAGCTTGGCGACATGAACTGTTTTGGCCGCCGCAGCGGGTGGAGTCATGGTCGTAGCAGACTGGGCGACGACGTGAAGTGCTTGAGTTGCCATGTCGTATCCCCTTATGCTTTCTCAATGTTGACCAAGAACGCCTTGAACTCTGGCGTCTGAGAGTTTGCATCGGCCACGTAGGGCGTCAGCGAGTTCGCAAGTTGTGCCGGTTTAGTCAAGCCTTTAAAGCCGAAGTGAATCGGTATGCCAACGTGATAAATCGTCTGGCCATCGACCTTCATGCCTTTTAGGCGCATCGTCACCATCGCTTTCGCATGCACGTGTCCGCGAGCAGAGCTCACCTTCACGCGATCGCCTGAGGCGATACCACGCATCTTGGCCAACTCTTGACTAATCTCAACAAACATCTCTGGCTGCACGATGGCGTTCAAATCTGAGTGTTTTGACCAATAGTGAAAGTGCTCAACCAAACGATAGGTCGTCGCGGCAAACGGATAGTCTTTCCGAGTACCAAAGACTTCCATGTCGCCCTTGTAGACACGAGCCGCAGGGTTCGACGTTGCCTTGGGGTTGTTAGGATGCATCGGGTTGCGACCTAGCGGCGTCTCGAACGGCTCGTAGTGCTCAGGGAAAGGCCCCTCTGCCATCTGAGGTGCAAACAACCGACCCACGCCTTCTTGTGTCATGATAAACGGCATCACGTTTTCTTCAGGCTTGGCGTTAGGACGCATATCGGGCACATCGCTGCCGCCCCATCTGTCGCCCATCCATTTCAGCACAGTACGGGTTTCATCCCAAGGCTTGCCATTCATATCCGCAGACGCACGGTTATACAAAATGCGTCGATTGGCTGGCCACGCAAAGCCCCAATTCAAGCTTTGACCAATCCCGTTTTCGGAGGCGTCTGTTGGATCGCGGCGCGCGGTCAAGTTGCCGGCCTTGTTCCACATCCCAGAGTAAATCCAGTTCCCGCAAGAGGTGCCGCCGTTATCCACCAGTTGCGCAAAGCCAGCTAGCTGTTCACCGGCGGGCACCAGCACAGTCCCGGCAGCGTCTTTCAAATCAGCCAAAGCTTTACCACTAATTTCTTTGTTGATTTCACCCGCATCCGGGTTCATTGGATCGGTGTAGTTCCAGGTTAGATTCAAAATCGGATCTGGATAGGCACCGCCCTCTTTCTTGTACATATCGCGCAGGCGCGTAAACAGGGCCGCCATTATCTCTTGATCCGACTTTGACTCGCCGGGGCCATCCGCCGCTTTCCAGTGCCATTGAATCACACGACTTGAATTGGTGAACGAACCATCTTGCTCAGCAAAACAGGTACCTGGCAAACGAAACACTTCGGTCTGGATTTTGCTTGCATCGACGTTATTAAATTCGCCGTAGTTTTTCCAGAACTCACTGGTTTCGGTCGAGAGCGGATCAACAATCACAAGATACTTTAGTTTAGACAGCGCTGCACTGATCTTGTGTTTGTTGGCAATTGCCGCTAGCGGGTTAAAGCCAGAAGAAATAAAGCCCGACATCTTGCCATGATGCATATTGTCAAAAATTTGCATGATGTCGTAAGGCGCATCACGCTTAGGCAAGTAATCGTAAGCAAAATTCGTCTCGGTGGTGGCGTGTTCGCCATACCAAGCTTTCATCAAGCTGTTAAACCATTTCGGAAAGTTTTGCGGAAAATTCATCTGCCCAGGGCGCAAGGCCTTGGGCGTGCGCGCAGCTTTGTATTCCTCGTAGGTTTTATCTGCGTCAGCGGGTGAAGACAAATACCCAGGCAACACTTCTGAATACAAGCACTGGTCAGTAATACCCTGCACGTTGGCGTGACCACGCAAAGCGTTGACGCCACCGCCGGCCATACCCATATTGCCCAATAGCAACTGAATCATTGCCATGGTGCGAATATTTTCAGAGCCCACCGAGTGTTGCGTCCAGCCCAACGCGTACAAGATCGTCATGGTCTTGTTGCCGACAGAGGTTGCAGCGATCATCTCGCAGACTTTCAAGAATTGGTCTTGAGGCGTACCCGTCACGCTACTCACCAACTCGGGCGTATAACGCGCGTAATGCTTCTTCATTAACTGAAAAACGCAATTGGGATCTTGCAAGGTTGGATCAACCTTGGCAAACCCATCTTCCATTTGGTACGTCCAGGTGCCCTTTGCGTACGTGCGTTTGGCTTCGTCATAACCCGTAAACAAGCCGTCTTTAAACCCGTAATCTGGGTTAATCAAGAAGGCAGAGTTAGTGTAGTTCTTGACGTACTCGTGATGAATCTTGTCGTTTGCCAGCAAATAGTTGATCACACCACCCAAAAAGGCGATGTCAGCACCGACCCGAATCGGCGCGTAGTAATCGGCCACCGCCGCAGAGCGCGTAAAGCGCGGATCAACCACAACAAGCTTAGCGCCGCGTTGAGCCTTGGCCTTAATCACCCACTTAAAGCCGCAAGGATGTGCCTCAGCAGCGTTACCGCCCATAATCAATACTAAGTCAGCGTTTTTGATGTCCACCCAGTGGTTGGTCATCGAACCGCGCCCAAACGTCGGAGCCAGACTGGCTACCGTCGGGGCGTGTCAAATACGCGCTTGTGTATCGAGTGCAACAACGCCGAGCGAACGCAAGACCTTGGCGCTGAGATAACCGGCTTCGTTATTTGAGGCCGAGCTCACCAGCATACCGAAAGTGTTCCAGCGATTCACCGTTACGCCTGCAGCATTTTTTTGCACAAAGTTCTGATCGCGATCAGCCTTCATGCGCTTGGTGATGCGCGTCAACGCTTCGTCCCAAGAGATGCGCTTCCACTCGTTTGTACCGGGCTCACGCACTTCAGGAAACTGTAAACGGTTGGGGCTCTCGATCATGTCGAGAATACCAGCGCCCTTGGGGCACAGTGTGCCCTTGTTGACTGGATTATCAGGATCGCCCTCGACGTGCATGACCTTCAACTTACCGCTCGCGTCTTTGCGGCTGTACATCAGCACGCCACAACTCACAGAACAGTAAGGACAGGTACTACGCGTCTCTGTTGTTTTTTCAAGTTTGTTGGGCTTGGCAAACACGGGATCAGCGGCATGAGCAAGACCCATTACGGTCATGCTGCTTGCGCCAAGTCCGGCACCAGTGACTTGAAAAAACTGACGCCGGGTCAGTTTCACTTCAGGCATGTTGACTCCTTCGAGGTTGGGCGATAGCGAATTGATTCAGACTAAACCTGCAAATAACCCTCGGATGATGTCAACGCATTGACCGAATCCAAACAGGCATCTAACGTTTAGCTGAACGCAAAAACGGCTAGTTACATGCTAACTGAAGTCACCTGATTCTATATCGGTAAAAACCCTAAATCTTTAAGAAATATTGGCTAAGACCTTGCTGTAAATCAAACACTTACACCAAAATTACGCCATGCACCTCGGCCTGTAAAAGGAGGGATTCTAAAAGCCGACCGCCTGCCCGTCGCGTCGGCTATCACTTGCAGCTACATAACCATCTTCGTGCAAGTCTGATAAGCGCCAAATGAACTGGCCCGAGCCAAAATCCATGTACGGGTCATCAATCGCCTTAAGCTGGTGCCCTAGCCCCTTGAGCCCTGCAATCGTTTCAGCACGCATGGTCGATTCAACATCAAGCGTGAAGTCACGCGTGAGCTTCCAGCGTGGTGCGCAACAAGCCGCCTGCGGCTGCTGGTTGTAATCCAGCATACGCACCACCGTCTGCACATGCGCCTGGGGTTGAATATCGCCGCCCATCACGCCAAAACTCATCACCGGCACCCCATCACGAGTTAAAAAGCCAGGAATGATAGTGTGGAAGGGGCGCTTGCGCCCTGCCACCACGTTTGGCGAGTTCGGATCCATCGAGAACCCGACGCCACGGTTTTGCAGGCTGACACCGGTACCTGGCACCACTACGCCAGAACCAAAGCCCATGTAGTTGGACTGAATAAACGAAATCATCATGCCGCTTTCATCGGCGGCGGTCAGGTAAATCGTGCCGCCCGTCGCAGGTTGACCGGGACCGAAGTGCGTGGCTTTGCTCGGATCAATCAGTTTGGCGCGCTCGGCCAAATAGGCGTCATCCAGCATCTGCGCTGGCGTGACTTCCATCGTGCGTCCGTCAGACACATAACGGTACAAATCGGCCATGGCAAGTTTCATCGATTCGATTTGAATATGCTGCGACTCAACTGAGTCAACCTTCATACTTGCCAAATCAAAATGTTCAAGGATGCCAAGCGCCATCAAGGCCGCGATCCCCTGCCCGTTTGGCGGGATTTCGTGCAGCGTGTAGCCGCGATAGTTTTTTGAAATCGGCGTGACCCAGTCTGGCTTGTAACTGCGCAAATCATCTAAGGTATGCACCCCGCCATTGGCTTGAATAAAGGCGATGATTTTTTCAGCAGTTTCGCCTTCGTAGAGGTCGCGACCTTTGGTGGCACCGATACGGCGCAAGGTGTTTGCAACGTCTTTAAACACAAACCGCTCACCCACGTGCGGTGCGCGACCATTGGGCATAAAGGTATGCGCAAAGCCGGGCTGGTCTTTGAGCTCGGGCACGGCGGCTGCCCACTTTTGGGCAACCACTGGCGGCACGGCGTAGCCACGCTCTGCAATCTCAATGGCGGGTTCCATCAGGTCGGCAAAAGGTAGTTTGCCGTAGCGTTCGTGTAAAGCAGCCCAACCCGCCACCACGCCGGGGATGGTGATCGCATCGACCCCACGCTTAGGCGCATTCGCCAAGCCTTTTTCATTGACGCCGTACTTATTTTTAAAATACTCAACGTTCCAGGCCTGGGGGGCATAGCCTGACGAGTTCAAACCCTGCAAGGTTTTACCATCCCACACAATCGCAAAGGCATCGCCACCCAAGCCGCACGAAACAGGCTCGACCAACGCGATGGTTGCAGCGGCCGCAATCGCAGCGTCAGCGGCCGAGCCGCCCTTCAGTAACATCCGCAGACCAGCTTGCGCCGCGAGCGGATGTGAGGTCGAGACCACGTTGCGCGCAAACACGGGGATACGGATTGAAGGATAAGGATTTGACCAATCGAACTGTTTCATGGAGGTGTGCTCAAGTAAAAAATTAAAGGCGCCGACACACTATGTGTTACGGCGCCCAAACAGCAAGGCGATGACTCGTTAACGCGAACGCAGATCTCAGTCACTTTAAAGTCAACGGAACTTTGCACTACGCAGAACCTTGCAGGGGACCGAACCTTGCACTCAGTGGAACCTTGAAGTGGATGGAACCATGCAATACACGTTACGCTGCAATCAAACCAAGCTTGCGATGCCGTTACGCTTAAAGCGCGGCGTCGCCGCTCTCGCTGGTACGGATACGAATCGCTTGTTCAACGGGCATCACAAAAATTTTGCCATCGCCAATTTTGCCGGTACGGGCCGCTTTGACAATCGCTTCAATGACATCGTCGACCATCGAATCGGGGATGACCATTTCAACGCGGATCTTGGGCAAAAAGTCGACCACATACTCAGCACCACGATACAGCTCTGTGTGACCTTTTTGACGACCGAAACCTTTGACCTCTGTCACGGTTAACCCATTGACTCCGACTTCGGCCAACGCTTCACGGACTTCATCAAGTTTAAAAGGTTTAATGATTGCGGTAACTTGCTTCAAGATGGATCCTGTGCAAAAAAATTAAAGAGTTTCACGAAAACCGTTAGACAAAGGATAACGCCAATCTCGCCCGTACGCCCGATTGGTAATGCGCGGGCCGGGTGGACTTTGCTTGCGCTTGTATTCGTTGATACGAATCAACCGCAGGATTTGCTCAACCGCCGCCCGCTCAAAACCAGCTGCCACAATCTGCGCTGCCGACTGGTTTTGCTCAACATACAGCTCAATAATACCGTCAATCACGTCATATTCGGGCAGATTATCTTGATCAGTTTGGTCGGGACGCAGCTCAGCCGACGGTGGGCGCGTAATAATGCGTTCTGGGATCACCTCAGACTGAATATTGCGCCAACGCGCCAGACGATAGACTAAGGTTTTAGCAACGTCTTTAAGTACGGCAAAGCCGCCCGCCATATCGCCATACAGTGTGCAATACCCCGTTGAAAGTTCAGATTTGTTGCCCGTTGTCAGCACGAGATGGCCGAACTTGTTAGACAAGGCCATCAACAACATCCCGCGCAGGCGCGCCTGAATGTTTTCTTCGGTGGCGTCTAACGCCTTACCTGCAAACATTGGGCTCAAGACCTGATCAAAGCTTGCGGCCAACTCTGCGATCGCAATCTCTTCATAGCCGACGCCTAAACGCTTCACCATGTCGCGCGCATCGATCTGCGAGATATCTGCGGTGTAACGCGAGGGCATCATCACAGCGTGCACGTTTTCTGCACCTAAAGCATCAACTGCAATGGCCATCACGACGGCCGAGTCAATGCCACCTGATAAACCAAGTATGACCGTGCGAAAACCGTTCTTTTTGACATAGTCGGCCAAACAGGTGGTCAGTGCCTGCCAGACTTGAGCTTCAACGCTCAGTTCGGGCGCTAACGCTTGCGCCACTAGCCCCGGTGATGTGGATTGACACGCGGCGATGCTGCTATCGCTCGAAGCCTCAATCAAACTTAGTGCGCTTGCATACTCAGGTAGTCGGTTGACCACTGCGCCACTGGCATCCATCGCAAACGAAGCCCCGTCAAAAGTGAGTTCGTCTTGCCCGCCGACCAAATTGGCATACACCAGCGAGCAGCCAGTACGACCCACACAACGACGCGCAACCTCGAGGCGCTGAGCGTATTTACCAAGGTTGTAAGGCGAAGCATTGAGCACCAACAGTGTGTGAGCGCCCTGCTGCGCGGCCGCCTCGGGTGCCGCGTCAAACCAGATGTCTTCGCAAATGTTGACGCCAAAACAGACGCCACCCACACTGAACGTAAAGGGATGAACGCCTGCCGCAAAGTAGCGTTGTTCATCGAACACCGCGTAATTGGGCAGTTCGCGCTTGAAATACGTGCCTAACACGCTGCCGTCTACCAACACCGAGGCCGCGTTGCGCAGTAGGCCATTTTGGCTGGTCACGTGGCCCACCACGACGTGCAGCCCAGCCAAACTGGCCAAACTGGCGCACAAGTCTTTGAGCACCTGATCACACGAGGCAACAAATGAAGGCCTGAGCAACAGATCTTCGGGTGGATACCCGGTTAATACGAGTTCAGGGGTTAACAGTACCTGAGCGCCGGCGGCGTGAGCGATGCGGGCAGCCTCGAGCACCCGTTGCGCATTTCCTGATAAGTCACCCACTAAAGCATTAATTTGTGCAATGCTGACCTTGACGGCAGACATGAAGATTCCGGCGATACGAGTTATTGTCCGAAAATTATCGCACGCCTGCGAGGTCAGCGCAGCACTCTATAATCGAACCACCATGAAAAACACCCACAACACCTCACATAATCAGTTTGATAAGAAAGCCGAAGCGTGGTCTGCCCGCTTTTCAGAGCCTGTTTCTGACCTCGTCAAACGCTACACCGCCTCGGTCGACTTTGATAAACGCTTAGCCCTAGTCGATATTCAGGGCTCGCTTGCCCACGCCACCATGCTGGCGGCCGTCAAGGTCATTACTGCCCAAGATTTGGCCGACATCGAACGCGGCATGGCTCAGATCCTGACCGAAATTCAGGCTGGTACGTTCACTTGGCTGCTTGATCTTGAAGATGTACACCTCAATATTGAAAAGCGTCTGGTTGAACTCGTAGGCGACGCGGGTAAACGCCTGCATACTGGGCGCTCGCGCAATGATCAGGTCGCGACCGATATTCGCTTGTGGCTACGCCATGAAATCGATCAGCTTGGCGATTTACTGAAAGCGCTGCGTCGTGCGCTCGCCACTGTTGCACTGCAACAAGCCGCTACGATTTTGCCAGGCTTTACCCACATGCAGGTGGCTCAGCCAGTCACGTTCGGTCATCACCTGCTGGCTTACGCTGAGATGTTTGGGCGTGATGCCAGTCGCCTTCAAGACTGCCGCAAGCGCGTCAACATTCTGCCTTTGGGCGCGGCCGCCCTAGCTGGCACGAGTTTTCCGATTGATCGCCCCATGGTCGCACAGCTCTTGGGCTTTGACGATGTCTGCCAAAACTCACTCGACGCAGTCTCTGACCGCGACTTTGCGATTGAGTTTTGCAGCGCCTGCGCGCTGATCATGACGCATATCTCAAGGCTCTCTGAAGAGCTCATCATCTGGATGAGCCCACGAGTAGGTTTCATTGATTTGCCTGATCGCTTTTGCACCGGCAGCTCGATCATGCCGCAAAAAAAGAACCCCGATGTCCCCGAACTTGCGCGTGGCAAAACGGGGCGCGTCAATGGCAATTTGGTGGGCTTACTCACGCTGATGAAAGGCCAGCCCCTAGCCTACAACAAAGACAATCAAGAAGACAAAGAAGGTTTGTTTGATACGGCGGATACGGTGCGCGATACGCTCACCATTTTTGCTGACATGATCGCCGGTATCCAAGTCAAGCCCGCTGCGATGCGTGCCGCGGCCTTGCAGGGGTTTGCTACGGCAACAGATCTGGCCGACTACCTGGTGAAGCGTGGCGTGGCGTTTCGTGATGCACACGAAGCGGTCGCGCATGCCGTGCGTGAGTGCGAGAAAAAGAATTGCGACCTGGCGGATTTAAGTGTGGCTGAACTACGCGTGTTTCATGCCTCGATTGGCGATGATGTGCACGAGGTGCTCACACTCGAAGGCTCGGTCGCTGCGCGCGATCATATTGGCGGGACAGCGCCTGTTCGAGTGCGCCAAGCTGCTGAAAAAATCTTGGCGCAAACAAAATAAAGGCTCTAGCCGTTCGCGTCAGTCTTTGCGCTCAAACACCGCGATCGATTCGATGTGACTAGTGTGCGGAAACATATTAATTGCACCGGCGCTACGCAAGCGATAGCCAGCTTGGTGCACCAGCACGTCAGCATCGCGCGCCAAGGTGGCCGGGTTGCATGACACATACACAATGCGCACCGGACGCTCTTGCTGCGGTAAGGCAGCAAGAGCCTGCACGAGGGCAAACGCGCCCTCGCGAGGCGGATCAATCAACATACGATCAATGTTTCCGAGACTTTGCAGCCACGACTGATCTACTTCAAATAAATTCAGCGTTTGAAATGTTGCATTCAATATCCCAGCCTGCAGTGCAGCCTGCTCGGCACGCTCTGTTAACGAGGCACTGCCCTCTACCCCCACAACTTCGTGGCACCGTGTTGCCAAAGGCAGCGTGAAGTTACCTAAACCACAAAACATATCTGCAACGCGATCAGTGCGCTGCACACCAAGCAGACTTAAGGCGCGCGACACCAGCACGCGATTAATGTGGTGATTGACCTGCGTAAAATCGGTGGGCCGGTAAGGCATACGAAGCCCAAATTCGGGCAAACTATAGCCAAGCTTGTCTTCGTCTTCGGGCTCAAGAGCGTGAACGGTATCGGGTCCTTTAGACTGTAACCACCACTGAATCTGGTGCTGGGCGGCAAAGGCACGCAGCGTGGCGATCTCGTCTGCGCTTAAGGGATCTAGGTGGCGCAACACCAACGCGGTCACCGCATCGCCCACACACACCTCAATTTGCGCAAAGCGATCTGGTGCCGCGAGCGCCATGATCAGCCCCCGTAACGGCACGAGCAACGCCGCCACATGGGGAGGCAACACATGACACGTTTTGATATCGGCAACAAAACTGCTTTTGCGCTCATGAAAACCCACAAGCACGGTGCCTTTTTTGGCAACCCAACGCACTGAGAGCCGAGCACGGTAGCGATACCCCCAACTAGGGCCGTGTAACGGCGGCAACATTTGCTCAGGTCGAACGTTACCGATATGGGCAAGATTGTCTTCAAGCACTCGCTGCTTGCTGGCGACTTGAGCTGCAGGTTCAAGGTGCTGCATCACACAGCCGCCGCACACCCCAAAGTGTTCGCACTTGGGCTTCACGCGCTGTGACGATTCTCGAACAATGACCTGTACGCGCCCAATCTCAAACGACGGTTTGCGCCGAAAAATGTTGGCTGTCACGCGCTCTGACGCAAGCGCACCCTCGATAAAGACCACCTTTCCGTCACCGTCGTGACGAGCCACACCACGGGCCTCAAGATCGAGGGATTCAACTTGCAGCACTTCTTGAGGCATAGAGATGTCTTTTTATAAAAAAAGCCGAAACTCTCTCGCTTCACCGAAAGAAGATCTGGCTCTAGAAAAATTATTTTGGCGTCGTCACAGCACCCATTGGTGCTGGATTACCAGAAGAGGCTGAGCCACCTTGAGCCGCAGCACGTGCTTCGGCGCGGTCAAGCGCAGCTTGTTGGTTAGCACGCGCAGCGGAGCGCTCGGCTGAGGCAGCCGCTGAGGCTTTTCCTTGGATTGTGTGTTGTTGGCGCATATAGCTAATCAGTATCTTGCGCTGCGAAGCGTTCAGCGCATCCCAAAACGTAAGCCAACTTGCCTGCACTTCGTCAAAGCCTGCGTCAATTTTGGCGCGAGTTTTTTTGCGTAACGCAATGACATCGCGAGGGTCAAACTTATCGGTTGACAGCTCTTGCGTTAATGCTGCGTATTCAGCCTGACGGGCCAAACGATTGGTGGTCCACATTTTACGACGCGCTTCGTGTGCAGCATCAAGCTTGGCCTTTTGTGCAGCGTCGAGCACCAAGGCATCGATCAGCGAATCGGGCAAACGGCCAAAACTTTCAACCGCCGACGGCGAGGCGCTCGGTGCCTCGGTCGGTGCCATCGAGGCAGCAGCAGGCTGACTACTTTGGTTCAGTTGATTCGATGAGCGCAACAGCAACGCGCCATTTTGCGCAGACGCGCAAAAGCTAATCAGCAACAAACTAAGCAGGGTCAACAGAGATCGCAAATCAAAGCAACGCATCAGAGGGCTCCGTGAGGCGGTTGGTATCCGCATAAAATTATTCGTCATGACCAAGCAGCCAAATACTCTGCCCAGTGTGGCTCGGCGCTTGCTTGGAGGGTACTGCGCACTAGGTCAATTTCAGCCTGATATGCCGTTTGATCGAGTTCGCCGCGGATCAAGCGAAAACGGCAGTAGACCAACCAAGTGTTGACCACATCGGTCTCGCAATACGCACGCACCTCATTGGCACGCCCGTTTGACCAGGCATCCCACACATGGCTGCCGTCCATTCCTAATTTACCGGGAAAGCCGCAAAGCTTTGCCAGGTCATCAAGCGGTGCATTGCCAC
This sequence comes from Alcaligenaceae bacterium, assembly GCA_947378965.1. GTDB lineage: Bacteria > Pseudomonadota > Gammaproteobacteria > Burkholderiales > Burkholderiaceae_B > Zwartia. The sequence goes on along the minus strand of CANCMG010000040.1, from coordinate 6,474 downwards.
GGCCGTTGTACTTGGCCAAGACATCCATTAAATCAACATGACGCGTGTGATAGCGGCTTAAATAGTTGTTATAGCGAAAATCTTTATCGTCTTCGCCCATGTCCCAATAGCGCGGTGCCGCAATGCCATGAATCAGGGTTCGGTAGTGCAACACAGGCAAGTCAAAACCTGAGCCGTTCCAGCTAATCAGCTTTGGGGTGTAGCGTTCAATTGTTTTAAAAAAACTATTGAGCAACACAGGCTCGGCATCGTCAGCCTGACCCAAGCAACGCACTCTAAACCCTTTGTCATCGCGAAACACACAACCCACCACGGCCACGCGCTGCAAGTGGTGCGGTAAAAAGGTTGTGCCGGTGAGCTCTTTACGCGCAGCAAATGCCCGCTCAGCGACCTCAGCATCTGAGACCTCGGCGCCCCACTGATGCAGGCGCCGAAGCCCTTCAATATCGGGTATGGTCTCAAGATCGAACACAAGTGTCGGTGTCATGCGAGAAACTCTTAGCGGCTGGGCAGATACTGCAAAGGGTCGACTGGAGTCCCCTGGCGCCGCACTTCAAAATGCAGCCGTACAGACGAAGCGTCAGTTTGGCCCATCTCAGCAATTTTTGCGCCCTTTTTTACCTCTTGTCCCGCTTTGACCAACAAGGTTCGGTTGTGTGCGTAGGCAGTAATAAATCCATTGTCATGGTTCACAATGATCAGATTGCCAAGTCCGCGTACCCCATTACCCGAGTACATCACCTTGCCGTTGGCAGCAGCTTCGATCGGGTCACCCGCGTTACCCGCAATATCGATCCCTTTGGTCGCTTGAGTAAACCCTTGAATCACTTTGCCGTTCGCGGGCCAACCCCAGCTAATCAAACCAGCGTCAGCAGCGGGTGCAGTGGTTTCACTGACCTGCGAGTTGCTTGTTGAAGCATCAACCGGACGCGCCTCGGGCGTAGTCATGGTAGAGGGCCGAGAGGCTAAGGCCGCAGTCTCTGCACCCTCAGAGAGCCTGAGCGTCTGACCCACAATCAACCGATTGGGATTCGCGAGTTTGTTAAGCCGCAAAATCGTTGCTTCATCGACACCGTTTGCACGGGCAATCTTGTTAATGGTGTCGCCAGGTTTGATGACATAAGTGCGGGCGACTGCTGTACCCCCGCTGTTTAGGTCAGTGACTGGCGCGCGATTGCCCGATTGGTTGGCGCAGCCAGCTAATAGTGTCAGCGCGCACAGCAACAACGCACCCGAACTCCTGCGAAGCGCAGGATTGACGATTTTCATAGCGCCTCGCAAATAATGACTTTGTGTCACGTGCTCAGTGAGCATACGTTTCTCCTGTTTGCTCAAACTTGTAATCCTGACTTGAGCGGTACAAATCTGACTTCTTCGAGTTCTTGTCTATCCCAACTCGAAGCACCCGTGCGTGTTACCCGAACCAGACGTTGCGCGCCTGAGCCTTCGGGGGCGATCAACACACCACCCACGTTCAACTGCATAAATAAGACCTCTGGGATGCGAATCCCCGCCGCCGCGACAACAATGGCATCAAACGGTGCCACAGAGGGTAGGCCAAGCATACCGTCACCGTACACCAGGCGCACTTTTGTCAGCCGCAGCGCACGCAAGCGCTCTTTAGCCATATCGTACAGCGCACGAATGCGTTCAATCGAATGCACCTGCTGAAAGACTTGCGCCATCACCGCAGCCTGATAGCCACACCCCGTGCCCACCTCAAGTACCCGTTTGGGCATGGAGGCACCGCAAACCGAGGCAATCATGCGAGCCACGACCCAAGGCTGCGAAATGGTTTGACCATGACCGATTGGCAGTGAGGCGTCGTCGTAGGCGCGACTGGCCAGCGCCTCGTCAACAAAGGCATGACGCGGGATCTCTTGCATGGCCGCAAGCACCAACTCATTGCTAATGCCCTGGGCCTGCAGGCGTTGCACCATTGCGGCACGCGGACGCTCGGAGTTCAAACTTAAATTGTCGCTGATGAGTGGTGAAGTTGCTGTGGTACCTGCCGAACGACTCGGGATGCGCGTCGCTGAAATACGCGTATTGCTGTTTGACGCTGTAATACCCTGCAACCCTCGCCCCACTCCGGTACGGGTATCCTTGACTGCCATACAGAGTGACGACGGCAGCACTATTCGCATAGCGGACGAACCCACTCGGTGATCTGACTCACTTGCGTGTGTTGGGTGAGATCTAGCCGCAAAGGTGTCACCGAAATAAAACCCTGCCTGATTGCATCAAAATCGGTTCCGTCAGAGGCATCATTTGCGGCACCCGCAGGCCCGATCCAGTAGACCGTTTCGCCGTAGGGCGTCGCCGATCGCACCACAGGTTGCGAGGGGTGGCGTTTACCTAAGCGAGTCGCCGCGACTCCCTTGATCTGCGCCAAAGGCAAATCAGGAAAATTTACGTTAAGCAACACCGGCCCCGACAGCGGCTGCGCCAGTTGATGCGCCACGAGTCGATGCGCTTGCGCCACGGCAGCATCAAGGTTTGACCAACTCTTGGATACCAACGAAAAGGCGATTGCCGGGATACCGAACAAATACCCTTCAGAGGCGGCCGCTACCGTACCTGAGTAAAGCGTATCGTCGCCCATATTTGCGCCGTTATTGATCCCAGAGACAACCAAATCGGGCCGACGATCGAGTAAGCCGGTCAAGGCAACGTGCACGCAGTCAGACGGAGTGCCATTGACATACATAAACCCGTTGGCGGCCTGGCGCACAGCAAGCGGGCGCGTCAGCGTTAACGAGTTTGAGGCGCCGCTATGGTTGATTTCAGGGGCGACCACCGTCACTTCGGCCAGGGCGCGCAACGAGGCCACCAAAGCCTCAAGGCCAGGCGCGGTATACCCATCATCGTTCGAAACAAGAATATGCATGTGCCGAGGCTAAATTATACTTTTAATCCAACTATTGATTGTACTCGCTAGCAACGATTTTCAGCCCTTAAATCGGCACCCAAGGCCCCCAGCAGTTAGAATCAGTTGCATCTTTTTCACGACTGGAAGCTTCATATGGGTATGCCCGCCTTAGAGTTTGCAAATTTAGGCCTGATTGTCTTGGCCTATTTGCTTGGTTCGATCTCATTTGCTGTCGTGATGAGTCGAGCCTTTGGGCTCGAAGACCCCCGCACCTATGGCTCAGGCAACCCCGGTGCCACCAACGTTTTACGCTCAGGCAACAAGTGGGCCGCCGGCTTGACCCTGTTGGGTGATGCCGCCAAGGGGTGGCTCGCCGTTTGGGGGGCTGCCCAGCTAAACGCCTCAGCGTCGGTACAAGCACTGGTTGCTCTGGCCGTATTTCTTGGACATCTTTATCCGATCTTTTTGCGCTTTAAGGGTGGCAAAGGGGTGGCGACAGCGTTTGGCGTGATGCTGGCAATTCAGCCACTGTTAGCCTTGGCGGCTTGCCTGACCTGGCTGTTTGTGGCCAAGGTGTTTAAGTACTCTTCGCTCGCTGCCTTAGTGAGCGCGGTGTGTGCGCCTTTATTTTATGTACTAGGCGATCAGCGCGGCTGGGTCACCCAACCCCAACTTGCTTGGGTGTTAGCCGTGATTGCCTTGTTTTTACTGTATCGCCATCGGGCCAACATCGAACGCCTGCTCAAGGGCACCGAGCCACGCGTTGGAAAAAAATAAACAACATAAACCGAACGCATCAAAGCGCAGCAAGTTCCCAGCGCGGATGCACGTCAAAGCCGTGCCCTTGCCCTGAAAGATCGGCCAGCCCACGTTGCACACGTTGGGCTGCGGCAAACGCGATCATGGCGCCATTGTCCGTACACAAGTCGAGCGGCGGAAAAAACACTTCAGCTCTGCGTTTGCTCAAACGCTTGGCGAGTGATTGCCGTAACAAGCGATTCGCACCGACTCCGCCCGCAACCACCAAACGCGTCAAACCAGTTTGCTCGAGCGCTGTCACGGCCTTAGCCACCAACACCTCAACAATCGCCAGTTCAGTCGCTGCGGCAAGATCGGCGCGCATTTGAGCATCGGCCTGGCCCTGTCGCTCGGCATCTTTTAAGCGTGTCAACACCGCAGTCTTCAAACCACTAAAACTGAAATCAAGTGTGTGACTATGCAGCATGGGGCGCGGCAAGGCGATACGCGTGGCATCACCCTGCTCGGCCAACTTAGCCAAGGCTGGTCCGCCCGGGTAGCCCAAACCCAATAATTTTGCGGTTTTATCAAAGGCCTCACCCGCTGCGTCATCCAGCGTTTCGCCCAACAAGGTGTACTGACCAACGTCATCCACCCGCAACAGTTGTGTGTGCCCACCCGACACCAGCAGCGCCACAAACGGAAACTCAGGGCACGGGGTCGCGAGCCGAGGCGACAAAAGATGGCCTTCGAGGTGGTGAATCGGAATCGCTGGCAAATCAAGCGACCAAGCCATCGCTTGCGCCACACTGGCCCCGACGAGCAGTGCACCCGCCAGACCCGGGCCCGCCGTATAGGCAATTGCACCGACCTCTTGTAGCGTTAACTCAGCCTGCTCAAGCACCTGTCGAGTCAGCGGCACCACTCGTCGCACATGATCGCGCGAAGCGAGTTCAGGCACCACACCACCGTAGGCAGCATGCATGGCAACTTGAGAGTGCAGCGTATGGGCCAGCAAGCCACGCTCGGCGCAAACTAGTGCGACACCGGTTTCGTCGCATGAGCTTTCAAAACCAAGAATGATCATAATTGAGCTTGGCGAGCGTTAATCTTCAATGCCGCGCGAAGCCAGGTATTCTTCATACGTACCGCGATAATCCACCACCGTGCCACCGGTTTGAATCTCCCAAACTCGAGTGGCAAGCGTTGACACAAATTCACGATCGTGCGACACAAAAAATAAGGTGCCAGCAAATTTATCTAGCGCTAATTGCAACGACTCGATCGACTCCATATCCAAGTGATTGGTGGGTTCATCCATCAGCAACACGTTGTGCCGCCGCAGCATCAAACGACCAAACGACATGCGATTTTTTTCGCCGCCCGACAACACATGCGGCTCTTTAGGTAAATCGTCAGCCGAAAACAACAAGCGCCCCAAAATCGAACGAATTTGCTGGTCATCATCCGTCGGCTGGCGATAACTGGTCATCCAGTCAAACAGATTGCTGTCTTTTTGCAAAAACTGATCAGACACGTCTTGGGCCATATAGCCAGCATCGGTGTTTTCTGACCATTTCAAGGTGCCGCGATCAGGCGCAAGATCGTTGGCCAGCATGCGCAGCAAGGTCGTCTTACCCGCACCATTGGCACCAATGATTGCAATTTTTTCGCCCGCTTCAACCATGGCTGAAAACGATTTGATGACCAACGACTCAAACGACTTTTGCACGTGCTCTAGGGCCACCGCCTGACGATGCATCACTTTTAACATCTCAAAGCGGATGAACGGGTTTTGACGCGACGAGGGCTTCACCTCGACTTGAGCCGCTTTAATCCGATCAATTTGCTTCAGGCGAGAGGTTGCTTGACGTGCTTTTGATTTGTTGGCTGAAAAGCGTCGCACAAAGTCTTGCAACTCAGAGACGCGTTCTTTGGCTTTGGCATTTGCGTTTGACACACGCTCGCGTGCCTGCGTAGAGGCCAACATGTAGTCGTCATAGTTGCCGGGGTACACGCGTAGCTCTCGAAAATCAAGATCAGCCATGTGCGTGCATACTTGATTCAAAAAGTGACGGTCGTGGCTAATGATGATCATGGTGCTTTGATAACCATTGAGCACATTTTCAAGCCAGCGAATCGTATTGATATCCAGATTGTTAGTCGGTTCATCTAGCAGCAACACATCAGGATTTGAAAAGAGCGCTTGCGCCAGCAAGACGCGCAGTTTCCAGCCCGGCGCAATCTCACGCATCGGCAGCTGATGCTGATCCACCGGAAACTCAAGCCCGAGTAATAGTTCGCCGGCTCGGGCTTCGGCGGTATAGCCATCGTATTCAGCAAATTTCGCTTCAAGATCGGCCGCACGCATATAGTCGTCGTCGGTGGCATCCGCATTTGCATAAATCGCATCGCGCTGGCTCATGGCCTCCCACATCTCAGTGTGGCCCATCAGTACGACATCCAGCACGCGCAAGTCTTCAAAAGCAAACTGGTCTTGCCGTAACTTACCCATGCGCAAGCCTGGCTCTAAAAAGACGTTACCTGCGGTTGACTCAAGGTCGCCGCCGATGATTTTCATCAAGGTGGATTTGCCCGAGCCGTTGGCGCCGATTAAGCCGTAGCGATTACCTTCGCCGAATTTGACGTTAACGTTTTCGAAGAGTGGCTTAGGGCCGAACTGAATGGTGAGGTTTGATGCTGTTATCACGAGAAGCCGATTGAGTAAATACGTTGGTTACAACTTGAAAAATAAGTATTGAGTGTAACAAGTCAGTACTTTTTGATCTTTTTTGTCCTACCTTCCCTATCATGCGCAACAGATGTCGAAGTACTTTCGGCATTCGTAGACAAATAAGGAGATT
>CANCMG010000039.1 GCA_947378965.1 Alcaligenaceae bacterium | reverse complement strand
TTTTTCAGTTTCAGATGGTGGCCCGGGGCGGAATCGACCGAGGCCTGAGGATGTTTAATCCGAGCTTCGGCTTTCTGCTGGTAATGATTCAGAAAAATCTCTTTTTTGATGAATCAACCGAACAACATCGATTTCTTCGTTCTCAACGATATAGACAACTAGAAAAGGAAATTTGGTTAATGGCCAAGTTTTAAATTGCTTGAGCCCCACCATTTCGCCCAAGCGACTAGAACCAGCCTTTGGAAATGCCAGAATAAATCGCAGAGCCTTTTCAATCGCATCTAAAAACCTTGTGCTGGCTTGATGTGCCAATGCATCGTTGTAAAAGTCGATGGCGTCAATGATGTCTTTGTCAGCAAGGCTGTGTCGTCTTAGTCGGCGTCCGGTCAAGCTAATTTCCTGTCGCGAATTCTGGCGCGCAGCGACTGAAAATACGCTTCATCGACTACGCCAACTATTGGCGAATTCATTCCATCCAGTATTTTTTGACGCAAAACAGCGATCTCTTCTTCACGCGTCACAAAACGCATCATGAGGTCGTGAGCAGAGTCTAATCCTGCATAGCTCGCGCTTTCTGACAGAGCAGACAGCTGAGTATCTGTTAAATCTAAAGTCATCTTTGGCATACCCCAATGCTAGGCGTTGAAAGTGGGTTTGGCAACAACCAGACGCCTTTAGAAACATCCAGTTACGAGCCCACAAAAGCAAAAACCCCAGCGCGAACGCAGGGGTTTTTTCAGTTTCAGATGGTGGCCCGGGGCGGAATCGAACCACCGACACAAGGATTTTCAATCCTCTGCTCTACCGACTGAGCTACCAGGCCATCTGAAGGGCGAAATGATACACCAAAAAGGGGTTTCTCGCCTTTGGGCTAAATGGGAAGTCAGAACCGGCTCTATAATGTTGTTGTTCAAAGGGTTATTGTGCGTGTTGTAATTCAAGCGTGTCCCTGTTTGTTGTATCAGCCGCCGCGATCGCAATGCCTAAGGCTTTAATGTTTTAACGTTAAGCCCATCGACCGTTCTCTTTTTATGATTGCAGCCACCTATGTCAGTCAACGTACTCGCTTTAGGGTTAAACCACGTCTCTGCCCCAGTGTCGGTGCGCGAGCGCGTTTCGCTGCCTGAAGACTTAGTGCGTCCGGCATTAAATGCTCTGCGCGAGGCTTTTGGCGGCGCAGTCAAAGAGGCGGCGATCCTCTCAACCTGTAATCGCACCGAGCTTTATTGTGCCGCTGAACCCCAGGTTGCAGAGCGCTTGCCCGATTGGCTGGCTGACTACAACAAGCTCGATGCGGGCGATTTAAGGCCTCACGTTTACTTGCACGATCGCGGCGACGCCGTGCGCCATGCTTTTCGTGTGGCAAGCGGGCTAGATTCGATGGTGTTAGGCGAGCCTCAGATTTTGGGGCAGATGAAAGACGCGGTGCGCGCCGCCGATGAGGCCGGTGCCTTGGGCACCTTGCTACATCAACTATTTCAACGCACCTTCTCAGTGGCCAAAGAGGTTCGGTCTACAACCGCCATTGGTACGCAATCAGTTTCTCTTGCCGCTGCGGCTGTTCGGCTCACTGAGCGAGTCTTTGGCGATTTGCGTAGTTCGAAGGTATTGTTTATTGGCGCCGGCGAAATGATCGAACTCTGCGCCACGCATTTTGCAGCGCGCGAGCCGTCTTCTATCGTAGTGGCCAACCGTACCATTGAACGCGCCGAGTCATTGGCCAAGCAGTATTCTGGCACCACCATGCGCTTGGCTGACCTGCCAGAGCGTTTGGCCGAGTTTGACGTAGTCGTGTCCTGTACGGCCAGTACTTTGCCGATCTTGGGTTTAGGGATGGTCGAGCGTGCAACGCGTCAGCGTAAGCGTAAGCCCATCGTCATGGTGGATTTGGCGGTACCACGTGATATCGAGCCCGAAGTCGCGCATCTTGATGATGTGTATCTGTACTCGGTTGATGATTTGGGTGCAGTGGTGCAAAGCGGCACAGAAGCCCGCTTGGCCGCAGTGGTTCAGGCTGAAACCATTATCGACGAACGCGTGTTGAATTTTATGCATTGGATGCAAGTCAGAGCCAATGTACCTATTATTCGCGACCTGCAGCAAACAGCTCAAGCCGTACAAGCCCAAGAGCTTGAGCGTGCGCGCAAAATGTTAGCCAAAGGTGATTCGCCTGAAGCAGTGCTTGAACAATTAGCACACGGTTTAACGCAAAAGTTCTTGCACGGTACGTTAGCGTCGCTCAATCAAAGCGAAGAAGCCGAACGGCAGCAACTGCTGGCTTGGTTGCCTCGCATTTTCCCAAAGGGCTCTGATCGGCGTTAGCTTCGCTGCCAGCCCTCTTGTGTGAGCCTTAGCCTCTGGGCTTCGTTGTTTATTCCCCAATAAAGACCTTCATGAAATCTTCAATGCGCTCTCGTTTAGAGCATCTCTCTCGTCGCTTAGTTGACCTTGATGCGATTCTTTCTGAGCCTGATGCGGCTAACGATATGAATCAATATCGCAAGCTATCGCGCGAACGCGCCGAGCTTGAGCCGGTTGTGAAAGCCTTTGAGGCGTTCGAGGCGGCTGAAACCGATTTAGAGGGCGCACGCGCGATGCTCGATGATCCTGAGATGAAGTCGATGGCGCTTGAAGAGATCGACGACTGCAAGGTGCGTATTGAGAAACTCGAGGCCGATTTGCAATTGCAGTTGTTACCTCGTGATCCAGACGATGGTCGCAGTGTGTTTCTTGAAATTCGTGCGGGTACGGGAGGCGATGAAAGCGCTTTGTTCTCGGGCGATTTGTTGCGAATGTATAGCCGTTATGCCGAGCAACAGGGCTGGAAAGTCGAACTGATGTCTGAGAGCCCTTCAGAGCTGGGGGGCTATCGCGAGGTGATTGTGCGTTTAGATGGCGACGGGGTATACGGGCGCCTAAAGTTCGAGTCGGGTGCGCATCGCGTGCAACGAGTACCTGCGACCGAAACGCAGGGTCGCATTCACACCTCTGCCTGCACCGTTGCAGTGATGCCAGAGGCCGACGCCGCCACCGACATCGTGATCAACCCAAGCGAGTTGCGTATCGATACGTTTCGGGCAAGTGGCGCAGGCGGGCAGCATATTAATAAAACCGATTCTGCCGTGCGTATTACCCATCTACCCACTGGTTTGGTCGTTGAGTGTCAAGACGATCGTTCGCAACACCGTAACAAAGACAAAGCCATGCAGGTCTTGGCGGCCCGGCTAAAAGACAAAGTGCAGCGTGAGCGCCACGATAAAGAGGCGGCGCAACGTAAAAGCTTGGTCGGTTCGGGCGATCGGTCTGAAAGGATTCGCACGTATAACTTTCCGCAAGGCCGCCTGACCGATCACCGTATCAATCTGACGCTCTATAAGCTGGGCGCGATTATGGAAGGCGATTTAAACGATGTGACAGGCGCACTGATTGCCGAGCATCAGGCAGAGTTGCTGGCGGCTTTGGGTGACGAGCACTGATGCAAACTGCGCAATCCTTGACCTCAATCAGTGGGTTGCCTCGCCTAGAAGCTAGGATGCTGCTTGAAATGGTGCTGGGGAAGCCGCGCGAATGGTTGCTGGCGCATGATACCGACCTTATAGCGCCCGACGCTGCAGCGCAGTTCTTAACCTTGGCCGCGCAACGCCGCCAAGGTACGCCGATGGCGCATTTGGTTGGGCACCGAGAGTTTATGGGACACCGCTTGCGTGTCTCGGCCGACGTTTTGATTCCAAGACCTGAGACCGAGTTGTTGGTGGAAATGGCTCTACAAAGCTTGGATGACTCTGCTGTGCGTTTTTTACCTGGCACGGCCTCGGGCAACGGCGCAGGCTGCTCTTTGCTTGATTTGGGTACCGGCAGCGGTGCGGTTGCTATTAGTGTGGCTTTAGCGCGGCCATCGGTCCGGGTGGTTGCGACAGACCTAAGCCAAACCGCACTGGTACTGGCGCAAAAGAATGCCCAGCAACTTGAAGCACGGATTCAGTTTTGGCGGGGAAATTGGTACGAAGCCCTACCGCCAGAGGGGCGATTCGATGTGATAGTTTCAAACCCGCCGTATATTGCTCTGAATGATCCGCATTTATCGCAGGGCGATCTCAGGTTTGAGCCAGTTGGGGCCTTAACTGACGGTGCTGACGGTTTGACGGCGTTGCGGCACATTATCTCTGGTGCACCGCAGCACTTAACCGCAGGTGGCTGGTTATGGCTTGAGCATGGTTATGAGCAGGGCGAAGAGGTTACGCAGTTATTACTAAAGGCGGGCTTTAACGCAGTGCAAACAAAACAAGATTTAGCGGGTTTGCCCCGAATAACGGGCGGATCTTTGTAGGATCCTTATAATTAACTATTACATTTTTATTGACGAGGGACAGCATGAGCGACGTTCAAACTTTTATCCGCGACACAGTGACCAACAACCCAGTTGTACTGTTTATGAAAGGCACGGCCCAAGCTCCACAATGTGGCTTTTCAGGTAAGGCTATTCAAATCTTGAAAAGCAATGGCGTCACCACCTTGGTGACAGTCAACGTACTTGAAGATGAGGCGGTTCGCAGTGGTGTCAAAGAATTTTCACAATGGCCCACAGTTCCTCAGCTGTACGTAGGGGGTGAGTTTATTGGCGGCTCAGACATCATGACTGAGATGGACCAAAGTGGTGAGCTCAAGCAGGTCTTAACTGCCGCTGGCGCTGCCGCGTAACTGCTGAAACTACGCGCGGGCCAGCGGTTTAATAAACCGCATCACTTGAGGGTTGACGCCCAGTTTCGCTGGGTTTGCTTCGCGAAGCACCTCTGGGCTTGCCTCGTGCAATTCGGCTGCCGTTTCGAAACTCGGCGGGTCAAACGCCATATCGCCTTCGGGATCTGAGATCCCGTTTGGCTTCAGCCCAGCAAAATCGAACAGATTGCGATCCATTAAGTGCGATGGCGCAACGTTTGCGAGCGCGTTAAAAATACTCCACGCGCGAGATGGGTGCTTCTTGTCCCATTCGGCCAGCATACGGCCCACTTCTTTGCGCTTGAGATTTTCTTGCGAACCGCACAAGGTGCAAGGAATGATTGGAAATTGTTTCCAGTCTGCGTAAGCAATCAAATCTGTTTCTTGAATATAAGCCAGCGGCCGAATCACTGTGTTCTTGCCGTCGTCTGAAACGAGTTTCGGCGGCATTGCCTTAAGTTTGCCACCATAAAACAGGTTTAAAAAGAAGGTTCCTAAAATATCATCGCGATGATGACCCAACGCAATTTTGGTGGCGCCTAATTCGCCAGCAACTCGATACAAAATCCCGCGACGTAAACGTGAGCACAGTGAGCAGGTTGTTTTACCCTCTGGGATCAGTCGTTTAACAATTGAGTAGGTATCTTGGTTTTCGATATGAAAGGGGATGTCACGTGCACGCAGATAGTTGGGCAAAACATCTTCTGGAAACCCTGGTTGCTTTTGATCAAGATTGACCGCGATGATGTCAAAATCAATCGGCGCGCGGGTGCGAAGCGTCAGTAAAACGTCGAGCATCGCGTACGAATCTTTTCCGCCCGATAAACACACCATGACGCGATCGCCGGCCTCGATCATGTTGTAGTCACCGATCGCGCGACCGGTTTCTCGCATGAGACGTTTCGATAATTTATTGTGTTCGATACGCTGTCTTTCGCTGACGTCAATCATCTTAAAACCCCTTTTGAAGCAGATACTCTGTGACGGCAGCGCGATCGCCCGAAAAAATCACGCGCGACCGTTTACTTTCGCGTTGGTGTTCATACATTGGATCGTAGTATTCGCTTAGTAAGGGCCGAATCCACTCGCGATGTAAGTCAAGGGTGCCTTTTGACTTTTGTTCGTCTAAAGCCGCTTGCATGGCAGCAGCCAAGCGAGTGTGACGCTCGCCGCCTAGTCGTTTTATCAGGTTTTGTAAGCTCTCGAGTAAGCGTGCCGAGAAGGCGTCGAAACCTGCCTCGGCCCCAAGTTTGGCTGCAAATTGTGCACCCAGATCTTCGACGTAGTCGTGCAAAATTCGCTCAACGCGAATCTCCATGGGCTCTTCAAGCCAAACGACCGAACTCGTTTGCATTTTGTCGCGCAAGCTGATCGGGAGTGCGCAGCGACCAATCATGCGAGATTCATCTTCAAGGGCAATGTGCGACTGACCTCGCGCGTGTAAACGAAGCAGAGCAATTGCCAAGCTGTTATCAAAGTTAATTTGTACGGGTTGATCTGTGGCGTGTTTGCCAAAGCTTGAGCCGCGATGATGTGCAAGTTTTTCGAGATCAACAGTCGAACTCAGTGCCTGAATTACCTCAGTTTTGCCAGACCCAGTCAGGCCTGAAACCAATACAAAGTTAGAGGTATCAATGTGCCTAGTCAGTGACTCTAGCAAAAAAGTGCGCATGGCTTTGTAGCCACCCACAATACGCGGGTATTCGATACCAGCTTCAGCTAGCCAGGCTTGTGAAATGCGAGAGCGTAGCCCCCCTCGAAAGCAGTAGAGGTAGCCTTCGGGATGTGTTTGCGCAAAGGCCTTCCAATGAGCCACCCGTGCCGCTTTGATATCACCTGATACCAACTCGTGCCCGAGTTCAATGGCAGCCTCTTGGTTGACCTGTTTATAGCGCAGGCCAACTTGATGGCGTTCTTGGTCATTCATGAGCGGCAGATTGGTCGCGCCGGGAAAGGCCCCTTGTGCAAATTCAAGAGGGGCGCGTACGTCTAACAGTGCTACCTCTTGTGTGAAAAGGGCGGCAAAGTCCTCTGTGTCGGGGCGCGTCATAAAGAGACTGTCATAGGTTTGAGTTGGCATTGTGTTTGAGCGGGGGCTGCGAGCTTAACCGAAAACTCACGCAACTCATCGCGCCTAAACACATGGACCTTGACGCGCTCGCCTGACACATGGCGGGCTAAGACACTTTCTAACGAACCGTTCACCGAATCGATGCGTACGCCATCAATCGCTACGAGTATGTCGTGTGCCGAGAGTCCGCCTTGATGGGCAGCGCCGTGCTCAAAGACTGTTGCCAGCACAACATGATCACCTTGTTTGCGCGTGCGAACGTCAAGTGTAGGCAGGTGATTGATTGTGTTCCATTGCATATCAATGCCGTGTTGTGCAAACAGCGTGCGCAACGGGACATCTTCGCGGCCAAAGACCCACCTTGCGATTTGCTCTGAAATGTCGACTCCGGTGCAGTCAAATACCAGGCGAACGAAAGCCTTTTCTTTTAAACCGCGGGCGGTACCTTGATAAAAATCGCGCCCATACTGCTCCCACAAGCCTCGCATGACATCATCTAAGCTAAACGCCTGGTTGGTGGCGTTACGAATCGTTAAATCCAAGCCCAACGCAATTAACGAGCCCTTGGTGTAGTAGCTCACTAAGGCGTTCGGAGAGTTTTCGTCTTGCTTGTAGTAGCGTGACCACGCGTCAAACGAACTCTCGGCCACTGATTGCTTGTGCCGGCCAGGCGTTGCATAGACGCCGCTGATTTGCTTGCCAAGTGTTCGTAAATAGTCAGACGCACTAATCACGCCGCTGCGCAACAGCATCAGGTCATCGTAGTAAGACGTGAAGCCCTCAAAAATCCATAGCAGGCGTGTGTGTGCTTCTTTTGTCAGATCGTAGGGCGTAAAGGCCGCTGGTTTGATGCGCTTGACGTGCCAAGTATGAAAATATTCGTGGCTGACTAAGCCCAAAAAAGTTTGATAGCCCTCTGGGGCTTTTTTGTTGCCGAGGGTGGGCAGGTCTTTGCGCGCGGCCATTAAGGCAGTTGAGGCGCGGTGCTCGAGGCCACCGTAGCTGTCGCCCGTGACCATTGTCATAAAGACATACTTCAGCGCAGTGTCCAAAAATGGCGCTTGTAAGGAGTGGGGCTCAAAAAAACGAATCTGTGTTTCGCAAATTGCTTTGACATCCCGCGCGATACGTTTGAGATCCAGATTGGGGATGATGCCTGTGAACACCATCTCGTGCAGCGCTCCGCAAGCGTCAAACCGAACGACTTGAGGTCTACCCATCTCGACAGGATGATCAATCAAGTCGTCGTAATTGAGCGCCTCATAGACGCCAAAGCCATTGACGTGGTCTTTGGCCATTTTTGGGCTCGAGGTCGGTTCAACGGACTGAGGCAGGCTTGTGAAGGCCCGCCAGGCTGTCAGGGCGGGAGCAATCAGGTTGACCTTGCAAGGTAGGTCTTCAAGGCCGTGTGGTCGTAAGTAGACGCTTGTGCCGTTAAAAAAGCCGTGCGTCTCATCGAGGTGCGCCCCGCGTACGGAAAGATCCCAGGCGTAGACGGTGGTCGTGATGTGCAGCGGCTCGGCGCACGGCTCAACCTGCCAGCTATGGTTGTCAACCTTGACGACGGTTAAGCGGCGCTTGCCCGAGCGAGCAGAAATCGTCTCGATTTGGCGTGCGAAATCTCGAATCAGGTAGCTACCAGGGATCCAGGCGGGCAGCGACACGATTTGGCCTCGCGGATTGGGCTTGGGAATCGTGAGCGTGACGCGAAAGCGGTGTCCCGCCAAATCAAAAGGCTCTAAACTATAAAGGATGGGTTTGCTTTTCATACCGCTATCTTATTTCACATTTTCCAGGATCCTCTCATGAGCGAAGCATTAGTACTAATTGAAACTCGTGGCCGCGTCGGCTTGTTGACCTTGAACCGCCCCAAAGCGCTCAATGCTCTGAATGATGCGCTGATGAATGAACTGGGCGCTGCGTTACTGGCCTTTGACGCCAATGACGAGGTGGGTTGTATCGTCATCACGGGCAGCGAAAAAGCGTTTGCTGCGGGTGCCGATATCGCCGCGATGAAAGACTGGTCGTATATGGATGTCTATCGCACCGATTACATCACCCGCAACTGGGAAACCATTCGCCGAGTTCGTAAGCCGGTGATTGCAGCAGTTGCTGGTTACGCCTTGGGTGGCGGCTGTGAGTTGGCCATGATGTGTGACTTCATCATTGCTGCGGATACGGCCAAATTCGGTCAGCCTGAGATCAAGATTGGTGCAATCCCTGGCTCGGGCGGTACCCAGCGCTTGCCTCGCGCAGTAGGTAAATCCAAGGCGATGGATATGGTTCTGACCGCGCGCATGATGGATGCTGTAGAGGCCGAGCGTGCGGGCTTGGTCTCTCGCGTGGTCGCCGCCGATAAACTGGTCGATGAGGCGATTGAGGCTGCGACAGTGATTTGTGGCATGTCTTTGCCAATGGTGATCATGGCCAAAGAATCAGTGAATCGAGCGTTCGAGTCGTCATTGCACGAAGGTGTACTCTTCGAGCGTCGCCAGTTTCATGCTTGTTTTGCCACAGAAGATCAAAAAGAGGGCATGGCGGCGTTTGTCGAAAAACGCAAACCAAACTTTAAGCATCGGTGAGTAAAAAAGGGTCCCTGTCAATCCCGAAAAGCCCTGCATTGAATTTGGATAACTTAGGGTTTGCACGGGTGAGTAAATGCCGATACAATGCTCAGGCTTTGCTGTGAGAGAGTAGTGTTGAAACTAGATGCTGCAGTTCAAGCCATCAAGCTAACAGATGCAGACCGACTGAAGATTGATGCTCGCGCTCGTCGTGAACTCGTTTTTACAGTGGTGTCGCAGAGCTTGGTTGGCTTGGTTGTTGCACTGATATTTTTGGTGTTCGGTGGGGTTTCTGCGGCGCTATCATCGTTGGCAGGTTCGGCTGCGTACTTAGTGCCAAATGGTGTCTTTGCGTTGAGATTGTGGGTGGCGACCTATCGCCCAGGCGGCGCAAGCCCTGAAGTGTTTTTGATAGGCGAAATATTAAAAGTCGGTGCAGCGGCGGGTCTGTTGTGGCTGATTGCTCATGTAGGTGGTGAGCAGGTAAATTGGGTGGCGGTGCTCGTGAGTTTGATCGCTACGCTTAAGGGCTATATCGTGTTGATGATGTTTAAGGGCTTTTGGGCCAAGTGAATTTAAAGTAGAGATTAATATGGCTGCTGAAAGTAGCGCTTCTCCCCAAGCTGAATATATTCAGCACCATTTGGTGCATCACAACAGTATTGGCGAAAAGCAATCGCTCATCGCTGATTTCAACGTCATTAACTACGACACCATCTTTTGGTCATTGTTGATGGGCGTCGTTGCCCTGTTTGTGATGTGGCTTGCCGCTCGGCGCGCGTCTGCCGGCGTACCCGGTCGTTTGCAAAGTGCGGTCGAAATGCTGATCGATATGGTTGATCAACAGGCGCGTAGCATCGTTCCAAGTGAAACGACGCGTAAGTTTGTATCACCGCTGGCTTTGACGGTATTTGTCTGGATCATCTTGATGAATGCCCTTGATTTGGTCCCGGTCGACATGCCCCATTACGTGTTTCATCTGTTAGGGTTCGGCAAAGAAGTGACCGATCCTCTTCACTATCATCGCATTTTGCCTACTGCCGATTTGAATGCCCCGATGGGTATGGCCCTTGGGGTATTGCTCCTGATGTTGTATTACGGCATCAAAATCAAACATCCGATGGGGTTTGTCAAAGAGCTCTTCACCGCTCCTTTTCACGGTCACGGTATCGCCGCACTGCTGCTTGCGCCAGCAAACTTTTTGCTCAACTTGGTTGAGTATGCAGCAAAATCTGTCTCGCTCGGGATGCGGTTGTTTGGCAATATGTTTGCCGGCGAACTCGTGTTTATGTTGATTGCACTGCTCGGGGGCGCCTGGACAGGCTGGAACGCAATGAGCATCGGCTTGGGCATTGGCCACATCTTGGCAGGCTCGGTTTGGGCACTGTTTCATATTTTGATTGTGTTGTTGCAAGCATTTATCTTCATGATGCTCACGCTGGTGTATATCGGCCAGGCGCATGAGGGGCACTAAAACTACTTAGCCTCTTACAAAGAGGTTTGGTGGCGTCTGATTTGTAGTGATTTACTTAGTTTGATTTTTTAATTTTTTTAAATTTACTTAGATTTTTAATTAAGGAGTTTTCATGACTAACGTCGCTATGGTAGCGCTGGCTTGCGCATTTATTATCGGCCTAGGTGCCTTGGGCGCCTGCATCGGCATCGGAATGATGGGTGGCAAGTACCTCGAAGCTTCAGCACGTCAGCCAGAACTGATGAACGCGCTTCAGACCAAAATGTTCTTGTTGGCTGGTTTGATTGACGCGGCATTCTTGATCGGCGTGGGTATTGCCATGTTGTTCGCTTTTGCGAACCCCTTCAAGTAAAGCGATTGCTGATTCGATCTGTCATCAGATCGAATAAAAACGCCGTCGTCGTTTTGACTGACGGCATATTGATCCAGTTCTGTGCGGCAGTACGCCGCTAGAACATAAGATGTAATAGGGAAACGACCGTGAATCTGAACGCGACGATCTTTTTCCAGATGATCGTGTTCTTTGTTTTAGCGTGGGTCACGATGAAGTTTATCTGGCCCCCTCTGACAAAGGCAATCGACGAGCGACGCCAAAAAATCGCTGAAGGCTTGGCTGCTGCCGAAAAAGGCAAAGCAGACTTGGCTCAGGCTCAGGCGCGCGTAAGTTTGATCGAAGCATCTGCGAAAACTAGCCTTCATGCGCGCATGACGGATGCAGAAAAGCATGCCACCCAGATCATTGAGCAAGCTCGTGCTGAGGCTGAAGTTGAGCGTGCGCGCATTTTGGCGCAGGCGAAACAAGATGCCGCTCAAGAAGTGATGCGTGCCCGCGATGCACTGCGCAACGACGTAGCCAGTTTGGCTGTGAAAGGCGCCGAACAAATCCTCAAGCGTGAAGTTAACGCAAGCGCCCACGCCGAGCTGCTCACGCAGCTTAAGGCTCAGCTTTAAACCGAGGACGTTATGGCAGAACTCTCTACTGTTGCCCGCCCGTACTCTGAGGCTTTGTTCGCAGTTGCGAAAGCAGACAAGGGCGGTTTGGCTGGCTGGGCCGAACAGGTGCAGCGTTTGGCGTATGTTGCGGGTCTCCCCGACGTGCGATCAGCGATGGCCGATCCTCGTTTGAGTGATGCCGACCGCGTCAGCATTTTTTTAAGTGTGGTTCGGCCAGCAGTTGACAAATATTTTGAAAATTTTGTTGCGCTGTTGATGACGAACGATCGCTTATTGCTGTTGCCGCAAATTGCCGAGCAGTTTGAGGCACTTAAAGATACAGCTGAGGGTGTCGCGCAAGCGAACATTACCAGTGCTTTTCCGATGTCTAATGATCAGGTTTCTCAGCTTATTTCGCTGTTAGAGCCTAAATTTGGACTCAAGCTCAAGCCCCACGTGACTGTAGATGCCGCCTTGATTGGTGGTGTTCGCGTGCATGTGGGTGACCAAGTACTCGACACATCCGTGCAAGCCCAGTTAGTACGCATGCGCGACACGCTGGCGGCTTAACGTCAGTCAAAAGATTCCAGGAGTCTGAACATGCAACTCAATCCATCAGAGATTAGCGAAATTCTCAAGAGCCGAATCGAAGGTTTGGGCACTTCGTCCGACATTCGTACACAGGGGACGGTTGTTTCCGTGACCGACGGCATTACCCGTATCCATGGTCTGTCAGACGCAATGCAGGGTGAAATGCTTGAGTTTCCAAACAATGTGTTTGGATTGGCCTTGAACCTCGAGCGCGACTCGGTCGGTGCCGTTATTTTGGGTGATTACACAGGCATTTCAGAAGGCGACCCCGTTAAAACGACGGGTCGCATTCTTGAAGTTCCTGTTGGCCCCGAGTTGCTGGGTCGCGTCGTAAACGCTTTGGGCGTGCCAATTGATGGCAAGGGTCCAGTGAATGCGAAAGAAACCGACATTATCGAAAAAGTGGCACCTGGCGTGATTGCGCGTCAGTCTGTGTCGCAGCCAATGCAAACCGGTTTAAAGTCAATTGATGCGATGGTGCCAATCGGACGTGGTCAGCGCGAACTGATCATTGGCGATCGTCAAACAGGCAAGACCGCTGTTGCTGTTGATGCCATCATCAATCAAAAAGGTAAAAACGTTAAGTGTATTTACGTTGCGATTGGTCAAAAGGCCTCAACGGTTAACAACGTGTTGCGTAAGCTCGAAGAGCACGGCGCGATGGAATACACCACAATCGTTGCTGCAACAGCCTCTGACTCGGCTGCAATGCAGTATTTGTCAGCCTACGCAGGTTGCACAATGGGCGAGTATTTCCGCGATCGCGGTGAAGACGCGCTGATTGTTTATGATGATTTGACCAAGCAGGCGTTTGCATATCGTCAGGTATCACTTCTGTTGCGTCGTCCTCCAGGTCGCGAAGCTTACCCAGGCGATGTGTTTTATCTGCACTCGCGTTTGCTTGAGCGGGCTGCTCGCGTAAACGAGGCGTATGTTGAAAAGTTCACAAACGGTGCCGTTAAAGGTAAAACGGGTTCATTGACTGCGCTGCCAATTATCGAGACGCAAGCGGGTGACGTGTCTGCCTTCGTGCCGACCAACGTGATTTCGATTACTGACGGCCAGATCTTTCTTGAAACCGACTTGTTTAATGCCGGTGTACGTCCCGCGATTAACGCCGGTATTTCGGTCTCACGCGTGGGCGGCGCGGCTCAAACTAAGATCATTAAAAAGCTTTCTGGCGGTATTCGTACCGACTTGGCGCAGTATCGTGAATTGGCGGCTTTCGCTCAGTTTGCATCTGACCTTGACGACGCGACACGTCGGCAACTTGAGCGCGGTAAGCGTGTGGTTGAGCTCTTGAAGCAACCCCAGTACCAGCCTTTACAGGTCTGGGAGCTCGGCGTGATTTTGTTTGCTGCGAACAATGGCTATCTCGACGATGTCGAAGTTTCGAGAGTTCTCCCTTTTGAGAAAGGTCTGAAAGACCATCTTAAAAATAAAAACGCCGCTATGGTCGAACGTATTGAAAGTTCAAAAGAGTTGTCTAAAGATGACGAAGTTGAACTCGTTGCAGCGTTGACTGAATTTAAAAAGCACGGCACGTTCTAACGAACCCGCTATCGGGCTATCGCTGGCAAGTGCTGCCAGCGATAATCCAAAGCAAATGGTCTGATACCTGAATGCAGGTCTGACACAGGAAGCGAAATGGCAGGAATTAAGGAAATTCGTAATAAGATCAAGAGCGTGCAAAACACGCGCAAGATCACAAAGGCCATGGAAATGGTGGCCGCCTCGAAGATGCGTAAGGCGCAAGAGCGTATGCGCGCGGGCCGTCCCTATGCAACAAAGGTTCATGATATTGCTGCGCATTTGATGCAGGCAAATCCTGAGTACACGCACCCCTACCTGATTGAGCGTACAGAACTTAAAGCGGTTGGAATTGTTGTCGTTTCAACTGACAAGGGCCTTTGCGGTGGTTTGAATACCAACATTATGCGTTTGGTACTTGCTCGCACGCGCGAGTTCAACGACAAAAATATTCGAACCCAGTTTACGGCGTTCGGAAACAAAAGCCTTGGCGTCTTGACACGTATGCGTGCCGAGGTTGTGTCGCAAGCGGTTGGTTTGGGCGATAAGCCAGAGCTCAACCGCTTGATTGGTGCGGTCAAAGTTCAGTTAGACGATTTTTTAGCTGGTCGCATCGACGCAGTCTACATCGCGACGAATCGCTTTGTGAACACAATGAAGCAAGAACCAACGTTTGTTCGTTTGCTGCCGTTACCTGGCAAATTGGCAGATCCCTATAACTTGGCTTCGGCGACTGCCGCTGTAAATAGCGAAAGCACAACGGCAGACCACGGCTGGGATTACATCTACGAGCCTGATGCTCAGACAGTCATCGACGAGTTGTTGCAACGCTACGTCGAAGGCCTTGTGTATCAAGGTGTCGCAGAAAGTATGGCCTCAGAGCAATCTGCACGAATGGTGGCGATGAAAGCTGCCTCGGACAATGCGAAGAAGGTAATCGGTGACCTGCAACTTGTCTTTAACAAGACTCGCCAGGCTGCTATTACGAAAGAAATTTCAGAAATCGTGGGGGGCGCCGCGGCCGTCTAGTTGCTTAGATTGCTTCCCGGTATCCCATCAGAATTTACAAAGTAAGGATCAGACATGAACAACGGAACCATCGTTCAGTGCATTGGCGCAGTGGTGGATATTCAGTTTCCCCGCGATCACATGCCAAATATCTATGAGGCGCTTCGCCTGACAGATGAATCTTCAGCCTTTGCTGAAAAGGGCTTGACCTTTGAGGTGCAACAGCAACTGGGCGACGGCGTCGTTCGGACAATTGCGCTCGGACCAAGCGATGGTTTGCGCCGCGGTATGGCTGTTGCTAAAACTGGCGCACCGATTTCGGTACCTGTAGGTGTGGGTACCTTGGGCCGTATCATGGATGTTTTAGGACGTCCGATTGATGATGCAGGCCCTATTCAAAGTGAAGAGCGTCGCGCCATTCACCAAAACGCCCCAAAATTTGACGAACTGTCTCCTTCGGTCGAACTTCTTGAGACCGGCATCAAAGTGATTGACTTGGTCTGCCCCTTTGCGAAAGGCGGTAAGGTCGGTCTGTTTGGCGGCGCAGGTGTGGGCAAGACCGTCAACATGATGGAACTCATCAACAACATTGCGAAACAACATAGCGGTTTGTCAGTGTTTGCTGGTGTGGGCGAGCGTACTCGTGAAGGTAACGACTTCTATCACGAGATGGAAGAGTCAAACGTGCTTGATAAAGTGGCGATGGTGTTTGGCCAGATGAACGAGCCGCCAGGTAACCGTTTGCGTGTCGCGCTGACCGGTCTCACGATGGCAGAGAAGTTTCGTGACGAAGGTCGAGATATCTTGTTCTTTGTGGATAACATTTATCGCTATACCTTGGCTGGTACTGAAGTGTCTGCGTTGTTGGGTCGTATGCCTTCTGCTGTGGGTTATCAACCAACGCTGGCTGAAGAAATGGGTAAGTTGCAAGAGCGTATCACCTCAACGAAGCAAGGTTCGATCACCTCGGTGCAAGCGGTTTACGTTCCAGCTGATGACTTGACTGACCCATCGCCTGCCACCACTTTCCAGCACTTAGACTCAACAGTTGTGTTGTCGCGAGACATCGCTGCGCTCGGTATTTATCCAGCGGTTGATCCGCTCGATTCAACCAGCCGCCAGCTTGATCCGCACGTGGTTGGTGAAGAGCACTACAACGTGGCGCGTGGTGTTCAGCAAACGTTGCAGCGCTATAAAGAGTTGCGTGACATTATTGCGATTTTGGGTATGGACGAGTTGTCGCCCGAAGACAAGCAAGCTGTTGCACGTGCTCGTAAGATTCAGCGCTTCTTATCTCAGCCTTTCCATGTGGCCGAAGTGTTCACGGGTTCGCCTGGCAAGTACGTTCCACTGTCTGAGACCATTCGTGGTTTCCGTATGATCGTCGAAGGTGAGTGCGATGCACTGCCTGAGCAGGCGTTCTACATGGTCGGTTCGATCGACGAAGCCTTCGAGAAAGCCAAGAAACTCCAATAAGGATCTATCATGGCCACCATCAAAGTCGACGTCGTTAGTGCAGAGCAGTCTCTGTACTCAGGCGATGCTAAGTTTGTAGTACTGCCAGGTGAGTCGGGTGAGTTG
The DNA here is from genome assembly GCA_947378965.1 of Alcaligenaceae bacterium. Lineage (GTDB taxonomy): Bacteria > Pseudomonadota > Gammaproteobacteria > Burkholderiales > Burkholderiaceae_B > Zwartia. Next base: position 19,902 of record CANCMG010000039.1, on the reverse strand, counting down.
GGTATTTTGCCCGGACACACTCCTTTGATCTCGCGCATCCGGCCTGGTTTGGTGCGCATTGTTCTTGAAGATGGTTCTGAGCAGAGCATTTTCGTGGCGGGCGGTTTGCTAGAAATACAGCCTGGTCATGTGACCGTGCTGTCTGATACAGCGATCCGCGGTGGCGATCTTGATGAAGCGAAAGCTGAAGCGGCACGCTTGGCGGCTCAAGAGGCCTTACGTAATGCAAAAGATCAGGCCAGTATGGATGTTGTGAAGGCAGAACTCGATATGTTGGTAGCGCAGGCCTCGGCTGCTCGTCGTATTCGAGAGCTAACCAACAAGCATTAATCGTAGCGATTGCTTCTGATTTTTGCAGCTCTTTTGCGATAAAAAAACACGCTCACATATGGGGCGTTTTTTTTTATTTGTGGCAGTTCTCATGGCGCCAAGCGTGAGACTTTGCTGGTGGCGATGACAGCCCCTAGCCATTCAGACTTAAGCGGTAACGCTGCGCCGTCAGGCGCCGTAAATCTGCTGATGCGTGAACTCCGACTATCCTTCGCGCCATACCAAGCCTAGCCTAGCGGTTTTGTTTGGAGAAAAACGATGCGACAACAAATAGACTGCGCAGTATTGCGGCTAGCTGCTCATCACCCATGGCTTGAAGACGTACTAAACGGGGCAACGCCCGCTTTGGCTCGTGTGAGGTTGCACCAGCTTGAATGGGAAGCAGGTCAAGACCTTGAGGTCAAAGCCAAGGACGTCGTCACGTTGCCGGTGCAAGCGCTTGCTCAGGCTGGCGTGAGCCTACGACGTTTTGATCTGTGCCTGCTGCCGGTCTCGGTTGACACACTGGCTTGGACGCGACAAGCACTCGCAATGATTCCGCGAGGCCCCTTTTTGCCCCTGGTCGGAATCTTTCAAAACTTGAAATCGGCCGCCATGCAAGATCTACTCGAGCTAGGAGTGTCTGACTTTGTGAGGCTACCCCTGTGCCTTGACGAGTTTCGGGCGCGTGTGCTCACAACGGTCTCGCGTGTGCCAAGGCCCGGCACGCTGCGTGAACCCGAGACTAGTTACAGTGCGCCCGAATGGTCAACTGATGGCGCAAGACAGAATGCCGCAGCTACACCCATGGCTCAGGGACAGATCGTGAAAGGCAAACTTGCTGAGCGGTCACCCAGCCACGGATCGCAGCTGTTTGTGAATGCTAAAGCGGTAAAGGCGACCCTAAGCAGCGGGGTTGAGCGTCAACCACTTCAACGCGCAATTGCATTCAATGCTATGCACCACCAGGCTGGCGTCTTAGGTTCGTTTCGCGATGAAAAAAACACTCTTGTGAGTAATTTTGAACGTACTTATATTACCCAAGCGTTAATCAAGCATAGCGGAAATATCGCGATGGCTGCCAGAGCTTCAAACAAGCACAGGCGAGCCTTCTGGGCGTTGATGCGGAAACATGACATCGCCGCTGAACTATACCGAGAGGGCGACAGCGAAGAGTAAAATAACGGTCTGACAATCGAAAGGCTAGACATGATGCATGTCTAGCGTGCCACTTTAAAAAGGAACCCTGTGGGCGCTACACCCTTACAAAACGATGTATTTTTGCGCGCACTCAAACGTGAAGCGGTTCCGTACACGCCAACCTGGTTAATGCGACAGGCGGGGCGCTACTTACCTGAATACAACGCGACTCGTGCACGTGCCGGCTCGTTCATGGGTTTGGCACAGAGCCCGAGTTATGCGGCTGAAGTGACGCTCCAGCCTCTTGAGCGGTTTAATCTTGACGCGGCAATCTTATTCTCGGATATCTTGACGGTTCCTGATGCAATGGGGCTAGGCCTCTCGTTTGCTCAAGGTGAAGGCCCTAGGTTTGCGCACCCGGTACGCACCGAGCAAGACGTCAATAAGCTTGAGGTGCCTGACTTAGCAAAGCTGCAATATGTTTTCGATGCGGTTAGTTTGATACGATCTGAGTTAGATGGGCGTGTGCCACTCATTGGTTTTGCGGGCAGCCCGTTTACCGTTGCCTGTTATATGGTCGAAGGCAAAGGCAGCGACGATTACCGTTTAATCAAAAGTATGCTTTATGGGCGCCCTGATCTGTTGCACCGCATTTTGCAGATTAACGCTCAAACAACAGCGCAATATTTAAACGCCCAAATTAAAGCGGGTGCGCAGGTCGTTATGATTTTTGACAGCTGGGGTGGTGTCCTTGCAGACCAACTGTTTCAGCAGTTTTCGTTGCACTATACCCGTCAAGTGGTGCAGCAACTCATTAAAGAACACGAGGGGCGTGCGGTTCCATCGATTGTATTTACCAAGGGCGGTGGGCAATGGCTTGAGCAAATAGCAGCCTGCGGAGCCGATGCCGTGGGACTTGACTGGACAGTCGACCTCAGTCTAGCCCGCCAGCGTGTGTCAGATTCTGTCGCTTTTCAAGGTAACCTCGACCCAATGGCTCTTTTTGGGGGCGAAGCCGCAATTCGAACAGAAGTGCGTCGTGTGCTTGAGGCGTTTGGTGAGGTTGGCCGTGGCGGGCATGTGTTTAATCTTGGCCATGGCATTTCACAATTCACGCCCCCCGAAGCTGTTGCCGTGTTGGTAGATGAGGTTCGGGCCTACAGCCCTCAGTTTCACGGTGCTTGCAGTCAGCAGAGCTAACAACGGCGAGCTTTTTGAGGCGATTTTGCTCGAAAACCCTTGTGAAATCATACTATTTTTTGTAAGTTATACACAAAATTTGTAAAACTAGTAAAACGCAAAAAGCATAAGTAATCGCTTTGTAATAATTTCGTATCTTATTGAATAATAAGAATAAAATTAAAATTTCTTAAAAAAACAATGCTGCAATGCAGTGCTAAATTGTGCAATATGTTTTTTAATAATCGAGTTTTCCCCAAAGTTATCCACAGGATCAAAAAATTACTTCGAAAACCCTGTATCTCAGTGCCTTAGTGCATTAACAAAGAAACCACTTTAACTCCATGGCTGAAATCATTCCTGTTGAGTGCATCCAGGCGAGCACGACCATACGGTGGGTTCGGGTTGCGTTAGACGTGCCCCTAGCCGATTTATATGATTATCGGTCTACCGAACCGGTGGTCGTGGGTGACCGAGTCATTGTTGCCTTCGGGCGGCGCAAGATGATTGGCGTGGTCGTTTGCTTGCCAGAGACGCCTGGGTATGACCCCAGCAAGGTTAAAGATGTGCAAGCCGTGTTGAAAGATATCGCGCCTCTAAGTACAAGTTGGCTACATTTTGCTAGGTTCGCGGCCGAATATTATCAACGCCCGTTGGGTGAAGTGATTTTGCCGGCGTTGCCGGTGCCCCTGCGTAGCGTGGCCTCGTATCAGGGTAAGCGCTCGGGAGCTGGGCCTGTTGTTCGTCTTGCCAAGCGCCGCGCTTCTACACAAGAGGCCACGCCAGTCTCGGTCGAGCCCCAACTGAACAGCCATCAAGAGCAAGCAGTTACGGCACTCGTTGCAGAAAAGGGTTTTAAGACTTTTCTGCTGTACGGGGTAACCGGAAGCGGAAAAACAGAGGTGTATCTGCATGCAGCCGCACAGACCTTGGCGCGCGGCAAGCGCGTGTTGATGTTGGTGCCCGAGATCAATCTCACGCCACAGTTTGAGCAGTCTTTACGGGCGCGTCTTGAGCCAGTTGCGGGTGTGAACGGTGTGGCCGTTATGCACAGCGCTTTGTCGGACGGAGAGCGATTACGCGCCTGGCTGCGTGTGCAAAGCGGCGAGGCTCGTATCGTGCTCGGTACTCGCCTAGCCATCTTTGCGCCGCTTGATGACCTCGGTTTAATCGTCGTCGATGAAGAGCATGATCCTTCGTACAAGCAACAGGATGGGTTGCGTTACTCAGCGCGAGACCTTGCGGTCTGGAGGGCGCATGATCTGGGTATTCCTGTCGTGCTCGGTTCTGCGACGCCCTCACTCGAAAGCTGGGCTAACGCTGAAAAATCAATTTATCAAAGGCTTGACTTGCCTGCGCGCGCACGTGCGGTGACATTACCCTCGGTGCGTTTGGTCGATACGCGGCGCTTGCAGATGGACCACGGCTTGTCCCCTCATCTTGTAGCGGCCATGCGCGCGAGACTTGCAAACTACGAACAGGTATTGATTTTTTTAAACCGTCGGGGCTACGCACCCGCTTTACATTGCAACTCGTGTGGCTGGGTGAGTCAGTGCACACGGTGTACAACCTTTACGGTGTTACATCGCCTGACGGCGAAGCGCGCGCAACTGCATTGTCACCATTGTGGTCTGGCACAAAATGTGCCCAAGGCGTGTCCAGATTGTGGCGATCAAGATTTGCAGCCGATGGGCCGAGGCACCCAAAGGGTCGAAGAGCATTTGGCTGAGCTGTTTCCGGGTGCACGAGTGGTAAGAATTGACGCGGACAGCACTCGTAAGAAAGGCTCGGCCCAGGCGTTGTTTGCTAGCGTGCACGCCGGAGAAGTTGATATTTTAGTGGGCACCCAGATGGTAGCCAAGGGCCACGACTTTGCGAATCTTGGCTTGGTTGGAGTGCTGAACGCCGATGCCATGTTGTTTTCGCAAGACTTTCGGGCTCCAGAGCGTTTATTCGCACAACTCATGCAGGTCGCCGGGCGGGCTGGCCGTCATAGCGGACACGGCGAGGTCATTGTACAAACGGGCTATCCAGAGCAAGCGGTATATCAGGCGTTGCTGAAGCACGATTACGCTGGCTTTGCGCGACATTCCCTTCAAGAGCGCCAAGCTGCCGCCTTGCCGCCCTTTTCGTACCAAGCGCTCTTGAGCGCCGAGGCGCGTGAACTGCCGGCCGCGCTTGATTTTTTACGTGATGCCCGTGAGCTGGCAAGCGAGTTATCTGCGCACTATCAGACTGAAGCGGTACTGACGTTATACGACCCTGTGCCGCTTCGAATTGTGCGTGTCGATAACATGTGCCGAGCGCAGTTACTACTTGAATCTACTCATCGTCCTGCGTTGCAATCGTTATTGCGACACTGGCTTAAATTACTACCCGAGCAGCCAGATGCGCGTCGCGTGCGGTGGCAGCTTGAGGTAGATCCACTCGAAATCTGATCGGGCGCTATGTCAACGTTTGCAACAAATGGATTGAACCCGACGCAGCGCGAAGCGGTGTTGTACCTAGACGGCCCCTGCTTGGTGTTGGCAGGTGCTGGCTCTGGAAAAACACGCGTCATTACGCAAAAGATCGCGTATCTGTTGCGCGACTGCGAGTACAAGGCGCGCAATGTTGTTGCTTTGACCTTCACGAATAAAGCGGCGCGCGAGATGGATGATCGGGTCAAACGCCTAGTCGACCCAGCTCTGGCGAAAGGGTTAACCATCAGTACCTTTCATTCGCTTGGAGTTCGCATTTTGCGCGAAGAGGCGCAGCACGCGGGTCTTAAGCCGCAGTTCTCTATCTTTGATTCAGATGACGCAATGGCGATCGTGCAAGATTTATTAGCAACGACCGATCGCGCGCGCCTGCGCTCTGTGCAGCAAACGATTTCACTCTGGAAAAACGGCTTGATTGACCCCGATGCGGCGGCTGCCCAAGCTGCCACCGCCAGCGAAGTCGAGGCAGCACGGGTATATCGTAGCTATAACGCAACACTCGCTGCGTACCAAGCTGTAGATTTCGATGACTTGATCGCGTTGCCGGCACAAATTTTTGAGCGCGAAGCCCAGGTGCGAGAGAAATGGCAAACGCGCGTACGCTATTTATTAGTGGACGAGTATCAAGACACGAACGTCTGTCAGTATCGCTTGGTGCAGTGGTTGACCGGCCCTCGTGCCATGTTTACTGCAGTGGGTGACGACGATCAGGCCATTTATGCCTGGCGTGGCGCAACCATTGAAAACCTAGCAAAACTCACCACTGATTATCCTCAGATCCGTTTGGTTAAGCTCGAGCAGAACTATCGCTCAAGCCAAAGTATTTTGGCTGCCGCGAACCATGTGATTGCGAAGAATCCAAAATTATTTGAAAAAAAATTGTGGTCAGAGCATGGTACAGGCGATGCGATTAGTGTGACGGCAATGCCGAACGATGAGACTGAAGCTGAAAACGTTGCGATGAAAATTTCGGCGGCCCGCTTTGAAAAACAAGCCTCTTGGAAGGATTTCGCGATTTTGTATCGCGGCAATCATCAGGCCAGAATTGTTGAGCAAGCGATGCGTAATTTGCATATTCCGTACTCGATTTCGGGCGGGCAAAGTTTTTTCGATAAGGCTGAAATTCGAGATATTCTGGCCTATTTGCGCCTGATTGCCAACGAAGAGGATGACCCTGCTTTTATTCGCGCCGCTACGACTCCTAAGCGAGGGATCGGTCAGGTAACACTGCAAACGCTGGGTCAATATGCGGGTGAGCGAAAAATCTCATTGTTTGAAGCCGTTTTTGAGATGGGGCTTGAGTCGCGATTAAATGCACGTCAGCTTGAACCGCTGCGTCATTTTGGCGAATTTATTGTCAGGATTCAATTACGTGCCGGACATACGGCAGCAGGGCAGCCCGTCAAAGCGGCCGAACCCGCTGGCGTCATACTTGATGATTTGCTGGGCGCCATTCAGTATGAACGCTATCTGTACGACATGCTCGATGAAAAGCCTGCTCAAAATCGCTGGCAAAACGTTTTAGAGTTAGTAGGGTGGCTGAAGCGTAAAGCCGAAGCTGATAGCATGGGTTTGCTTGATTTGGTGCAGCACGTTGCCTTGGTGACGATGCTTGAGCGCAGTGACGAGCAAGAGCAAGACGCGGTGAAGTTATCGACCTTGCATGCCTCAAAAGGACTTGAGTACCCTCATGTGTACTTGCTGGGCGTTGAAGAGGGACTCTTGCCGCATCTCGGTCGCGATGAGGAGGATGTTGATCCCGCCAAGGCGGCTGATGCTTTAATATCAAGGATTCAAGAAGAGCGCCGGCTAATGTATGTCGGCATCACGCGCGCGCAGCGCAGCCTGCATTTGAGTTGGTGTCAGAAACGTCGCCGCGCGCGAGAAGATCTCGTGCGCGAACCATCACGTTTTATCGAAGAAATGGGTTTGTCGGTGGCGCTTGATCAAAAGCCCGTCGAGACCATGAGCCCTAAGAGCCGCCTTGATGCGCTTAAGGCAATGCTCAACAAAAGTGTTTAACTCATTCAACACTCGATTGCGGGTTTAGCACCCGCTCACCAACAACTCAATATTACTTTGCGGCGGGGGCGGGCGCGACGGGTTCAGGAAAACTTGAACCAGCCGCATTGGTCATGTAAACCACAGCGCGGGTAATCTCAAAGTCATCAAGCGAGGGGTTGCCGCCCTTTGCAGGCATGGCATTTTTGCCTTTGACAACGCTTGCTACCATCGCGTCTAAGCCGGTTTTGATCGGGGCAGCCCAGGCTGCCGTATCGCCAAACTTGTGGGCGCCGGCAACACCAGCCGCATGACAGCCTGCACATACGGCCTTATATACTTGGTCGCCCGATTTGAAGACCTTAGGCCCACTGGCATCGACGACTTCAAGCTTGGCAATCGGCGCAATCCGTTTGGCCGTTGCTTCGGCACCTAACGCATCTGAGCCTGCCACAGGGGCATTGCCTGCGGCAACCATGTTGACCAGCATGATGATGATAATGATTGGAACCACCAAAGCAAGCACAACTGTCGTGATCAATTGCTTAGGCGTTTTGATAGGTGAACTATGTTCTTCGTGTTGTTGCGTGTCGCTCATGACCAAGTCCTGCGTGGCTTCGCCAAGTTGACCAACGCCTCAGTACTGCGATTTGAAGCGCTGCCCAAAGGGGCGGCTAGATTAAAGTGGTTTGACTGCTTTCGTATAAACCCTCGGATTATAGCGGGATCGGACTCGCTCGGGGTGTCGCGAACAAGTGTTCTTGGCTGCCGCTATAATCTCGGCGCTAGCGCCCGTAGTTCAATGGATAGAATAAGAGTTTCCGAAACTCTCGATACAGGTTCGATTCCTGTCGGGCGCACCATATTTTCGCTTTAGGCTCAACGGCTCTACCTTCGGCTGAGGGCTCTAGGCTCTACCCGGCTCTAGGCTCTACCCCATTAACGGGGGATGAGCAGTATTCATCGAACAAGCAGTATCCATCCAGGCTCTACTCTCTTTACGATTGGCTTGGGTGCTTAAGCGCTCGATGGAACCGAGCCACGTACTCATCAAAGCCTTCGGTATCGCTAGCCTCAAGGGCGACTTGGTCGACCAAAGACTGTTTAGCCTGCTTGGCAGCCAACGAACGCTCGGTCGGGTTCAGGCCCGTTTTGCGCAAGCTTTGAGCGTGCGCGTTGCTCTGCTCAAGCGCATAGTCTTGATACGACAGGCCAGACGTTTTTAAATGCGCCAGGACACGAGCCGACGGGGTCGCATCGATGCTGAGAATTTTTTCGTGCTGTGCAGACACCGACTGTGCGTAGCGGGTGTCACCCAAGGCGCGATCTAGGGTCTCGGCACAAAGACCAATCTGCTCGAGCAACTGCTCAGCCCAGTTTGCCAGAGAAACTTCTTTGCCTTGGTACTTGAGTTGCAGGCCGGGTTGACGCCCCTGTTTGACCACGCTGGCAAAGTTACTGGCGCTTTCGGGGCACCAACCACTGTCGGCAAAGGGTGGGCTATCTTGGATCGCACAAAATAGTAAAAAAGCGTCAACAAACCTTGCTGTCTGCCCAGCAATACCCAAGGGCTCTGTTGGGTCGATGTCTAGGCACCGTACCTCGACGTATTGAATGCCACGCTCGGCGAGCGCGGTGATTGGCCGTTCGCAGGGCCCAGTGGTGCGCTTGGGTCTGATGCTTGAGTAAAATTCATTTTCGATTTGCAAAATATTGGCATTGAGTTGGATCCATTGACCGTCGCGCTGGATGCCAATGTTTTGATAATCGGGCCAAGGGGTTGTGACGGCGTCGTAGAGCCGTTCTAAGAACATTGGAAGATCGTTGTAGCAAAGCTTTAAACTGGCTTGAGCCTTGTTTTGGTAGCCTAGGTCGCTCATGCGTAAGCTAGTTGCGTAGGGAAGATAAAGTGTGTGATCCCCGAGCGACGCCAAGCCAGCTGTCTGGCCTCGCAAAAAGTCGCGTGACACGGCGGGTGACGCCCCAAACAAGTACATGAGTAACCAGCTGTAGCGAGTAAAGTTACGGATCAGCGAGATATAACCGGCAGAGCGCCTGTCCTTGGCGTCGGTTTGAGGCAGGTCAAGTGCGCTCCAAAACGACTCGTCAAAAGAAAAGTTGTAATGCACTCCGGCGATACATTGCATTGTTTTGCCATAGCGCTCTGCTAGCCCTCGGCGATAAACGTGTTTGATCATGCCGGTGTTCGAGGTACCGTACCAGGCGATCGGGATGTCGACCTCAGCGGGCAACCTTGCTGGCATCGAGTGATTCCAGAGCAGTTCGTCAGTCAAGTTGGTGGCAACAACGCGATGCACCTGATCGAGTTCGCTCATTAACGCGTCGACAGTGTTGTGGGTGCCGGTAATGAGCTCAAGCAACGCTTCAGAGTAGTCAGTGGTGATGCTAGGGTGCGTGAGCGCCGAGCCCAAGGCCATTGGGTGTGGCTTGCTGGACAGTAGCCCGTGCTGGTCAACCCGTAAGCCTTCTTTCTCGATCCCACGCAGCGACTGACCCAAAATTTTTGGGTTGGCTTGTAGTTGGGCCAAATGTTTGTACAGGGTTGAAGTCACAGACGATCCTAATGCAAAGCAAAAGCTGATTTTAAGGGAATTGCGAGGTGATCTGTTTCTAGGCAACTTGACGGCCTTCGTCCACCCGAAGAGCGAGGTTTGACGCGCCTATCGTTCAGGGACAATATGATGGTTTTAGGTCGCATTCTGAAATAAAACAACGGTCTTGAATAAAAAATGGTTAAAGTTAAATATTTATTAGTGCCGTTCTGCCTGCTTTGGCTTGCGGGCTGTACCCCTGAATACAACTGGCGTGAACTCACCGTCGCGGACGATCGTGCGATCGTGATGTTTCCCTCACGGGTAAAAACCGAGCAGCGCACGATTCGAGTCGATGGGATGGATCTGGTGTTTTCTCTCACATCTGCCGCGGTCGATCAGTCTGTATTTTCGGTGGGTTATGCACCCTTGAGCTCGGCGCTTGACACTGCCCAAACTGAACGATTGGTGCAGGCGTTTACGACGGCGCTCGCCGCTCGAGTCGGTCAGCCACTTATGCCACAGGCGTTAAATGGCGATTTGTTTGAGCTTGAATCAGTAGTGGCCGGTCAAGCGTCGCGCTTGCTGGGTCGAGTCTTGATACACCGAGGCATGTTGATTCAGGTGGTCGTTTCGGGCCCCAAAAAATCATTATCAAAAGAGAACGCCACTGAATTCATGCGCTCGTTGGCTCTGCGATAGAGGCGAGAGCTTCAGATCGTTCTCGAGCGGCAGCCGTAGCTCGAGCAGGAGAGCCATGCAACAGGTTTTGCCGCAGCGCTAGTGCGACAGCTGCTTGCCTGCCGTAAACATTGAGTTTTCGGCAGGCGTTTAACAAGTGAAAATTGATTGTTCGTTCGCTGACTCCCAGAATGATGGCAGTCTCCCAGCTCGTTTTGCCAAATGACACCCATTCGAGGCATTCGAGTTCTCTATCCGAGAGCTTTGGTAGGGTCATGAGGTGTCTGGCTCCTGCAGCTGCTAATTTCAAGTGCACAGTGTGCCTTGAACCCAGGCGTCTGGAAACTCGCAAAACCCCTGTAAAACGATAAAAATTTGTATCCATTTGTAAGAAATCGGGGCGGAACTGATTCGAATTGTTAGCAATGTATGTAGATGTACGCGGTAAGCGCCTCGCAATGCTAAAATTTGTCTGAGTTGGCGCCGATTTGCTCGATCCGCTTGCGGGCGCCTCATAAATCCCGCTAAAGAAGGTCCGTATGACCACACAGTTCGTTTCACAAGACGCGCAGGCTGCAAAGACGCCCACCGACGCTGAGGTGGGCTCAGTAGGCGTTGTCCATACTCAGTTTTTGCAATTTCACGAGCCTCTTCCCTTGAGTAGCGGGCAAACGATTCACGCGTATGAATTGGCGATTGAAACTTACGGTACGCTCAACGCTGAGGCTAGCAACGCGGTGCTAGTGTGTCACGCGTTGAACGCCTCGCATCATGTCGCAGGCCGAGCCGCTGATAACCCAGAAGATATTGGCTGGTGGGATAATTTGGTGGGCCCAGGCAAACCTGTTGATACCAATGTATTTTTTGTCATTGGCATCAACAATCTGGGTTCGTGTTTTGGGTCGACAGGCCCGGCCTCGATTCGACCCGAAACTGGCAAGCCCTGGGGTGCTGCGTTTCCGGTGTTGACGGTTGAGGACTGGGTGCGCGCGCAGGCTCGCGTGGCAGACAAACTCGGTATCCAGCGGTTTGCTGCAGTGATGGGGGGGTCGCTTGGCGGTATGCAGGCACTCAGTTGGGCCATCACGTTGCCAGAGCGGGTTGCGCACTGTGTGGTGGTTGCCTCGACGCCCAAGTTGTCGGCACAGAATATTGCGTTTAACGAAGTGGCCCGGCGCGCGATTATTACTGACCCCGAGTTTCATGGGGGCGACTATTACGCGCATACGACGGTCCCCCGCCATGGCCTATCGGTGGCACGTATGGTCGGTCACATCACGTATTTGTCAGACGATGACATGGCCGAAAAATTTGGTCGAACTCAACGTGAGCCTGCGGCAGGCGGTGCGTTTCATTATGGCTATGGTGTTGAGTTTGAGGTCGAGTCTTATTTGCGCTATCAAGGCGAAAAATTTTCTCGCTATTTTGATGCCAACACGTATTTGTTGATCACCCGTGCACTTGATTATTTTGATCCTGCGCGTGCGACCAACGGCGATTTGGCCAAGGCGCTGGCACCGGCGACGGCAGACTTTTTATTGATCTCGTTTACGACGGACTGGCGCTTTGCACCCGCTCGCTCGCGAGAAATCGTACAGGCGTTGCTAAAAAATGAACAGGCCGCAACGTACGCTGAAATAGACGCACCTCATGGTCATGATGCTTTTTTGCTGGATGATGCCCGATATCATGGGTTGATGCGCGCCTACTTTTTGCGTATCGCAGCGACACTGACAGAGGTCTCGCATCATTCTGGGGCGCAGTCATGAGTCGCGAGACAAACGTCACCCGTGTCGCGTCATCAGTGGCGCAGACGCTTAAAAAAAGTTTGATATCAGCAGACGCTCAGCCCGCCGCGACAAGCCACGCTTCAGCAGCGCATCAGACCCAAATCGCCGGCCCGATAGCATCCCCCCACACGGCACAGCTGCGTGGTGATCTGGCCCGTATCGCGCAATGGGTGCAACCCCAGACGCGCGTGCTTGATTTAGGTTGCGGCGATGGGACCTTGCTTGCCCACCTCAAGCGCAGCAAGAGTGTCCAGGGAATTGGGGTCGAAATTAGCGATAAGCACGTGTTGAGTTGCGTGCAGCGTGGTGTGCACGTTATTCAACAAAACCTTGAAGATGGCTTGGCCATGTTTGATGATCAGCAGTTTGATACGGTGGTGCTATCGCAAACACTGCAGTCGATGCACAACACTGAACATATCCTACGAGAGATGACGCGCGTGGCTCGCGAGGCGATTGTGTCTTTTCCAAATTTTGGTTATTGGCCGCATGGCTGGTCGATTCTGTTAGGGCGCATGCCGGTGACAGGGCAAATGCCCTACGACTGGCACGACACGCCTAATATTCACTTGTGTACGTTGAAAGATTTTGAACGCCTGTCACAAAAGTTAGGTTTCAGTATTCTTGAGCGCGCCACATTTAATGACGAGCGCGAGGTAAAGTTTTTGGCGGGCTGGCGCAGTACGCTCGCGGCTTATCGGTTTACGGCCGACCGCTCTACGCCATCTCGCTCCCGCGCATGACGCCGCCATGACCCCTGCGACTCCTGCGACTCCTGCGACCTCTGCGACCTCTGCGACCCCTGCGACTCCTACGACTCCTACGACTCCTACGACTCCCACGACTCCCACGACTCCCACGACTCCCACGACGACACCGGTTGCGGCATCAAAGCTGTATACCAGTCGGCGTGTTGCACCGTTGCTTGCGCTTGGTTTTGCTAGCGGGTTGCCTCTAGCGTTAACCGGCGGTACTTTGCAGGCGTGGGCCACGATTGAACAAGTTTCGCTTCAAGAAATTGGGTTCTTAACGTTGGTGGGTACAGCCTATACCTTAAAGTTTTTGTGGGCACCGCTGGTTGACCGTTATGCACCGCCTTGGCTTGGGCGCAGGCGAGGCTGGATGGTCTTGATGCAGGTGTTGCTGGCCCTGGGCCTGTTGGCCATGGGGTGTCTTTCGCCCGGTCAAAGTTTGTTGCCCTTGGCCTTGCTGGCTGTGTTTGTCGCATTTTGCTCGGCAACGCAAGACATTGCTTTTGATGCCTATCGCAGCGATGTGCTGCGCAAAGATGAGCGTGGTGCTGGGGCGGCGTTCTCGGTCTTAGGTTACCGCCTCGCGATGTTGGTGTCGGGCGGCTTGGCGTTGATCATGGCAGACCAATGGCTAGGCTGGGGAGCCACCTATATGTTGATGGGGGCTTTGATGTTAGTGATGGCGCTGGCAAGCTTCTGGGCGCCTGAACCCGAGGTGCCAGCGCAAACTCCGCGCTCACTACACCAAGCGGTGCTCGAACCTTTTCGCGAATTCTTTGGACGCCCCGAGGCGATTACCGTTTTGGTCCTAATTGTTTTATACAAACTGGGTGACGCCTTTGCAGGGGCGCTGTCCACCACCTTTTTGATTCGCGCTGCAGGCTACACAGCCACTGAAGTGGGCACGGTCAATAAGCTGCTGGGGTTGGCATCTACCATTGTGGGCGCCTTGGCAGGCGGCGCGCTGATGGCACGCCTTGGCTTGTATCGCTCGCTCATGTTATTTGGCGTGTTGCAGGCGGTATCAAACTTGGCGTTTTGGGTCATCTCGGTGGGCCCACATAGCGTGTGGTTGATGGCGGTTGGGGTCGGTATCGAAAACTTATGCGGGGGGATGGGCACTGCAGCGTTTGTGGCGCTTTTGATGGGGCTTTGCAATCAACAGTTTTCTGCAACGCAATTCGCTTTGCTCTCTGCGTTGTCGGCAGTTGGTCGTACTTATCTTGCAGGCCCGTTGACGCCTCAGTTGGTACAGGCTGCCGGCTGGCCGACTTTCTTTTTGCTGACTGTGTTGATCGCTTTGCCTGGCCTGTGGTTGTTGCACTGGCGCAGAAAAGATATTGACCGCATTGACGCGGCTGGCGTCTAAACAAGATCATTTCGTCAAGATAAGCCGGTTGATGCTGCGGGCGTCAGGCGATCAGCTCGCTCGCACACAAACGTCTAACGCATGCGTCAAGAGGATTCAGGCAAACTTGTCACCGACGGCGAAACCCTTACGCAGAGGGGTGCAGCGCCGTGAGCACTCCATCACTTCAAAGCAAAGTCGTAATCAATGGTCAGCGGCGCATGATCTGAAAAGCGTTCGTCTTTGTAAATGCTTGCCGCTTTTGCTTTTGCCGCTAAGCCCGGCGTGACAAGCTGATAGTCAAGTCGCCACCCTACGTTCTTGGCCCAGGCTTGGCCGCGATTGCTCCACCAGGTGTATTGTTCGGCACGCGGATCGAGTTGCCTGAAGACGTCGACGAAGCCGATTTCGTCGATGACGTTTGTGACCCAGGCGCGTTCTTCTGGTGTAAAACCAGAATTTTTTTGATTCGACTTCCAGTTTTTTAGATCGATTTCTTTGTGCGCGATATTCCAGTCAGCGCAGATCACGTACTCGCGCTTGGTTTTTTTATGATCATCCATCAAGCCTTGCATCCAAGGGCCAAACTGAGCAAGAAAGCGAAACTTGGCCTCTTGCCGTTCTGGGCCACTTGAGCCAGACGGTAAATAGGCACTGATCACAGAGATATTTGACCAATCAGCCCGAATGACACGCCCCTCAAGATCGAACTCTTCACAGCCCATACCTTGGACCACACCCTTAGGCTTGTTTTTCAAGTAGAGCCCTACACCGCTATAGCCTTTTTTTTCGGCAGCATAAAAGTGGCCGGTATAGTCATGAGGGTGTTGAAAGTCTTCTTGAATGTCAGACAGATGGGCTTTGAGCTCTTGCAGGCAAAGAATGTCGGCCTGATGAGCTTTTAACCAGTTTGCGAGCCCTTTGTTGTAGGCCGAACGGATACCATTAAGATTCAGTGAGGTGATGCGTAGCAAGGTCGGGCTCCTGGTCAATGAGATAATTCAATCCATCAAAATACTTAAATCACGAGGCTTGCGATGTCGACGGGTTCAGAACGTAGTGCGTTTGTACAGTTTGCCTTAAACGAGGGCGTGCTGCGCTTTGGTAGTTTTGTCACGAAATCAGGGCGTACCAGCCCCTATTTTTTTAATGCGGGCCTGTTTAACTCTGGCGCCTCGGTAGGGCGGTTGGCCCAGTTTTATTCCCAAGCTTTAGTCGATTCTAAACTGCCGTTTGATATGTTGTTTGGCCCGGCTTACAAAGGCATACCGCTTGCTACCGCAACGGCGGTGGCACTCGCGGCCCACCCCGCGATGAGCGGGCGTGCAATTGACTTCGCCTACAACCGCAAAGAGGCGAAAGATCACGGCGAGGGCGGGGTGTTAGTGGGGGCGCCACTAAAGGGCAAAGTGGTCATCATCGATGATGTGATCACCGCAGGTACTTCGGTGCGCGAGTCGGTCGAGATCATTCGTGCAGCGGGCGCAGAGCCCTGTGCGGTGCTGATTGCAATGGATCGCATGGAGCGTGCTGGCGCAGACGGACAGTTATCTCCCCACTCAGCGGTGCAAGAGGTGCAGCAGCGCTACGGTTTGCCGGTGGTGACGATTGCTTCGCTTGACGACATTTTGGTGCTGCTTAAACAAAATGCCGAGTTTGCGCAGTATCGCGAGGCTGTGCTGGCGTACCGGGCGCAATACGGAATTCAGTAAAAGAGCCTTGCAGCCGCTGATGGCCAAGTGCGGCGCTATACAAACGGGCAGACCCCTGATGCGAGCCTTGGAAGTCGGGCCTGAGACTTAACGAAAGGCGCGGAAACGCTCCTCTTTCAAAGGGGATGAGTCACGCGGACAGCGCAGGTATCAGGCACGCCGTCTGAATTGTCTTAGTCGGCCGCCTAACTTGGGTGGTACGGCCTAAGCTTGATCTAGCTTGGCCTTGAGCAAATCATTGACCTGCTGAGGGTTTGCTTTGCCTTTGGCTGCTTTCATAATTTGACCGACGAGTGAGTTGAAGGCCTTTTGTTTGCCTGCGCGGTATTCAGCCACGATTGCAGCGTGATCGGCTAGCACGGCATCGATCATGGTCTCGATTGCGCCCGAGTCATTGATCTGGGTGAGACCCTTGGCTGCGATGATGGCATCGGGTTGACCACTTTCTTCGCCAGCCCACATTGCTGCAAACACGTCGCGCGCGATTTTGTTTGAGATGGTGTTGTCTAAAATCCGCTTGAGCAGCGCGGCCAATAAGGGCGCTGTCACTGGGCACTGCGCGATGTCTTTTTCTTCGCGGTTCAGCGTCGCCGAAACTTCGCCCATCAGCCAGTTGGCAACAAGTTTGGCTCGAGCAGGGCGCAGTGCCATGACGCTCGCTGTATCGGCTGAATCCGCTTCAAGAGCGTTGACCACGTTTAAGAAATACGTTGCCATCGCGCGACTACTGATCAGCTGCGCAGCATCAATTGGAGCAATCCCATAAATTTCAACCAGATTTTTTCTGAGTTCTTCTGGTAAGCCACCCGCTTTGCGCATTTCTGCTTTAACTTGATCAATCCAGTCTTGGCTAATGACCAGTGGTGGTAAATCGGGATCGGGGAAATAGCGATAATCGTGTGCATCTTCTTTGCTGCGCATGCTGCGTGTTTCGTCAAGATCGGCGTCGTAGAGGCGCGTTTCTTGAACCACTTTGCCGCCGTCTTCGATGAGCTCGATCTGACGCCGAACTTCATAGTTGATGGCGCGCTCGATAAAGCGAAACGAGTTTACGTTTTTGATTTCGGCGCGCGTGCCAAACTCTTTTTGCCCAACCGGGCGCACTGACACGTTGACGTCGACTCGAAACGAACCTTCTTGCATGTTGCCATCACAAATGCCTAACCACATCACGAGGCTGTGTAGTGTCTTGGCGTAGGCGACAGCTTCGGCCGCTGAGCGCATTTCAGGCTCAGAGACGATTTCAAGCAAAGGGGTGCCGGTACGATTTAAATCGATGCCGGTTGAGAGCTCGCCATGCGGGCCAATATAATTGTCGTGCAACGACTTACCGGCATCTTCTTCGAGGTGAGCGCGAGTGAGGTTGATGGTGGTCTCTTTGTCGCCCACAAAGAAGGTTAAGGAGCCGCCCTGCACAACAGGGATTTCGTATTGGCTGATTTGATAGTTTTTGGGTAGGTCTGGATAAAAATAGTTTTTACGCGCAAAAATCGAGCGCGGCGCAATGGTGGCGCCAACGGCTAGCCCCAGACGAATCGCATGCTCAACTGCTGCACGGTTCATGACCGGCAAGGTGCCTGGCAATGCCATGTCGACTTCGTTGGCTTGCGTGTTAGGTTGCGCACCATAACGCGTGCTGCTACCTGAAAAAATTTTGGTCTGGGTCGAAAGTTGGGTATGGGTTTCGAGACCAATGACGATTTCGTAAGCCATTATGCTTGCCCCACGCTACGTTGATGCCAGTCGGTGGCAAGTTGATATTGGTGTGCGACGGCCAACAAACGGCCCTCATCAAAATAGTCGCCAATAATTTGTAAGCCAATAGGCAAGGGTTTGCCTGTGGCACTTGCGCCAAATCCGCAAGGAACCGACATGCCAGGTAACCCGGCGAGGTTCAATCCTAGCGTGTAAATGTCGGCTAACCAGTCTGCCGTGGGGTCGTCTTGATTGACGCCAATCGGCTTGGCGACGGTGGGCGTGACGGGCCCCATGATGACATCGCATTTTTGCGTGAAGGCAGCCTGAAAATCGTCGGCGATCATGCGACGTAAACGCTGAGCCTGTAAGTAATAGGCATCGTAATAGCCGTGCGATAGCACATAGGTGCCGACAAGGATACGGCGCTTGACTTCTGTGCCAAAGCCTTCGGCACGCGAGCGGCCGGTCATGTCAGCAAGATCGGTATACGAGTCGCTTCGATGTCCGTAGCGCACGCCGTCGTAGCGCGACAGATTGCTTGAGGCTTCGGCAGGTGCGATGACGTAATAGGCTGGGATCGACAGGCGTGTGCGCGGTAACGAGATTGAGACACGTTGCGCACCAAGTTGCTCGAATTGAAGCAAGGCGGCTTCAATGGCCGCACCTACGTCAGGCGACAGCCCCTCGCCAAAATACTCACTGGGTACGCCGATGCGTAATCCCTTGAGTGGCTGCAAACCCTGAGAATCAAAGTGAGCGCTCGCTTTATCAAATTCGCTTTGAATGCGGCCGGGTGCGTTGGGTACGCCGTGGCACTGCTCAGCGCTAGTGGCATCGCGTACGTCAAAGCCGCTGATGGTGTCGAGCAAAGCCACCAGATCGGCTGCCGCTCGTGCCATGACGCCGGCCTGATCCAAGCTTGAGCCATAGGCAATCATGCCGTAGCGCGAGACGGTGCCGTAAGTCGGTTTGATGCCGCTGACCCCGCAGAGTGCGGCTGGCTGGCGCACCGAGCCCCCGGTATCTGTGCCAGTACTGGCGAAAACGAGCCGGGCTGCGACCGCGGCGGCCGAACCGCCAGACGAGCCACCCGGTACACAAGTGTGATCCCAAGGGTTATGGGCGGACCCGAAAGCCGAATGCTCGTTGCCCGAGCCCATGGCGAATTCGTCGCAGTTCAGTTTGCCTAAGCTGACGCAGCCTGCGGTGAGTAATTTATTGACGACGGTTGCGTCAAATGGGCTGACGTAATTTTTAAGCATATTGCTGCCTGCCGTGCTGCGCCAGCCTTGAGTCACAAATACATCTTTATGGGCAATTGGGATGCCCGACAAGGGGCCTGCCAGACCCGCAGCACGGTTGGCATCGGCAGCGCTTGCCTGCGCGAGGGTGAGACCCGCATCGACGTGCACAAAGGCATTGAGCCCCTGTTGGGTCTGAATTTGTCTGAGGCAATCTTGCGCAAGCTCAGTTGCGCTGAGCTTGCCTTGCGCTAAGGCCGCCTGCAGACTGGCTAGGGTTGGAAACGTGTGAAGTGCGGCGCTCATTTATTCAATCACCTTTGGGACCAAAAATAGCCCCTCTGCCTTACCTGGCGCGTTGACCATCAGCGCCTCGCGTCGTTCTGGCGAGGAGGCCTCAGTGACGATATCGTCGCGCAGGCGTAAGTGGACGTCACGCAGTGCGGACAGGGGATGGGCGAGTGGCTCGACCCCGCGGGTGTCGACCGCCTGCAGTTCTTGGATCAGCCCAAGAATTTTAGTGAGATCACCCTGCGCCTGCGTGTTCTGTTCGGGCGACAAAGTGAGCCTTGCCAGCCGGGCGATGCGGGTGACTTCTTGTTCGGTAATAGCCATAATTTGTTGCTTTTTCAAGAAAAAAAGGGCGGTTAGACGAGCAAAACACCGCCAAGGCACGCCGTCTAAAGCGTATGTCTGAGTTTAAAGGGCAAAAATCGCTTTCAGAACCCGAGGTAAACCAGGCAAACCATCAAATTCAGAAATCGATTCAGTCTGCGCAAACCGTCTAATCCAAAGCTTGATTCAGACAAGAGCAAAGCGGCCTAGGCGCAGTGGTTCAGGCATCGTAGCTTTGCGAGCTTGACGTAAGCGTGTTTTGCCGATCTAAACAGAATTATAAGTTATGATGGCAGGCTATTCACGGCATGTTACGTGCGTCAACTTTTATTCTGGCTGGGCTCTCATGTTCGGATTCCTGCGTAGTTATTTTTCAAGTGATATGGCGATCGATCTCGGTACCG
>CANCMG010000038.1 GCA_947378965.1 Alcaligenaceae bacterium | reverse complement strand
ACGATTGGGCTCACAATCTTTTCGAAATAAACTTTCAGTTGCGCTTTGAGGTTGTTATCTAGCATGGTGAGTTCCTTAATATTTGGTGAGCCTATTGGGCAGGGTCTTGTCCTCTCCAATAGACTCTCCGAAGAGAGTCTGCTTGGTTGCTGCTTTGTCTTTAGTTAGGTCTTGCCGATTAGATCGACAGGCAATGACTAACTTAGATCTTGCCGACCAAGTCTAAAGATGGAGTCAAGGTTGCTGCGCCTTCTTTCCATTTGGCTGGGCACACTTCGCCCGGGTGAGCGGCGGTGTACTGAGCAGCTTTGAGTTTGCGCAAGGTTTCAGAGATATCGCGAGCGATTTCGTTCGAATGCACTTCAGCAGTCTTGATGACGCCCTCAGGATTAATGATGAAGGTGCCGCGCAAGGCCAGGCCTTCCTCTTCGATATGAACGCCAAAGCCGCGTGTCAGCGTGTGGGTTGGGTCGCCAACTAACGGAAACTTAGCTTTTCCAACTGCTGGTGAAGTCTCGTGCCACACTTTGTGCGAGAAGTGTGTGTCGGTGGTCACGATGTAGACTTCGGCGCCCATTTTTTGAAATTCGGCATAGTTGTCGGCAGCATCTTCAATCTCGGTGGGGCAATTGAAGGTAAAGGCTGCGGGCATAAAAATCAAGACTGACCACTTGCCTTTCAGGCTTTCGTCCGAAACAGTGATGAACTTGCCATTGTGGAAGGCTTGGGTTTTGAACGGTTGAACTGCGGTGTTGATGATCGACATATAAGGCCCTTTGGGTGAAAAATTGAACGACAGACGAAGTTTGAGCCTGTTGGAGTAATCAATCAAATGAATTAAAATAATGATAATGATCTATTTAATCGATAACGAGGGGCGACTGAGAGCAGCTCAGAGCAGCTGAGCACAGCAGAGAACAGAAGAGAGCAGCAGAAAACAGCAGAAAACAGCAGAGAGCAGCAGAGAGCAGCAGAGAACAGAAGAGAACAGCAGAGAACAGAAGAGAACAGCAGAGAGCAACCGAGAGAGCAATATATGGCCGCAATTCCGACCCTTAAACAGTTACGTTATTTAATCGCGCTCAGTGAAACCTTGAGCTTTACGAAGGCTGCCGAACAGTGTTTCGTCGGGCAGTCGACGTTAAGCGCTGGGCTCAAAGAGCTAGAAGACACTCTAGGCACACAGTTAGTCGAGCGCGATAAGCACTCGGTGTCACTCACGCCCACCGGCCGCGGCGTGGTCGAGCGTGCGCAGCGTTTAATCGCACAGGCAGACGATTTGGTCGATTTTGTTCAAGGGGCTGCTGGTTCGATGATGGGCGTGATTAAGCTGGGCGTGATCCCTACCATTGCCCCTTTTTTATTGCCAGCGTTGTTAGCCAAAATGAGAGACGATTTTCCACATCTGAAAATTGTTCTACGTGAGGATTTGTCGGCCAACTTGATCGATAAGCTCAACCGGCACCAATTAGACTTCGCCTTAATCGCCTTGCCCTACGAGACTGAAGGTTTTTTGATCAAAGAGCTGTTTGATGATGAGTTATGGTTGATTGGCAATCAGCACGATCCAGTACTTAAAAATAAAGAAATCCAGTTAACCAATCAGTTAGCGGATCGTGTGTTGTTACTAGAAGAGGGCAATTGCCTGCGCGAGCACACGTTAACCGTCTGCACAAAAAGCGACTTGGCCAGTACCGATGGCATCGAAGCCACCAGTCTGCTCACGCTGGTGCAAATGGTTGAGTCTGGTTTGGGGATTGCGCTGCTGCCCGAGATGGCAGTCAAGTCTGGCCTGCTGATACAAACCAACTTGATCGCAAGGCCGTTGACGGCGCCGGCGCCTAAACGAAAGATTGCCTTAATTGCCAGGCCGTCAACCGCCAGGATAGAAGAATTTAATGCGCTTGTAAGAGTATTAAAAGAGTCGCGAGGCGGTTAGTCAAACATCTCGGGTTTGGGCTGCAGCAACTGGTTCTAGTTAGTCAAACGTGTCCGGTTGCGTCTGCAGCAACTGGTTCTAGTTAGTCAAATGTGTCCGGTTGCGTCTACAGCAGCGGGTTCTAGTTAGCCAAACGTGTCCGGTTGCGTCTGCAGCAACGGGTTCTAGTTAATCAAACATGTCCGGTTGCGTCTGCAACAACTGGGTCCAGATGGTTTGAAAATGTAGCCAGCCAATATACTCACTGCCAACGTGCTCGCGACTGTACAGTGCCTTGTCGTGCGGCACCAGCGTGGGCTTGAGGCCCGTCGCTTCAATCAGCAGTTGTTGTTGACAGCAGCGCTCAAGCGCAATAAACCAAAAGGCAGCCGCCTCAATGCTGTGGCGACTGGCTGTCAGAAGCCCGTGATTACGGTGGATAGCCGCTTTGACCCCTTTGAAGGACTCGGCAACGCCCAGGCCCGCTTTGGTCTCTACGGCGACTTGACCGGCCTCAGCGCCAATCACTACGTGATCTTCATAGAAGGCTGCGGCATCTTGACTGATTGGATCGAGCTTTTTACCGAGCGAGGCAAAGGCCGTACCGTAGACCGTATGGGCGTGGCACATCGCGATGATATCGGGGTGCATTTCGTGCACTGCACCATGCAACACAAAGCCCGCCTGATTGATCGCATAGTCGCCCTCAACCACGGTGCCTTGATGATCCGCCAAAATCAGGTTTGAGATTTTGACCTGCGAAAAATGCACCGCCATCGGGTTAGTCCAGTACAAGTGAGGATGCTGCGGATCGCGAACGGTTAAGTGCCCTGCAAAACCATAGTCAAAACCTTGCAACGCAAAAGCCCGACACGCAGCAACCAGCCGCTCTTTGCGGTGGTGACGCTCTTGTGCGATCGACATGCCGATGGGTCTTTCTGGAAAAATCAGCCCTTTCTGTGTGGGTTGATAAATTGACTCGCGGTCGCCGAGGTCTAATTTCTGGTCTTTTTCTGGCGTTTGCGCCATGGATGACTCCGTTTTTGCGGGTGAGTGTTTTGAAGGCGGTAAGAAACTACTCCTGGCCTGTCGCTGGCAACCCTGCCTAGCAGACACAGTACTTCTTATCGGAATGAACGATTCAATGAAAATTCTACTCTAGCTTTGGTTGTACATTCTAGGGTGCCCCTATGTTCCTCTCCAGGAGACTTTCATGAAATTTTTTTCGACACGGTTGGCTTGTCTTGCAAGCTTCTTGGGCTGTATGGCGTTTAACGCCTTTGCAGCGTATCCAGACAAACCGATTCGCTTGATTGTGGGCTCTGCCCCGGGCGGAGCACCTGACGTCTTGATGCGCACACTTGGCGCGCAGATGTCTAAGCAAATGGGCGTGCCGATTGTGATTGATAACAAGCCCGGTGCGTCGTACGTGATTTCGACCATGGATCTGGTGCGCTCGGCGCCTGATGGTTACACGCTGGCCTACGGCAATGTTGTCTCTTTGGCGACCAATATATCGTTGCTGACCAAGGTGCCGTATAGCGTTGAAAAAGATCTGACCTTGATCGCAAACGCTTTGCGTGTGGTGAACTTAATGGTTGTGAATAATGACCTGCCAGTGACGTCCGTTCAAGAGCTCATAGCGTACGCCAAAAAGAATCCGGGTAAAGTTGTTTTCGGTTCAGACGGCAACGGCACAACCTCGCATCTGGGGATGGAGTACTTTCGCAGCTTAGCGGGTATCGAGCTGTTGCACGTGCCTTATAAATCTGCACCAGCGATGTTGACAGATTTGATGGGCGGTTCGGTTCACGTGGCCCTGAGCAATTCGCCAGTGGCTGGGCCACACGTGCAATCAGGGCGCATGCGTGGCATTGGCATCACTGACAATAAACGCTCGCCAACATTTCCGACGATTGCTACGGTGGCAGAGCAAGGTCTCACCGGCTACGAAGTGGTAGCGTGGGGCGGTTTGATTGGCCCGGCTAATTTGTCACCAGAGATCGTCAAACGCTTAAATGCTGAGGTCTTGCAAGCGTTAAAAAGTCCAGAGCTGATCGAAAAATACAAATCCTTAGGCGCTGAAATTTCACCAAGCACGCCCGAAGAGTTTTCTGAGTTGTCAAAACGTGAAACCGCAAAGTGGGCCGAGGTGATTAGGCGCTCTGGCGCCAAAATTGATTAAATCCTCTCTAAGTTTTACTATTCGCCAGCCATTTAACGGGGCGCTAACGCGTGTCTTGCACAGTCGCATGCAGTGCCGTGCTGTGATGCGTTTGATATGACGGGATATGCTGTGCGGCACGATACTGTTCTGTGCCGGACTCGACTGCGCTCAATATCGCTAATTTTGAAAGTGCGTGATATTTGCGACTGTAAAACGTAAAAAAATATAAGGTAGACAATGAGTAAAAATATCAGCGCTCTTCAACTCGGTATCGTCTGGAGGCGCTTAACCGGTTTGATGGATGAAGTTGCACAAACCTTCGTGCGTACCTCTTTTTCTGTCGTGGTACGCGAAAATTGGGACCTTGCTTGCTCGTTGATGGATGCTGACGGCAGAGTGTTCGCCCAATCATCCAGATCGATTCCGTCCTTTTTAGGGACTATGCCCAGAACTTTGCAGGCCATGCTTCAAAAGCATCCGCAGCACAGTCTTGAATCTGGCGATGTTTTAATTTCAAACGACCCTTGGCTTGGCACCGGGCATTTAAATGACATCACCATGGTGCGTCCCATTTTTCGTGGTCGCGAGCTCGTGGCGTTTGTCGGCTCAACCTTTCATACCGTCGATATCGGTGGTGCGCCGTCGCCATTCGCAAAAGATTCGTACGAAGAGGGCTTGTGTATCCCGATTCTAAAAATCGTGCGACGCGGTGAAGAAAATACTGATGTGATTTCTTTTTTGCAAGAAAACTTGCGTGAGCCCAACGAAACCCTGGGCGACATTCGTGCGCAATTTGCAGCGTATGACTTGGCTCAAACAAAACTGTTAAATCTTTTGCAGCAAGAGGGAATCGATGACCTCAAGCGCGTCACGGATTCGATCCTGTCGCGCTCTGAGTTGAGCATGCGCAAAATGTTAGAGGCGATCCCTGATGGCGAGTGCACCGATCAGGTCACTGCCGATGGCTTTGATAAGCCACTGACGATTTGCTGTTCGATCAAAAAAACAGGGTCTGATATTTTGGTTGATTTCGCGGGTACGGATCCGCAAATTGATAAGCCAATCAACTCGGTTTACAACTTTACCTTTGCCTACAGCGCGTACGCCATTAAGTGCGCCTTTGACCCTGGCTCGCCCAATAATGATGGCGGGTTAAGGCCCTTGACCTTGTTGGCGCCAGAAGGATCGTTGGTTAATCCGACACGACCAGCCCCCGTGTGGGGTCGACATTTATCTGGGCACTACTTACCGTTTGTGATTTTTGGTGCCTTATCCAAAATCATCCCAGATAAAGTGATCGCTGATAGCGGTTCGCCGATCTGGAACGTCTACTTTAAAGGCGTAGATCGTTCAAATCGAAAATTTGTAAAAATGTTTTTTATGAGTGGTGGCTATGGTGCGCGCGCCCAAAGTGATGGCCCCGCGTGTTTGAGCTTTCCGACCAACATCGCCAACAATCCCATCGAGCAGTTTGAAAATCAAACGCCGATGTTGATAACAGAAAAAAGCTTGATCACTGACAGTGGCGGTGCCGGGATGTATCGCGGTGGTATGGGCCAGCGGTTATCGTTTCAATCGTTATCACCCGAGCCTCTGACGTTCATGATTCGGCACGAAAGGATCAAGTACCCGCCACGCGGGTTTTTAGGTGGTGTAGACGGCCGATTGGGAGTTGACTTGCTTGACGGCACACGCATCCCAGGTAAATCAGTGACGACGATCAATCAGGGTCAGATTGTGACCTTCGAGACGCCGGGCGGGGGCGGTATGTTTTCACCCCTCAAGCGTGACCCCAAAGCTTTAGCAAAGGATTTGCAAGATGGTGTGGTGTCTGCCCAAAGCGCTCAAAAAGATTATGGCCTCTCGGGTACGCAAGTTGAGGCCTTGGTCTCAGTCGCAAAAAGGAATGAAGCATGAGTCAGACGCTTAAGCCACTGTTGGCACCTTTTCGTATTGGCGTGGATATTGGCGGAACCTTCACAGACTTGGTGATGGTCGACGCGAAGGGGCAG
Organism: Alcaligenaceae bacterium; assembly: GCA_947378965.1. GTDB lineage: Bacteria > Pseudomonadota > Gammaproteobacteria > Burkholderiales > Burkholderiaceae_B > Zwartia. The sequence continues at coordinate 31,246 of CANCMG010000038.1, read as the reverse complement.
CTACGTAACGAAAAAGTGTTAACAACACCGCAGGACCCATCGATTGGCGTCTTAACAGGTATCCAGTTGATTCTTGAAAATAATGGGGTGCAAGCGAGCGACGTTCAAAACGTGATTCACGGTACCACCTTGGTTGCCAATGCCTTGATCGAACGCAAAGGCGTGCGGACGGCGCTGATCACGACAGCAGGGTTTCGCGATGTCTTGCAAATCGGTCGTGAATGGCGCTACGACATTTATGATTTATTTTTGACTCCGGTTGAACCGTTGGTCCCGCGGGCGCTGTGCTTTGAAATCAAAGAACGTGTAGGGCATGACGGTTCGGTGGTGACCCCCTTAGACCTTTCAACGCTGCCTCAAACTGCACAGGCTATCAAAGACGCAAAGGTTGATGCAGTCGCAGTGTGTTTGTTGCATTCGTTTCAGTTTCCTGAGCATGAAATTCAAATTAAACAAGCGCTCGCCAAGCTCTTACCTGACGTGGCTGTTTGTATTTCTAGCGAGGTCATGCCAGAAATAGGGGAGTACGAGCGTACCGCCACGACGGTTTGTAATGCGTATGTACAGCCATTGTTTAAAAAATATATCTCAGCCTTGATGGCTGGTATCAAGCAGCTCGGGATCGATCAAGATTTGTATTTGATGCAATCCGATGGCGGCACGGTGCACTTTCATACGGCGATTGAGTATCCCATCAGGTTGGTGCAATCAGGCCCCGCGGGTGGCGTGCAAGCGACGTCGTTGATCGGGCAAATGGCCGATTTAACGCAGATCCTTTGCTTTGATATGGGTGGCACCACTGCCAAGGCGTGTTTGATTGACGAGGGCAAAAGTGCAGTGACCACTGATTTTGAAGTGGCGCGCCTTCAGCGCTTTAAAAAGGGCAGTGGGATCCCTTTAAAAGTGCCATCGATCGACATGATTGAAATCGGCTCGGGTGGCGGTAGTATTTCGCGCATCAACAGCCTGGGCTTGATTCAAGTGGGCCCTGATAGTTCAAGCGCCGTGCCTGGTCCCGCTTGTTATGGGCAAGGAGGGCAAGATGCAACGGTGACGGATGCCGATCTCGTATTGGGTTACTTAGATGCTAACTCGTTCTTGGGTGGTTCGATGACCTTAGACTTGGCTGCAGCACGCGACTGTATTCAAAAGCAAATTGCGGATCACCTTGAGGTCTCAGTGACTGCAGCGGCGTTCGGCATTCATGAAACCGTCAACGAGACCATGGCGCAGGCCGCGAGTATTCATGCACTTGAAAAAGGCTTAAAGGCCTCGAGCTATGCGATGATTCCGATCGGCGGTGCTGGGCCTGTGCATGCGTGCCATGTGGCGCTTAAGCTTGGAATCGAGCGCTTGGTGATGCCGATGGGTGCGGGCGTTGCCTCGGCCTTTGGTTTTTTGGCGTCGCCGATGTCGTTTCAATTTGTGCAGGCCTCTGTTTCGCCGGTGCTACAGTTAGATGAGCAGAGCGTTGAGCAATTAATCGACGGTTTAAAACAGAAAGGCCTGGCGATGCTGGCCGAGTCGGGCCTAGCTGCCGCGTTGTGTAGCAGCCATGTCAGTGCTGCGATGCGCTATGTAGGCCAAGGCTACGAGGTTGAGGTGCCGGTCTCGATGGGCCGACTCAAGCAATCGTTTAAGCAACATTTGTCTGAAGAGTTTAATCGCTGTTATCAAAATTTGTATGGTCGTATCGAAACCGATACGCCAGCAGAGGTCGTATCTTGGCGGGTTGTGGTGCAAGGGCCGCTGCCTAACTTACTTGAACAGCTCAAGGCAAATCTGATTCACACTGAAGCGTCTAGCACGTCTGCAGACGCTGCAATCAAAAACCGGCGCGAAGTTTTTTGTGTATTTAGTAAAGACTTTGTATTAACCCCAGTCTATGACCGTTATGCCTTAAAGACCGGTATGCACTTTGAAGGCCCCGCGATCGTCGAAGAGCGCGAATCCACGGTCGTGGTGCCAAAGTACGCCAAGGTTGTGATCGATCAACACCACAACATGTTGATTCAGCTCGTCGACCCCACAGCACAGGTAGTCCATTAACACGATCCCTCACCTATACGTAACGATGCAGCCCTCGTCGATTCAACTGCACTGACACTTAATTGAAGCCAACGGTAATCATCTTGAACACAAAATTACAAATTACGATCGTGCAAGCGCTGGCGCAAGCCTTAGCGCGAGCAGGGGTACGCCAGATGTTTGGTTTACCGGGCGGGGGCTCGTCTTTGGATTTGATCGAAGCCGCAGCCGAAGTCGGAATCAGTTTCACACTGACAAAAACTGAAAATGCGGCCGTGATGATGGCGGGTGCCGTGGCCGAAACCACTGGCATCCCGGGTGTGGCCTTGATGACCAAGGGCCCCGGAGTGGCGAACGCCGCCAACGGCGTCGCTTACGCAAAGCTGGATCGTGCGCCTGTTCTTGTGATCACAGATGGTTTTACTGACAAACAGCTTACCTATATTACCCATCAAGTGTTCGACCAAAAGGCGCTACTGCAGCCCGTTGTCAAAGGGGTCACGCGACTCGAATCTGACACGCCCGCGGCTGAGATTGAGGCGATCATCGCGCTTGCGCTTCAGGCGCCGATGGGGCCCGTGCATATCGAACTGACGGGTGAGGTCGCTCGCAGACTGCTGGCTGCGCCGCACATTGCCGCGCCAGTCAAGTCAGTCGACGCGATTGAACGTGTCGCACTGCAAAACATTGCTGAGCAGATCAAGTTTGCTAAAAAGCCGGTGCTGATTATTGGGCTCGAGGCGCGTCGGTGTGCCGCTGAAGTCAGACAACTTGCACAGTACTTAAAGTGCCCTGTCTTGCAAACGTATAAGGCTAAAGGGGTGATTTCGGATCTCGACCCTCAAGTGGTGGGCATTTTTACCGGCGGTATCCAAGAGGCCGACTGCCTGGCACAGGCTGATTTGATGGTCATGGTGGGTTTGGATCCGGTAGAAATGATTTTGCAGCCGTGGCCCTATAACAGGCCCGCCGTCGAGTTATCGAACGCGCTCCATGACATCCATTACATCAAGCCGTTGGCGCGTGTCAGCCGTGACTTAAAGCGACACGTGCACGCTCTGAACGAACAGCTAAGCGACTATGTATCGAGTTGGCCCCTCGAGCAAATCGAAGGCTTGCGCCACGATGTCTTGGCGCGCCTTGCTTACCCGTCGGTTCAGTTCGGTGTCGCCCCTGATCGGTTGGTGCAACTGTCGACGCAGGCTTACGCTGAGCAAAGATTCAGACCGCGCATGTCAGTCGACGCTGGTGCGCATATGTTTTCAGCGACTGCATTTTTTGCTGTCACGCAGCCTGGTGACGTGTTAATTTCAAACGGTTTGGCGACGATGGCGTTTGCTTTGCCAGCGGCCATTGCAGCTGCCTTGGACGAACCCGAGCAACCCGTCATTTGTTTTACGGGCGATGGCGGGCTGATGATGTGTTTAGGCGAGCTTTGTACGGCGATTGATTCAGGGGCGCGTATTGTTGTGGTCGTCTTTAATGACAGTGCCTTGTCGTTAATTGACATCAAGCAACAAAGTAAGCAACTGCCGAGCCGCGGTGTGCGTTGGGGCAAACATAACTTTGCACAAGCCATGCAGGCGTTGGGCGGTCAAGGGTTTGAGGCCACTAACGAAGTGCAGTATCACGAAGCCTTAACTCAGGCTTTAAGGCATCAAGGCCCTAGTTTGATCGATGTGCAAATTGATCCAGCTGGGTATTCGCAGCAACTCAAGGCGATGCGAGGTTAAGGTATCGCGATAGTCATGATCTTATAGGGGTGTACCGTGTTGAAACTATCTGCAAAAGTTTGTCTCAGCGTACTAGCGTCTTACTTGCTCATGGCGCCATGCTTTTCTCAGCCAGCTGAAAAGTTTCCGTCTAAGCCAATTACCATCCTTGTTGGTTTTGCGGTGGGTGGCGGCGGTGACATGTCGTCGCGCTGGATCGGCGATTACTTGCGTGAACGCTGGAAGGTACCCGTCATTATTGACAATAAACCAGGCGCTGGTGGCACGATTGCGACAAGTCTGTTAGCGCGCGCCAAGCCTGACGGCTATACCGTTGCGTTGGCCACGACCAGCCCCTTTACCGTTGCGCCGTATTTTCAGCCCCAGACCTATGATCCCAGTAAAGACTTCACCTACTTATTTCAGACCCTGGTGAGCGCGCAACCGCTTTTTGTGAAAGCGGATTCAGCGTTTAAGACCATACAAGAGTTGATGTCGTGGTCAAAGGCCAATCCCAACAAGCTATTTTGGTCAACGGCGGCAACCAATGGTGGCACACATATCTCGACGCAAGCTGCTTTTCAGGCGGCCGGTATACAGGCGACCTATGTGCCCTATAAGGGCGGTGCTGACGCCATGAATGGTTTGCTCGGGGGGCAGATTCAGGCGTTGGTTGCTGCAGAGTTTCCACCGCACGCCGCAGCGGGTACGATTCGACTGTTGGCTGAGAGTGGTCCAGACAAGATCCCAGAATACCCGAACGTGCCAACGTATAAAGAGTTGAATTTTCCGATCTCAGTACCGATCTTTTACGGGATTGCAGGACCTGGGGGCATGCCACCAGACGTCATCAAAGAGTGGGAAGCCGCAGCGTCTGACATGGTGCGCACGCCTGGGTTTATTGATTTGCTGAACAAGCTAAAAGGGACACCTGCTTATCTCGATCATGCTGCGTTCACCGCTTCGGTGACGGGCGTCTATAGTCAAATGGGAAAGCTCATCCCAGAATTAAATTTAAAAAAGGATTAAGGCCATGTGGCAACCCAAAATTATTTTACAAAACGATAAGTTGCTGCCCTACGAGCAAGCAAGTGTGCATCCGATGTCTTTGGGCATGACCTATGCAACGGCGGTCTTTGAAGGCTTGCGTGCCTATCGCAATCCCACGACAGGTGAATTTAAAATTTTTAGATTCGCCGAACACTTCAAGCGTTTGGTGCTTGGCATGAAGGTCATGCGTTTTGATCACAGCTTCACCGAAGACGGCATGCGTGAAGCGCTGTCGGGCTTGATTCGTGCCAATGAACCGGATGATGATGTGTATATTCGTTTGTTGGTGTACATCGAAGCGCTGGGGCTGATGGCCCAAACGGGGCCCGTTGGCTACACAGCGGCCGCCTCACCCCGCGAACGCCCAAAGTTTGCAGACACTGGCATGAGTTTGGGTGTGAGCTCTTGGAGTCGGTTGTCTGATAACGCGAGCCCGCCGCGTATTAAAGCCACCGCAAACTATCACAACGCGCGTTTAACGCAATTACAGGCTAAGTCTGACGGCTACGATGGCGCCTTGATGTTGACACCTGCTGGCAAAGTCTCTGAAGCACCTATTGCTTGTTTTTTTATGGTCAGAGACGGCAAGTTGATTACCCCCAACATCGGTAGCAACATTTTAGAAAGTGTGACGCGCGACACCATTATCACGCTGTATGAAGAAGCGACTGGCCAGGCGGTGGTACAACGCGAAGTCGATCGCAGTGAATTGTATTTTGCCGATGAGGCTTTTTTGTGTGGTACTGGGCAAGAAATTATCCCTGTCGTGAAAATTGATCGTCTGCCGGTAGGCGATGGTGCGATTGGGCCGATTACGAAAAAAATGCAGAAAATTTATTTTGATGCTGTGCGTGGCCTGACCCCGGATACCCATGGGTGGCTGACAAAGGTGTAACGTCGATGAAACGTTTCTCTCGCCGTATGGCCTCGGTAGATATACCGGTGATGCCTGACATTGCCGCTTTGGTGCGCGATAATCCGGGCACAATTTCTTTAGGGCAGGGCGTCGTGAATTATGGCCCCCCCGCCCAGGCTCTTGCGGCGCTACCTAGTTTGATGAGTGATGTTGGGCTCAATAAATACCAAGCGATTATTGGCCATCCGGCCTTGATCGACGCATTGACACAAAAGCTAGCAGACGAAAACAATATTCACTGCGGGTGCGATTCGGTTGTGATGGTCACCGCCGGCAGCAATATGGCGTTTTTGAATTGCCTGCTTGCGGTGGGCGATCCAGGCGATGAGTTTATTTTGCCGACTCCGTATTATTTCAATCAAGAGATGGCGATTCGAATGGTTGGCTGTGTGCCTGTGCCGGTACCGGTCAACGATGATTGGAGTCTAAACGTTGAGGCATTGGCCGCAGCAGTGACGCCGCGCACGCGTGCGATCATCACCGTATCACCTAATAATCCAACCGGCGCGGTCTACTCAAAAGAGTCCTTAACGGCCGTGAATGCCTTATGCGCTAAAAAAAATATTTATCACTTCAGTGATGAAGCCTATGAATATTTTACCTATGACGGGGCTGAACATTTTTCACCAGCAGCGTTGCCTGAGGCACATCGGCATACCATTTCGTTTTTTTCCATGTCCAAGAATTACGGCATGGCGAGTTGGCGGATCGGCTACGTGGTGTTTCCGGCTGACCTGCTCGAGGCGATGAACAAAGTACAAGATACCAATTTGATCTGCGCGCCAGTTGTCTCGCAAATGTTGGCGCTTGAGGTGTTGAAATATGGTCGCACTTGGGCGCAACCTAAAATCGATGCGCTTTCGATCGTACGAAAAAATGTATACGACAGACTCGAAGCCTTGGGTGAACTGATAGAGTTTCCAAAAACGCAAGGTGCGTTTTATGTATTACTTAAATTGCCTGGCTTGGCCGTTGGCACAGAACGTCTTGCGTTTAATCGTGCCATGGCGCAAACACATAAAGTAGTGTCCGTACCCGGCTTTACCTTTGGGTTGTTTGACACCCCACAGGCTAACTATCAGCGTCTGTCTTACGGTGCGCTAGAATCCGTCACTGTCGAACAAGGCGTGGCGCGCTACGTTACAGCGGTCAAAGACTGGTACAAGTCATCGCGTGTTTAGGTGCGCACGCGCAAGTCTTGACTGATTTGACTCAGAGGGCAAGACGTCTTTGTCTTGCTAGCTGTCTGTAACGTTTTCGAAGGTCATACGCATGTTAAACCCCCAGGCTTCAATCGATGTCATCATGTTTTGGCTGGCGATTATCGCCACCATGGCGTTTGCCATCACAGCTGTGTTAGCAATCGCCGATCGTGGTGTAGATATTTTTGGGGTGATGGTGCTCGGTGTGATCACCGCAGTCGGAGGGGGTACCGTACGCGATCTTTTGTTAGGCGTGCAGCCCTTTTGGGTTGAGGATTTGGTGTTTATTCAGGTCGCAATATTCTCGAGTTTGCTAGCCTTCGTCGGACGCTCGTTCTTTACTCAGCCGCAAGTTTTTACGTTAATGCTTTACCTCGATGGCCTCGGAGCCGCCCTGTTTGGCATACAGGGTGCCATGAAAACGTATGAAATGGCTTTTGGCTGGCCGTTGGGGCCCGTCATACTGGGGGTAATCACCGCCATTGGTGGGGGCATCATGCGCGACGTTATCGCGGGCAGAAAAAATTTGTTAATGTCCACTGAGTTGTATGCGATTCCTGTGGCACTTGGATGCTTGTTGTTGATGGCAAGCCTACATTTTTATCCTCAGTACGCGATAGAGATCTTGATCAGCTGCACGGCACTAACGTTTTTAATGCGCGCCGCTGCGATTCACTGGGGCTTGAAGGTGCCAGCGTTTTTAGTGACACACTCAAAATCTCAATAATCGTGTTGCGCGGGTTTTTGGGCTGAAGCTAATCGTCGAGGCTATTGGGCACTGAACTCAGGAAAATGGCTTTATTAAGCTGACTTAAGGATGCATGCCAAAATGAAGCGAGTGCTCTGCTGTTGCGGAAGAAAGAATAAAAACAAATTGCTTTTGCTGAGCCAATGCTGCGGACGCTATCTTGAGCACTTTGACACGATGCCTGCGCCTGACGCCGAGAGCTTGATGCGTTCGCGTTACAGCGCCTTTGTACTGGGTCGCGAAGACTATCTAAAAAAAACCTGGCTAGAGACAACATGTCCCTCAGATCTGAACTTTGAGCCGGACGTCAAGTGGCTAGGTCTTGAGGTCAGGGGGTACAGACTGACTGGCCCAGCGCAGGCTGAGGTTGAGTTTGTAGCGCTTAGCCGCTTAAAAGGCCAACCCACTCGCTTGCACGAGCGAAGCCGTTTTATTCAAGATAACGGACGTTGGTTTTATGTTGACGGTATCTTATTCACCCCTGAGCATCCTCGCTTCGTTTAAACGGTATCCGTTAGGGCGAGGGCGCAGAGGATATCAATGCTTAAACAGATCAGAAAACTCGCGCTAGACTGGCTCCGCAGCAAACCAGTTCGACTGGTTCGCATGCGTACCCTGACTTGCGGTTGCCTAGGGCCCAGAGCACTCAAAGGTGTCACTTCAGTTCTGGCAAGACCCATTCGGCATTGGTGACGTAAAACGCTTCGGCACTTTTTTGTCCTAGGCGCCCAATACGCTCTTCAAAATCTTGCATGGGGCGAGTGCCCCCTTCAGGATGAGGAAAATCACTGCTGTAGCAGTAGCAGTCGGCTAATCCATGATGATCAATGTAATCGGCGACGTTTTCAAACCAGTACGGGGTGACGCGAATGTTTCGTTGAACGTATTCAGAGGGCTTCAAAGACAGTACGCCAGACATACGCCTTCTGAAGATCTTCATGACATTATCCAAATGCGCGGCCATTGGGCCTAACCACATCGCGCCAAGTTCAATTGCGCCAAAGCGCAGATTTGGAAAACGCTCAAACACCCCACCCAGCACAAGTGTAGAAATAAAGTTTTGTGGTGCGTAAAACATGGCGCAGGCAGTGAAGGGATTCATTGCATCCCCTTCAGAGATTACAGCTTCCGATTGTTGGCTAAAGTGAGGAATACCTTTATCCCAGTTCGGATTTTTGAGAAAGTCGAACTCGTCACCGACGGCACGTCCGCCACCAAGGTGCAGCATGATCGTGGCGTTAGCCTCTTGAATCATGCCCCAGATTTTGTCCATTGCAGGGTGTGCGGGTGAGGCATTGCCAGGCGCAACAGAACTTGCAATCACAAAGGCACGACCGCCCGCTTTGAGTACACGCTCAATTTCTTGCGCGGCTGTATCAACATTATGCGTGTTGATGAGAGCAACTGCACGCAAGCGGTTTGGATCTCGTTTTCCGAGATTGAGAATAAAATCGTTCCAGTGGCGCATCGTGGCAACGCCAAGTGCATTATCGGCAAAGGCCGCCGTTTGAATGCCAGGATCAGAGAACATAAAACTTCGACTGACACCCATGTAATCAAGGGTCTTGATTCGGTTATCGGCGTTGAATGCGCCCGGTGCCGCTGACCCCTTCGTGCGCCAAACTGTTTCGTCGGTGAGCTCAGTAAACTCTTTGCCTGAACGAGCAATGATTTGTTGAGCCTCGTCTTTTGGTAAGCTCTTGATCACTTCATCAAAGCGTTGGGCAAAATTACGCCCAACTTCGCCACCCGCAAGCTCGTAATTGCCGGGTGAAGGTTGAATATGTGTATCGAGATCGATGATGCGACCGTGAAACTCTTTAATATTTAGCATGTTGATCCTCAGAAAGATTAGCTTGCTTGTCTTTAGGCGTGTGGCATGTTCGCCACGCCTGTTTGCGATAACGGTAAGATCGTTTTTAGAGTGTCTACGACGCGCTCGAGATCAGAGCGAATAAAAAAATGACCAGCCTGAAAAATATGCATTTGTGTGTCAGTATTTGAGTGCTGACACCATGCCTCCATCACTGATGGAGGCGCTTCAGGGTCGGCGGCACCAGCAAAAATATGAATGGGGCAGTTCAATGGTTCTTGCTCGGTATACACATAGGTATCGCACAGCGTGAAATCCGCTTTCAGTGTTGGCATCAGAAATTGCAACAAATCGGCGCTTGCCAACACTTCTTCAGGAAACCCGCCAAAGCGCTGCAAGCGGTCAATAAAGGCCTTGTCGTCTAAGTTGTAGAGCGTTTCGCGGGTGCGAGGTAAATGCGCGGCGCGATGTGCGCCCAGAATTAGCGCTTCGGGCATCGTCATGCCATTGGCTTGCAGCACGCGTGTCAATTCAAACGCAACGAGTGCACCCATGCTGTGACCGTACATGACAAAAGGCTTGTCCGAATACAGTTGCAGTTGGCTAGCTAGCGCTTGCGCAAGTGCCCGAGCCTCTTTGAACGCTGGTTCGCTAAAGCGGTTTTCTCTGCCGGGCAATTGAATCGGACAAACTTCTACTTTCGAGCCGAATAGTTTTCCCCAACCACGATAGATCGAGGCACCACCACCCGCAAAAGGAAAGCAAAAAATGCGCAGCGTGGCTTCTGGCTGGGGAAAAGGGCAGGTCACCCAGCGATTAAATTTTGTGTTCATGATTGTTCAAGCAGGTTATCAAGATCGTCGAGCAAAGAGCGAGCACGGTCGCTTGAACTCGTTTGAGAAGCCTTGGCGCCACTATCCGTTGCCGCAGCCTGTTCAGGTGTTGCAAGTTGACCGTTGATTAATTCTAAAAGATATAAGGAAAGCGCTTTTGGCGATGGGTAGTTGAACACCAGGCTCACAGGCAGTCGTTGCCCAAGCATTCGACCGACCGCATTGGTCAGTTGTACCGCCATCAGTGAGTCAAAGCCTTGATCGGTCAGGGCTTGATCCTCAGGCACCGCCATCGTTTCGGCAAGTCCTAAAATCTTACGAATCTGAGTGTTCACGATGGTGGTCAACAAGCTTAGGCGTTCGGCCGTAGAGGCTCGAGCAAACTGCTCAACAATAGCTGACTGTGCATCTTGGCGTTGTTGTTCTTGCGTGTTGATTGGCGCGGTCGCGACTTTGCTTAAAAAAGACTGAAGCTGTTCAGCACCTTGAAGGTATTGATCCCACTGACAATCAATCACGCCCACCTGAGTTCGAGTCCCAAGCAAACTGCTACCCAGCGCCTGTAAAGCCAACTGAGTGCTGAGCGCCGTAAATCCCTGTGCCGAAAGTTGTCTAGAAATTTTCGAATTAGACTGCGCCATCCCCACCGATGCCCAAGGGCCCCAGTTAATGCTCAGGGCGGGCAGACCAGCAAGTTTGCGTTGATGGGCGATCGCGTCCATGAAGCTATTGGCTGCAGCATAGTTGGCCTGGCCGCGGTTACCAAGCAGTGACGCTGCCGACGAGAACATGACAAAGCAGTCAACATCAAGCTGCCGAGTTAACTCGTCAAGATTTAATGTTCCTAATACTTTGGCAGAGTAGGCGTTATCAAAGTTAGACCACTGCAGGTCGATCAAGAGGTGATCGTCTAAGACGCCAGCACAGTGGAGGATGCCTAGCTTACGTGCACCCTCGGCTTGTGTTGACAGCAGTGCGCTTTCTAGTGACTGGCGATCGGCGATGTCAACGCACAGGTGTGCGACGCTCGCGCCTTGTTGGCTCAGCGTGTTGATCGCTTGCTGGGCCTGGGTTGAAAGCGGTTGACGGCTTAATAGCAATAGGTGGCGAGCACCGTGTTCAACTAACCAAGCGGCGGTAGCAAGTCCGAGACCACCGGTTGCACCGGTCACAACGTAAGTAATATGCGCTGAAAACACAAGTGGTTGCTGTTCAGGTGTGGTTGCCTCTCGAACACGATTGATTCGCGCAACGAACGCTTGCTCAGCCCGGTATGCCAGTCGCCACTCGTTTTGCTTGAGGTGCATTGTGTGCCACAGTTGCTGTGCGGCACGTTCAGGAACCGCTAATTGCAAGTCAACGCACGTGACTTTAAGTTCAGGGTGCTCAAGTGCCGCAGTCATACCGATCCCCCAAAGCGTTGACTGCGCGCTATTGATGGGAAATGTATCGCCTGTCAAGGCTTGGGCGCGATCCGTGACCAAGCAGAAGCGCTGGCTGATCACGACATTATGTTTGACACACGCCTGCAGTAAATGCAACACCGTAGCGCCAGACGTCAATTGTGCTGCAATGGTGTTGGACACGCCATCGGTTGAAGCATCCAAGGGCCATAAATTGATAATGCCAGCGAGCTTAGGCTTGGGGCCAAGTGATTGGATTAAATTTGAAAAGGCTGTGGCGCTTAAGGGATCAATCGTGTGGGTCGACGTGCTGACCTGAGCGACTCCATCCCCCTTGGCGCGCACAATCAGGCACGACTGACCCGCCCGTTCGAGGCGCTGGGAAAGCAAATGGCCAACCCCAAGACGGTCAGCCAAGATCAGCCAAGGCTCTTCACGTGATGACTCGACGTCGAGCGAGGCCGTCAGTTCGATCGGCTCCCAGACGATTTCGTGCATTAACGCGGTCACTTTGCGTTGAGCACTGCGATTCAGTGCAGACAGATCGGCCTGACGGGCTTGCAAACCGACTAATTCAATTAATACGTTTCCAGCGGCATCGCACAGTTTGACGTCTGCCGTTGCATGCTCGTTATTGCTGCCGTCACGCAGCGCGAGGTAGGCATACGCCGGAACCTCATGTTTTTGTTTGAGGACTCGCACGGCTTCAATCGCGAAGGGTAGCCATGTGGTGCCTTCTTGGTGCATCCCCATTGCTAACAGAAGCGTGAAACCTGCATCGAGCATGCCAGGGTGGCGTTGTTGCATGGCCAAGCCAGAGCGCGACGAGGGTTCTGTCATCACGCCAAGGGCTTCGCGAGCATTACGTTGGATGCTTTTTACCCAGCGATAGCTTGCGCCCAGTTCAATTTTTCTGCCTGCCAATTCGTGCAAAAACGCTTCGATATTGACGGTCTGAGTTAAGCCCGAACGTATGTGTGCAAGCGCAAGTGCCTCGTTCACAGCCACGGTTGTTTCAACAATGTCTGCTTGAGCGTGCTGATTAGTGAGAATTAAGTCACCAGCAAGCGCTGCATCAAAACTGATTAATTGGGCTTCACGGCGACCTTGCGCATTTTTCTCGATCACGACTTGAACGGTGCGTGTCTGATCTTTTTCAATGACTAAGGGCTCGGGGAAGTGAATATTCTGGAGCGTAAAGGGTTGTTCTTTGCATAAGAGTTGAGCCGCGTCTAACAGCATTGTGACGTGACAGGCGCCCGAGACAACCACTTCACCGTGTATTAGGTGATCTTTTAGAAAAGGCAGGGCGACTGCATTAAAGTCGTTTTGAAAAATCGTGTTCGAAATAGTTGGAATTTGTAGTCGCTGTCCGAGCAGCGTTTGTGCTTGCTGATGAGTCGCGGTTGCCTGCGCCGCGGGTCGTTCAAGCCAGTAAGGTGTATGTTGAAATGGATAAGTCGGAAGCGGCAGGCGCAGTCGCTGTTGTTCACGATCTAAGTTTTTCAAATCGACTAAACCAAGCACGGCAAGTTGCGCCAAACTCTTCAGAAGCGTTATCCAGTTGTCTTCAGACGGTTTGATGCTTGGTAACCAGAGGCAATCATCGGGTAGACATTGCGTACCAAGCCCAGTCAGGGTTGGTCGAGGGCCGATTTCTACAAAAACCTGGCAGCCCAGCGCAGCCATCTGTTCGAGACCCGCTTGAAACTTAACCGGCTGCCGGATATGTTGCCGCCAGTATTGAGGCATGGTTACCTCATCTGAGGCAGCGGTACCAGTTAAATTCGAGATCAACGTGAGTTGGGGGCTTTGAAACGCTACGCTTTGGGCGATTTGTTCAAACTGATCGAGCATGGGCTCCATCAGCCTTGAATGAAAGGCATGCGAGGTGTTGAGTTTTTGCGTGCGAATGCCTAGCGCTGCCAGCTTGGCAATCACTTCAGCTAAGGGCGCGCTGCAACCTGAAAGCACGGTGTTGTCTGGGCTATTTTCAGCCGCAATCGAAACATCTTGACTGACACCGGCGAGTAGAGGCCGAACCGTGGCTGCACTGGTAAACGCAGCCCACATCTCGCCAGACTGTTCTAAGGCTTGCATGAGATTGGCGCGACCAGCCACCATGCGCACCGCATCGGCAAGGCTCATGACCCCTGCAAAACACGCTGCGGCGTATTCACCAAGGCTGTGACCCATGACGGCGTGTGGCACGACTCCGAGTGCTTGCCAAAATTTTGCGAGGGAATATTCAAGCGCAAATAAGGCAGGTTGCGCATAACCAGTTTGATGAATCAGGCCATTTGCCGACTCGTTATCGAACATGATCTCTAACAGTGGCTTTTCAAGCAATGGCAAAAACAGCTCAGCGCAAAGGTTTAACTGCTCGCGAAAGACCGGCTCAGTTTCGAATAAATGCCGCCCCATGTCTGGGTATTGCGAGCCTTGGCCCGTAAAGAGAAAGCCAATTTTGCTTTTTGAGTTGGCTTTGGCGTCGTGTTGAACGGCGCCGGCACATGACTCACTCTTTTCGATGGACGTTAGTTGCGCAATAAAGTCTTGCGCCGTTGCACCAACGATTGAAACGCGTTGATCAAATATCTTGCGCCCAGTATTGGCAGTGAAACAGACATCTGCAAGATTAACTTCTGGGTGCTCGGTGAAATAGCGCGCAAAGCGCCCCGCGTATTGGCGTAAGGCGACTTCATTTCGAGCCGTCAACATCAAGGCATGTGCAGTACGCTCATTTGTATTTGCAACTCGACTGACAGTCGGTGCTTCTTCAAGAATCGCATGTGCATTGGTGCCACCGATCCCTAAAGAGTTAACGCCCGCTCGACGTGGCGTGCCAGTGGTCTTCCATTCACAGGCCTCTGTGTTGATGAAAAACGGACTCTGTTCAAGTTTTAAGGCTGGATTGGGTGTCTTGAAATTCAGCAGAGGTGGGATGAGCTTGTGATGCAGGGCGAGTGCGGTCTTAATAAAGCCCGCGGTGCCTGACGTAATCTGCAAGTGCCCAACGTTGGTTTTGACTGAACCCAGTGCGCAAAAACCAATCGCTTGTGTTTGCGCGCGAAATACCTGAGCCAAGCCATCATGCTCAATCGGATCGCCGATCTCAGTTCCCGTGCCGTGCGCCTCAACAAATCCAATCGTTTCGGGCAATACGTTCGCGACCGCGATCGCTTCTGCGACAGCGACCGCTTGCCCATCGCTGCTCGGAGCCATATAGCCAACTTTTGCGCCTGCATCATTGTTGACGGCGGATCCTTTGACAACAGCAAAAATATGATCACCGTCGCGTACAGCATCATCAAGCCGCTTGAGCAAGATGGCACCGACCCCGCTACCAAAGATTGTCCCGCGCGCCTCGGCATCAAAGGACCGAACGTGCCCATCAGGCGTGACAATCATGCCTGGTTGATACAGATGGCCCGCGTGCTGAGGAGACTGCACCGACGCACCGCCAGTCAGAAAGAGATCGGTTTCACCAGACAATAAAGACTGACAGGCCATATGCACGGTGACCAACCCTGTTGAACAGGCGGTTTGCACATTGATGCTCGGCCCACCGAGGTTCAACTTATACGAGACTCGGGTGGTGAGGTAGTCTTTATCATTTGCAACCATGAGCATGAAGCCGCCCATTGAATCAAGCGTTGCAACATTCAGATCATCTTGCGAATCTAGCATGCTTCGATTTGGAAGCACGTTATTCAGCAAGTAGGTGTTCATGGCAGCACCCGCATACACACCCGTTACCCCTGGGTAAGCGGTAGGATCGTAGCCAGCAACCTCGAAGGCTTCCCAGGCGCATTCGAGAAACAGGCGTTGCTGAGGATCCATGAGCTCTGCGTCACGTGCAGAATAGCCAAAGAACTCGGCATCAAAGCCTCGAGCATCCGAAATCAGCGGACTGGCTTTGACATAATCGGGTCGATCAAAGACTTCGCGCGAAAAACCACTCTTGAGCAGGTCGTTGTCGTCAAAGAAAGTAATCGACTCAACACCGGCGGCCAGATTTTTCCAGAAAGTCTCAATGTCATCTGCGCCTGGAAAGCGGCAGGACATACCGATCACCGCGATGTCTTTGCTCGCACCTGTTGCCTGGTGACTATGACGTGCGTTGGCTCGCGCTTGCCCCTTTTCTGTCGGACTTGCCTGAGTGTTTTCACCCGATAACTGTTTGACGAGCATTTCGATCGTCGGTGAAGTAAACAAATCAACGAGTGTTAGGGTAGGGCCAAAAATTTCGATGAGCCGCTCGTGGGCTTGTACCAACGACAACGAATCGCCGCCTAACTCAAAGAAGTTATCTTGGACGCCAACCTGGGGAATGCCCAACACATCTTGCCAGATTGAAGCGATTTGTTGTTCGATTTCTGAGGCTGGGAGCACCGAGGCACTCGGTGCCTCTTGAAACAACAGGCGCAGCGCTTCGACGCGCTCGATCACCGCTGCATAATCACCTTGCTGAAAACGTGCACTGAGTTGCTTGTGCTGGATTTTTCCGATCGCGGTTTTTGGGATCGCTTCAGCGCCAAGCGGGATCAGGAAGTCGGCTTTGATACCAACGTGTTGAGTGAGCTTTGATTGAATTTGTTTGAATAAACTCGCTAATTCACGCTCGTCGGTGACCAAGGTGTGAAAAAACACAACAAGGTGAAGCCTGTCTGTGCCAGGTGCAAACGCTGCACAAGCAGCCGTGTACGAGGGCTCGAGACCCTCTACTTGTTCGGCCGCAGCCTCAATCTCAATGTTTGATAAGTTCGCACCATTGACGATAATCCCCATCCCCACGCGGCCAAGCATGACCAGCTCGCCATTTGAGATAAAGGCGGCATCGCCCGTATCAAACCAACCATCCTCAACAAACGCTTGATTAGCTTGAGGGTTGCGATAGTAGCCTGGCATCAGGCCAGCGCCCCGCAACTGAAATCTGCCGGCAGTCTCTTCAGAGACCACTTGATTGTGTTCGTCAACAATCCGCATCGACATGCCTGGAATAACAGGCCCTAAACTGGCAAACGAAATGCAGGTTGAGTCGTTTGGTGCAACGTGTCGAATCGAACCACTTAGCTGATGGCGATCAATATGCACAAATTTGATTGACTGCCCAGCCGGAGGCAAGTGATAAGAGACCCCTGAACAGGTTTCTGCCATGCCGAAGGCTGAAATCAGGCTTTCACGACGCAAGCCATAAGGGCGAACCGCCTCGAGAAATTCGGTCACTGTCGAATGCGCGATTAATTCGCCCGCACTGAGTAAGCCTATGACGCACGACAAATCCCATTGCCCGTTGTTTTGGTTTTTGAGCGCCTTGCTGACCAGAGCAAACGCAAAATTGGGGGCCCAGCCATGCGTGATACGGTGCTTGTCAATCAAATCGAGCCAACGCAGAGGTCGCGCTAAAACGAATTCTTTTTGTGCGTAAACAAGTTTGCTGCCCTCTAGAGCAGGGCTGATGTGATACGCCGAGATGTTGCCGATATGATCAAAGGGCAACCAACTTAAAATGACATCGCTTTGTTGGCTGCCACACAACAGGTTGGTGCCGATCGCCCGTGATAAGAGATTGCCGTGCGTCAGTTCAACGGCCTTTGACAGCCCAGTACTGCCAGAGGACAACACATAAAAAGCGACATCACTTAATGTTGCTCGGTATATCGTTTCGATCGGAGCGTGTTGCCGAAGACTCTCCATGCTTGCGATACGAGCGTCTTGTAGCTCAGGAAAGCGACTCGAGCCACTCAGCGTCGGGGCGAGTGCCGCAGTCGTGCAGATCAGTGGTTGCTCTAACAAGTTCCAGATATGAATCAATTGTTCAAGCGCGCGACTCTCTAAATCGTAACTGACCGGAATCGGCACGACGATTGGCTCAAGCCCTGCAAATAGACAGCCCCAGAAGACGGGCAAAATATCTTCGCTGAGTGACAACTGCAATAAAACTTTTTGACGAGGCTGCAGTCTTTGCTCTTTGAGCCCTGCTGCAATGCATTTGGCCGAATCAACTAAATGGCCATAGGTGAGATTGTTCTCTAGGCCTTGGCTGTCGATGAAAACGATCGGTGTTGAGTGCGAGACAGCGAGAAGGGCCGTCGATAAATTTTGAAGTTTGCTGACTCGATCAGGCAACGCAGAGCCATGTCGAATCGCAGGAAGTGTGCTCATAGGGTGGGCGCGGCGCGTCAAAAGTGGTACCTGCTATTTTACCCTTCGTCTGTGTCGTAACCTCACAAAAACCGTCACTTTCCATGGGCGGCAAGGGCAGTCGACCCTAAAGACAGCTTGCAGGCGGTTTGCGTTTGACTTGCTATTCGTACAGCACATAGTTGTTATTCAAGTCGTCAAAGATCATCTCTACAGAGTTGTCGTTGGCAACGCCCGCACGAACTACGATATTTCTGTCTAGAAAATAATTTTCAAACTTCCAGCCAGGTGGAAGCCTAAGCATGGTGTCTAGGTTTGAGAGGGTGTCGCGCGTCAAAATAGGCTGCACTTCTTGGGTATAGCTAGTCATGATGTACGTTTCACCTTTGGGTGAAACAAGCCGATGCGCTAGCGTGCCAGTATTCCAGATGAAATGCATGTCTCCATGCATTTTAAATGGAATGTAGTTTGCCGCCGCCAAGTTTTTTGTGCTTTTGAGTTTGGTGGTCTGGAATAATTGCTTGAGGCTGACATGCGCCGAGCTTGCCACAGCAAATTTAAGGTCGCTCACCCAGAAGTACTCGGATGAAACTGGGGTCAAATTGATGTCCATTACCTGCTGATGCGAACCACCCTTGACAATGGTAGAGAAGCTTGAAACCGTTCTTAATTGGGCGGCTACAGAGGCGCTCGTGACTCGATCCATACGCGACGCGGGGCAGTTTTGTAAGCGGTACGTTGAAAGCGTAGTTATCATCACTTCAAGCCGCCAAATATTGAAGTATGCTGCGTGTAAAATGCATTGCCAATTATCAGGTTGGACTACCGAAGCGGAGTTGTTCTGCGAGTTTGAACCTTGCGGCTGTGTTGATGAGGCAGCCTGTTGTGTATTTGATGGAACTACGGTCGCAGCGGGCGTGGAGTTTGTCACGGGTTGCGCAAGAGCGACCGAACACAAAACGCTAGTCAGCACTAGGATGGGCGCAAAAAGACATTTCATATTTGCATGGCGACAGGTGAAGAGTGCATTTATTTGGTTTTAGTCTCTGATTATACGATTTACCACCATCCGCATTGCAGAGGGCTTGCCAAATGCGAGCTTTTGACAGAGTTGGTTCAGCTTTTTGCAAGGGTTTTTGCCGCTTTAAACCTATACTTTTGCGGTAGACCGTGGTTGCAAAATCAGGTTGCCTGAAGGCAGGCACTTATTTGTGAAGAAAATGAAAAAATTATGGCCCTTCTTAGCATTGTTGCTATGCTTGACAAGCGGGTCGGGCATGGCGCAAGTATGCTCAACCCTCACGATGACTGGGCCCCCGGCTGCAGCTCCCTCTTCTTGGATAAGCGAGGGCAAGCTGATAGGCGCTGCGGTTGAGTTCTCCTCTAACATAGCTCGCGCAGCGGGCGTTACAAACATTGAGGTTCGCCCATACCCAACATGGCGCGAAGCCTTGGCGGCAGTGTATCGCGGCGAGGTTGATGTGGTATTTTCAGCCAATTGGTCTGAAGAGCGCGAGCGGTACCTTGAGTACGTACGCCCAGCCATGTCTAGCCAATTTCTCTACGTCGTGGTCAGGCGTGGCGATGCCTTCCCACTGAATAAGCTAGATGAACTGACGAAACTGTCTGGAGCAGCTGGCGCTGGTGAGACCTATGGTGATGGTTTTTTTGGGCAGTTTGTGCAAAAGAATTTAAAGCTGATTAAGGCACCTAGCATCGACAAAGTGATTGATCTGTTAATCGATAAAAAGGTAGATTATATTTTGGGCTATGAAAATGCGGTCTACGAGCAGATGATGATTCGAAATCTTGGCTCGACGCTGCAAATCTTGAACACCTATCCGACGCAATCTGAGGGGTTTCTGGCGTTCTCTAAAAGATCAAAGTGCGGGAACCTAGTGCGAGAAAAGTTTGCAGACCAACTAAGTGCAGCCCATAGTGCGCGTCGCTACCCTGCGTTGCTGAGTAAGTACCGCGAGGTCTTTAATGAGAGCTTGACGAGGCCTAAATAAACAACCATGACCATCACAATTGCGGTTGCCAATCAAAAGGGAGGTTGTGCTAAGACAACGACCACCGTTAATCTGGCGGCGGCGCTAGCAGAACTTAAACAAAAGGTTCTTCTGATCGATCTTGATCCTCAGGCAAATGCGAGTCAGTGGCTCGGTGCAGATAACGACGAGCGTGGGGTGTTTGAACTTTTTACTACTAAGGTTGCGGCCGCTGGCCTGTTAGTCGATACCAACACAGAAGGGCTAAGCCTGTTGGCTGGTAGCCGAAGTTTAGCCAGCATCGAAAAGTCTTTGGCAGGCGAACTGGCGGTTGAAACGCGATTGAAACGGCGCTTGGCCTCGCTTGAGAGCTTGGCGTTTGACTATGTGTTGATTGACACGCCACCCACACTGGGTTTAATGACCTTGAATGCATTGTGCGCGGCTCAGCAAGTGTTAATCCCTGTGACAACGCATGTGATGACGCTGTCGGGCGTCGCGCAGTTGATGCAGACGTTTGATGACGTGAAGGAGGTGTTAAATCCTCAGTTATCGTTGCTAGGGTTGTTGCCGTGTCGGGTTGATCAACGCACTCGTCATTCGAAAGACATTATCGAGGCATTGATTGAAAGATTTGGTGAGAAAGTTTTAGTTGCGCGTATTCGAGAAAACATTCGACTGGCAGAAGCACCTTCGTTCCGAAAAAGCATATTGCAGTATCAGCCGAACTCAATTGTTGCAGAAGATTTTCGTGCGCTCGCACGCGAAGTGATCGCACATCAATCAAGGTAAATCATGGTCACGCAATCACGCAAAACAATCCTAAAGAATCCGCTAGACGAAATCTCGACTCGCGCTAAGCCGGCTGTAAAGGTAAAGAAGGCTGCAAAAGTTGATACAACCGCGAAGTTTGAGAAGACTGCAAAAGTTGATACAACCGCGAAGGTTGAGAAGACTGCAAAAGTTGAGAAGACTGCAAAAGTTGATACGACTGCAAAAGTTGATAAGGCCGCGCGGCCGCGCAAAAAAAATATTGTTGCCGCTAACGAAGTGATGGCGACCAAGGCAGGTCCTACCGCTCCGGTTTCTAAAGAAGAGATTGCTGCGAGCGACTCGGCTCATAACGCTCAAGCTCAAGTTCAAACTCAACCCCAAACTCAACCCCAAGTCGCGAAAACGACTCGTGCCAATCCGTTGGACCTGAAAGCTGCGGTAATGACCCAGCCACTCAATGATGTGAAGGGGGCCAATCATGCCGGCACTCAGACGGCAGAACAGTTGATGGCAGCAGAAATTGCTCGGTCTTCAGTGTTGACCCCAAATCGCAAAGAAGAAATTATTAGTCATCCGTGTACCCCGGTTAAGGTGCTCGAGCAACCAGGGGTGCTGAGCCAGCCGACTGGCGGGCTTGCGTTATCTGGTCCGTATTTAACTGCTGAAGATATTTTTCAAAACGAATTGAGCCGAGCGCGCGTGTCTTTGAAGGCAGAGGCCACCCGAACAAAACTGTCGGCGCAAAAGATTGTTGCGCGTTGGTCGAAATGGTCAGTCGCAGTCAGCTTCATACCGGCACCCTTCGTGGATTTGGCGGCAATCTCTGGCGTACAGGTAAAGATGATTTATGACCTATGTAAACTGTATCAGGTCGACTTCGAACACAAGGCCGCAGTGGCGATAGCGTCTGGTGTTGCAGGTGGCGCAGCGACGCAAACGCTAGCGGGCGTGCTTGCGAAGCAAATGGTGCGCTTCGCGCCCGGCATCGGTCCAGTGTTTATGTTTGCGGTAGAACCCTCGATATCCTATGTGACGAGTCAAGCCATTGGTGCAGCCTTCATCAGCCACTTTGAGGCCGATGGACGAATGCACGACTTCCAGCCAGAAAAAATCAGGCAATACATGGCAGCACAAATTGAAAAACGTAAATTGAAGTTTAAAGGCAAGACCGTGCAGGCACAGGCTTAAGGTCACGTACCGCGAGTGGCCCCTATTTTTCAAATCAACAAGTATCCCGATGCGCAATCCAGTTAAATCTGAGCTTATTAACTTTTTGACAGACTCAAATCCTCAGCACCTGAGGCAATTGTGTCTGTTGGCAGGTTTGGTAGGGACTCTTAATACTTTGTTGATCGCGGTGATTAACAAGGCTGCAGCCAGTGTTTCAAAAAATGAAAGCGTGACGCTCATGTTCGTTGCGTATGCTGTCATCTTTGTGGTTTTTTTGATGGCTGCCCAGCGTGCGAACAAAGAGAACGTTGCAAAGGCTCAACAGTTTATCTATCGCTTCAAAATTCGCATCATGCATGATGTGTTTCGCTCTAATTTGCTAAAGGTAGACAAATTAGGTCGTGATTACATCCTCGAAGTCTTGAACAGGGACACCGAGTTAGTATCTCAGCAAGTCAATTCGGTACTGTCTCTGTTTCAGTCTTTGCTAACAGTGTGCTTTCTGATGCTTTACATGGCCACAATATCGTTGACGGCCTGTTTAATCCTGTCAGTCGCAATTGCCATTGTGTCTTTTGTTGGGGTCATCGAACTCAATAAGTTGGTCGGTGGTGTTCGAGTGTTGTCGGTGAAAGAGGCGCAGGTTAATGGGATGTATGGAGCATTTTTAAGTGGTTATAAAGAAGTGAAAATGAATTCGCAGCGAGCGTTGGGATTGACGCGCGATCTCATTGCCGAGGCGAGGGTGGTTAGAACTGAAAAAACAAAATTGGTTCAAGATGTTGTACAGTTTTTCACCTATTTACAGATGCTAATGTATCTGGTGGTTGGTTTAATCATTTTTGTCGTGCCGATTTTCTCGCCTGAGTTTTCGTCGGATGTGCTGACAGTGACAACGACTGCCTTGTTTTTAGCTAGTTCAGTATCTTCGGCAATTGTTGTGGTGCCGAATATGACGATGGCAAACGCGGCTGCTCGTAATTTACGAGAACTGAGCGATAAACTTTCGTATGAAAGCACTGAGCGAACAGCGCCTGGGCTGACTGAGTTTTCAGAGATTAAGACGCTGGCCCTTGAAGAGATTACCTACGTACACAGCGGGGATGGAGGCGCGCGATCATTTTCACTTGGCCCGATCAGTTACGAGTTTGAGATCGGTAAAGTGTATTTTATTCGAGGTAACAACGGCTCTGGTAAAACGACCTTGATGCGTGTATTGCTCGGGCTGTATCAGTCAAAGTCTGGCAGGTTGCTCGTGAATGGACAACCGATTGCTGAGCCAAGCAATGCAGCCTATCGAGATCTGTTTGCGGTGGTATTTAGCGACTTTTATTTGTTTAAGAAATTGTATGGCGTACCGGTCACTGATGAGGCAGAGCTCAACGATCTGCTGACTCTGTTTCAAATGGAAAACAAGGTTGCCATTGATGATGGCATTTTCTCTGACCTTAATTTTTCGACGGGGCAGCGAAAGCGTTTGGCTTTGCTGGTCGCATTGCTTGAGAAGAAGCAAATCATTGTTTTGGATGAATGGGCTGCAGACCAGGACCCAGAATTTAGACAAGAGTTTTATGAGCGAATTATTCCAAAGTTGCGAGAGCTGGGTAAGACGGTGATTGCGATTACACATGATGACCAGTACTACGAGTTAGCAGATCATGTCATTTACATGGAAAACGGTCAGTCTCTTCACGCAAAACATTAAGATTAAATTATGCTAAGTCGATTTCTAGCTATATGTAAGCGGGTATTGAATTTTATCTTTTATCCGCTGACTTGGTTGGTTTCTGCCATCAGTGGTTGGTTTGCGCGCAATTATATTGGGCTAACCTTTTCAGTCATTCTCGCGTCCATCGCCGTGGTCGTGTTGTGGCAACGCGTCGTGATCCTCATTCCGGCTGGCTTTGTTGGTGTGATTTATCGCCCCTTGTTCGGCGGTATTTCGATGGACCAGATCTTGGGAGAGGGCGTCAATATCGTATTCCCCTTAAATACGGTCACTCAGTATGACGCTCGAGTGCAGATGAAGAAAATTGAAATGGAAGTGTTGACCAAGGATCAACTGAGGTCAGATATCAAGGTGTCTTTTCAATTTCAGGTGAATAAGTACGGGTTGCCGATGCTGCATAAATTTGTCGGGCCTGACTATGTGACGAAAGTGATTTTGCCAGAGGTCACCGGAAAGACGCGAGTGATGTTTGCCGAATTGACTTCGCAAGAGGCGTTTACGAAGCAGCTTGAAAAAGCCGTGAGCGAAATCGCGATTATGTCTGATCAAGTGATTCTAGACAAGCTCGGGCCTCCTGGTCTTGACTATGTCAGATTATTGCGTATCACAGCAGTGCAGCTTGAATCGATAGAGTTTCCAGCAGAAATACAGGCTGCGATTCGTAGCAAAATTGCAGAGTCGCAGATCGCTGAGGCGGGCGTGTTTAAAGTGCAGGCTGCACGTCTCGAGGCTGAGCGTAAAGAGGTTGAGGCGGGCGGTATTAAAAAATACCAAGACATTGTGAACTCAGGCTTGACGGATAATTATTTGAAAATCCGCGGTATTGAAGCAACACTTAAATTAGCTGAGTCTGCCAACTCAAAAGTTGTCATTTTTGGGTCATCACCAAATGGGTTGCCGCTAATTCTAGGTGGGGATTCAGTCACTCCAGTCTCGCTTCCGTCAGCGGCTCCGGCAGGGGCAGCTGGTCCGAGTGGCGGTCTTAAACCTGCTGGGCCTGCTGCTGCTGCACCTGCACCTGCACCTGCACCTGCATCTGCTGGTGGTGCACCCGCTGGTGGCGGAGCCGCTGTTGCTGCACCCGCTGGTGGCGGAGCTGCGGTTACTGCCCCTGCTGGCGGCGTACCCGCTGGTGGTGCCCCTGCACCTGCCGCTGGCGCTCCCGCCCCCGCTGCCGGCGCACCTCCCCCCGGAGCTGCGGCCCCCAATGCAGCCTCAAAATAAAAGCTCGACCTGCCACCATAAATTAGCGACTTAGTATTTAGGAGACCTATATGGAATTAACGATTGCGTACTACACACTCTGTGTGTTGGTGGCTGCATATGGAAGACATCGTCGAATTGGCTTTTGGGGTGTTCTGTTGGCTTCGTTCTTTTTGACACCACCTTTGATTTTTTATCTATTATTGAGTTTTAAACCTTCTGCGAATCAACCCAAAAGCGCAAAGATTCAAACTAGTAGTTGGTGGAGGTTTAAGCAAGTCAGTTAGTGATTGGTTTTTTGTTGTTCCGTCTAGGCTGTTCTTTTATCTTTTATCTTTTATCTTTTATAAACAAAAATAGTCAATTTTTTATGAGGCTTATATGTCTAGAATGCTAAAGCTAGTTCCGCTTTTATTGATCTCTGTGCTGTCGGGATGCGGAGGTCTGACAAATTCGACAAGTTTCCGCGAAATGTCTTCGGCCTATCGCGAGGTTCTCGAGCAATACGCAAATGACAATGTGCTGTTGAATATTGTTCGCGCTTCAAAATCTATGCCTGTCAGCTTTCTTGACATGCCTTCTGTCATGGGTTCTGGCAGCGTGAACGCTTCGGTGGGGGCAGGCCCGACAATTTACGGTGTTGCACCATCGTCAGTTTCGGGTTTCTTTTCACCGATCGGCGGTTCAAGTGTGGCCGGTAACGCATCGCTCGGGGTGAATAACAGTTTCAATTTCACACAGTCATCACTAGACAACTCAAGTTTTATGGTGTCGTTTCTGTCTGACTTGAAGCCAGGTGCGATTGCAAGTTTAGGCAATTCACAACTCGCCACACGCGACGTTTTATTTTCGCTTGCCATCGAGTCGATCGAGGGACAAGATACACAAGGAAAGACACTGGTTAAGTTTTTCAATGATCCCTACTCACCAAAGTTTGTTGACTTTCAACGGACGTTGTTCAACTTGGTGCGTGCAGGTATCACCGTTGAGCAAACTCAAGGCATGATGCCTGTTTCGGCCCCAATGGATGCCGAGACGGCTAATCGTAGCCTGCAGGGTATTGCGACGGCGACTTCTATCCCAGGGACTGCCTTGGTGCCTGTCAAGTTAGCTGGCGGACGTGATGGCTTCCAAGTCATGAGAATGATGCCTCCTGACGCTCGCATCTGCTTGCAGCAACAGGCAGCCGATGAGCAGTTGTCGTTCAGAGTTGCTCAGTCGGCATATTGCAAGAGTTCTAAAGCTGGTAGCGCAGTTGTCGACAAGTCAAAGCCAGAAGTGACTTTGATCATTAAGCTGCGTTCTGTACGTAACGTGTTTGAGTTCTTGGGCGCATTGGTCAATATACAAAATGCTCCAGATGGCCGTGTGATCAGGGTTGTTGATTCTGACAAAATTGCTGCCAACTCAAACATTGAAGAAATTTACGCGAAGTCGAAGCCTTTATTCCTTGTTAACAAAGGCACTAGCTCTTCAAACGCGTTAATGAGCGTTACTTACCAAGGTACCTCGTACTCTGTACCACGTGATGACAATAACGACACTTACACTAATCAAGTGTTGGTGATGTTGTCGCAAATGTTGACCCTGACAAAAGTTCCTGGTTCAATTCCTCTGTCACCTGCTGTGCTCATCAAATAAAGTCAGCTTAGTTTTATTTGAGTCGTAAAAAAACTGACCCTCTGGGTCAGTTTTTGCATTAGGGGCAGAAAATGTAGTCTGTACAGTTTTCTGTTTTAGGCCTCAAGTGTGAGTGCGATTATGCAGACTTCAGCTTTTGAAGGCCTGTGCAATTTGATCTGAGTATCTGCGATTTACAATATGCAGCCTTGGGGTGATGATTTTGTTAGCGTTACAACAAACAAATTATTGTGGCATAAAGCCATTGCTTTGAATCAAGCGGGCCCAGCTTTGTGAGTAGATACGCTCGCGCTCGGCTAACGCGGACGAGGACATGAATTCAACCGTTAGACCCAAGCCTTGCAGGCGTTCATATAGCTGTGGTTGCTGCAACACTTTTTCGACGGCCATCGCATAGCGTGCCGTCACTTGTTCTGGCGTGCCTGCTGGTGCAAAAATGCCGTAATAGGGCAGGTCGTCAAAGCCTGTCAGTCCGAGTTCGGCGAGGGTGGGCACATCTGGCAATAAAACTTGCCGTTGCTTGCCTAGCACAGCCAACATGCGAACCTTACCCGCCTTGATGTATTCAATAAAGTCAGGCACCGAGGCAACGCCTGCGGGTATCTGATTACCAAGCATATCGATCAGCATCGGTGCGCTACCGCGGTAGGGCACAGGTTGCAAATCAAGTTTGGCTTGCGTGGCGAGTACCTTGACTAAAAATTCAGGTACAGAAGCCGGTGCGGGGATCCCAACAGA
Organism: Alcaligenaceae bacterium; assembly: GCA_947378965.1. Lineage (GTDB taxonomy): Bacteria > Pseudomonadota > Gammaproteobacteria > Burkholderiales > Burkholderiaceae_B > Zwartia. The sequence continues at coordinate 4,148 of CANCMG010000038.1, read as the reverse complement.
GAGCCGCGTGTTAGCTTGCGAGCGAACCCAGTCAAGATATTGTGCATACGAGGTTGCTGGTGTGCCAGGTGAAACGGCGAGGCCATTGGCGAACGAGGCAAAGCCTGCAACAGGAGTGAAGTCTTGTTGCGGATGAAAGCCAGGATTTTTAAGAACCAAGGGCAAAATTGAAATCGTATGGTCGTGCGATAAAAACAGCACCGACCCATCTTTAGGTGCTGTTTTAAGCGCTTGGGCCGCGATTTGCCCGCCCGCGCCGGCTTTGTTTTCGACAATTACGTTTGTGCCCAAGGCAGCGCCGAGTTGCTCGCCCAGCATGCGAGCGATCGCATCAGTCCCGCCTCCGGCCGGAAACCCAACCATCAAGCGTATGACAGAGGGCTGGGCCTGCGCCATCGCATGGCACAGCAGGAGGAACAAGCCAGCGAGAATTTGCTTCAAGACAAAGACCGCCCTAAAGGGCGGTCGTCGCGATCAACCGCAGTTTTGCGAGTAGTGATTGTTTGCATGACTATCAGTGATCATAGCGTTATAGAAAAGTCTGCTTGACTTTAATGTAAAAAACACAACCGCGATAGCCCGCAGAACTATACCTGATGCGATAGCCCAGCGAGCGATAACTTATTGCGAGTTACTCGACGCCGTGAAGCTCAACATCAAATACTAAGACTGCGTTAGGAGGAATCACACCGCCTGCACCACGTGCGCCATAGCCCATTTCTGGTGGAATGATGAGCGTGCGCTTGCCGCCGACCTTCATGCCAGCAACACCCTCATCCCAGCCTTTGATCACATGGCCGGCCGCGAGCGGAAAGTCAAATAATTGACCGCGATCGACCGAACTATCAAATTTGGTCCCTTTTTGCTCTGCAGCGGCCGCATCAAAGAGCCAGCCTGTGTAGTGCACAGACACGTGTTTGCCAGGAGTCGCTTCTGCGCCAGTGCCGAGCGTCGTGTCAATTTTTTGAAATGTAGTCACTTTTGTTTACCTTTTTTATACAGACTGGGTAACAGACCCAAGATCAGGCAGATAGTATATTCTTGTTCATGAGACGACAGTTCTGGTTATGATCAGGGCTCGGTTCTTAGTTCTCAATGCTCGGTGCTTAGCGTTCAGCGCCCGGTTCTAGATGTTAAGTTCTGGGTTCTAGGTTCTAAGTGCTAAGTTCTAAGTGTCAATAACAAGTAACCAATTCATAAAAATATCTACCACCAGGAGACAACCCCATGATTTATGAACTTCGCGTCTATCACGCAGCCCCAGGTAAATTGCCCGCTTTGATTGAGCGTTTTGCTAATCACACTGTACCAATCTGGAAAACTCACGATTTTCGTCCTGTGGGTTTCTGGACGGTTGATATTGGCGAAAACACCAACGACTTTTATTACATGCTCGAATGGGATGACATGAACCATCGCGATCGCGCCTCGGCCACGTTTATGGCGGATCCAAAGTGGCTGGCTGCACGCGCCGCCTCTGAAAAAGATGGCCCTCTGCTTGCTGGTGTTTCGCGCACGATTTTGAAACCCACTGAGTTTTCAAACCTAAAATAACGCGCAGTTTTGGCCATCGGAGATTTAGCAATGACGACTATTCACTCACTCACGGCACGAGCAGTGTTTGCGCCGATCAAGCGACCCTTGCAAACGTCGACCGGAGCCGTCAGCAAAGCCCCGATGGTATTGCTTGACCTCACGACCTCTGAGGGGGTGGTGGGCCGCAGTTATTTGTTTGCAGTCACACCACTTGCGCTTAAGGCGCAAGTGGCTCTGCTTGAAGATATGGCAAGCCTGTTGGTGGGGCAGCCCTTGGTGCCGTTTGAAATCGAACGTCTGCTGACGCAGCGCTTCACTCTACTTGGGGCGGTTGGCTTAGTTGGCATGGCAATCTCTGGAATTGATATGGCAGTTTGGGATGCGCTCGCTATACAAGCCAAGCAACCCTTGGCGTGCCTGTTAGGTGGGCAACTCAAACCGGTTACCGCCTACAACAGTTGCGGCTTAGGCCTGACAGGGCAACGCGCTGAGGTAGCAGCCTTGGCGCGCGAGTCAAACGAACTACTGGTTGGCGGCTTTACTGGCATGAAGTTACGTCTGGGTTACGCTGACTTGAACGATGATGTCGCGGCCGTCAAAGCGGTACAAAGTGCCTTGCCTGCCGGAGTTCGGCTCATGACCGATTACAACCAAGGCTTAGACCCTTCCGAGGCAATTCGCCGCGGGCATGCACTCGATGACTTGGGATTAACCTGGATCGAAGAGCCCGTGCGGGCCGATGATCACGCAGGCTGCGCGCGCGTGGCGGCTGCGTTAAAAACCCCGGTGCAGATTGGCGAAAATTACTGGGGCTCACGAGATATGTCGCGCGCCATTGCCGCGCAGGCAAGCGACTATGTGATGCCTGACCTAGAGCGCATTGGTGGTGTGTCGGGGTGGCTGCGTGCTGCGGCAATCGCTGATGCGGCAGCCTTACCAATGTCGACGCATTTGTTTCCAGAGGTGAGTGCGCACCTAATGTGTGTGACACCAACGGCTCACTGGCTTGAATATGTCGATTGGGCCAACCCAATCTTGCAGCAGCCACTAAAAATTGTCGCGGGTCAGGCGATGCTGCGCAACGAACCCGGCTCAGGAATCGATTGGGACGAAGCGCAGGTCAAAAAATACACGTATTAATCTAGTCAGTCGTCCTTGCTTCGACAGGTTTTGATCATCGCGCTATCTCTTTTTCGATCAAGATAAAGACGTACGGTGCATGACTCGTTTTGCACACGACCAGCCAAGACGGTTATCTGTCTTGGCTGGTTATGCTGCAATCCGTGCTTGTTCGGGTTAAGCCGAGCGAGCTTTTTCAGGGAAGGGCAAGGGCTTGCCGACAGGCACGGGCTCTTCGCCTAAGCTGAGCAACATGGCGATGGTGACGTAGGTGCCGGTCACGGCAATCACGTCTACGATTTGCTGTTCGCCCAAGATGGCTTTGGCACTGTTAAACAGTTCGTCGCTGATTTCATGATTTTGTGTCATGGTGGTGCAAACGTCGTACACAGCAGCTTCGTCGGGCTGCATGTTACGTGGGCGAATCCCTGCTTTGATGTCGTCAGCCACGTGCGCTGGCAAGCCCTCGCGCAAGGCGATCGGGTAATGCGCGTGCCATTCAACTTGTGATGTCCAGATGCGGGCTTGAATCAGAATCGCCAACTCGCTTAAGCGCATTGGAATCGAAGAGTTCCAGCGCAGATAGTCGAGCATTTTTTTCATGCGATCTGCAAACACTGGACTGCGCAACATGACGTTGTAGGGGCCGGCCAGCCCAACGCTCGAAATCTTTAAGATGTCGCCCGCGAGTTCGCGCGCTTCGGGCGCAACAGTATCGATGGTGAGTTGAGTAAAACGTTTTGAAGTAAAGGTTGCCATATGGTCTTATATGAACGCCTCCCGGTTTGGCAAGAAATATTTGATATCGACAGTAAAGGTGGTTGCAGTCTTATATCCGGTCTGTTTGTGCAGACGCGAAGCCTGCTGACCCTGATGGAATTCGCCGAGAAAGCCCTAGTCTCCGTAACGTCCTTTAAAGGACCAGACAAACATACAGGTTTACTTTCTCGCGGTCCGACCTGTTCCGCCATCTATCTCATATCTACCTGCGCAACCTATTAGCTGTTCAACTCCTCTTTGTTGTTAATCAGCTACGCGATACTGATCACGTAGTTCTTTTGGTATTCCCGATCATGCGCCATCAAGGCCCAGATCGTTCGTGCCATCTTGTTAGCTAGCGCTACCACCACCGTATTAAACGGGCGACGCGCCAGCAACTGTTCTATCCAAGGGTCTCGCTGTTTCTGTAAGTTAATCCTCGCCCGTGCCCCATGAATCAGTAAGGTTCTTAGATAAACGTTACCCCGTTTACTGATCCCTTGCAGACGAACCCGCCCGCCTGTGCCACTTTGTTTGGGTACCAGACCCAGAAAGGCAGCAAACTCTCGCCCGTTCTTAAACGCACCCGAATCGCCCATCGTGGCAACAGCTGCAGTGGCGGTGAGTATCCCCACACCAGGTATTTCCATGATTTTTACTGCCGAACGCTCTTCTTTTTTCCAGAGCGTGAGTTTCTTCTCTATATCCGCGATATCGTCGCTCAGCTTTTGGAT
>CANCMG010000037.1 GCA_947378965.1 Alcaligenaceae bacterium | reverse complement strand
CGATGAGAGCAAGACACGGCAAGCCGTGTTCTTTCACACGACCGGTTGGTCAGTCAGTCATTTTTTTGAACAAGCCAAGGCAGGGCGCAACCACAGTGAGTGTGGTGCCCTGCTTGCTTGACATGTTTGAGTTGCGAGCGTTTGATCTCGCGTGAGAACTACCTAGATTTAGCACACGGTGCCGCGCGTGACCACCCCTAAGACTTCACGCGCGGTGCGGCTCGACAGCTACCTAAACTTAGCGCGCAGTGCCGCGCGATGGCTATTTAAACTTAGCGCGTAGCGCCGCCGCGCAAAGTTCGGCGGCGGTGTTGGCCTCGTCGATGATGCGGCCCATGGTGATGAAGCCGTGGATCTGGCGCTCAAAGCAAACGTATTGAGTCGGCACGCCCGCCATCGTTAACTTATCTGCGTAGTCGGCACCTTCGTCGCGCAGCGGATCAAAGCCTGCTGTCATGACGAAGGCCGGCGCCAAGCCAGAGTGGTCTTTGGCGAGCATTGGGGCGCCTCGCCAATCGTTGCGCATCCATTTTTCAGGCATGTAGGCGCCGTAGTAGTAATCCATCGATTCTTTGGTCAGCATATAGCCCTGGCCATTGGTGCGCATCGATTCTCGTTCTGAACTTGGGTCAGTGACGGGGTAAATCAGAAGCTGCAAGACGGGCTTAAAACTATTGTCAGCTTTTAACGACAGGGCAACGACTGCGGCTAAATGACCGCCGGCACTGTCACCGCCCACGGCGATACGTGCTGGGTCAACCTTGAGTGCGGTTGCATTGGCATGCACCCACTTGGTGGCAGCCACGCAGTCGTCTGACGCTGCTGGAAACACATTTTCAGGGGCCAGTCGGTAGTCCACTGAAAACACCGCACAGTGCGCCAGATTTGAAAGCGTGCGGCACAGCACATCATGCGTATCGATATCACCAATTACATGACCACCACCGTGATAGTAAACAAGCGCTGGTAATACCGTTGAAGCCACACTGCCTTTGGGACGATAACCACGCACTGTAATTTTGCCGGCTGGGCCCGGGATATCGGTGTCAACGCTTGAGGCGACTTCGGGTGCTTCGGGCTGACTAAAAAAACGACGTTGCACGTAGGCTTCGCGCGCTTGAGTCGCCGTTAGTGTGTGTACCGGTGGGATCCCTTTTTCGATCATCAAATCAATCAGGGCTTTGGCTTGTGGATCTAGCATGATGTCTCTCGTCCTTTTTGGTATTAACGGATTTCGATTTCGATGAAAGCACTTTAACAGTTTAACGCTTGGCACCAAGTACACGACCTAGAGCAACAACTGCAAATACGGCAATGGCGAAGGTCCACGTGATCCAATCAACGACTTCGCTGATGAGCCAAGCTGAGGCGATGATCGTAATAAAGGGTTGCAGTAACTGTGCTTGCCCCACGCGAGCGATCCCGCCGAGTGATAGGCCTTTAAACCAAGGTAAAAAAGCAAGGTACTGACTAATCAGTGCGACATAGACGAAACCAACCCACGCCGTATTTGTCGCTTGCCAAGAGCTCGGTGCAAACCAAAGGGCAGGCCACAACAAAAGCGGTGCCGAAATGACCAGCGTCCAAGAGATCACTTGCAGGCCGCCTAGCGACTTGGCCAGATACCCTCCGGTTGCGTACGAGAGTGAGCCCGTCACAACCGCGAGCAGCAGCGATAGGTCAGCCCAATGCAAGCTGCCGTTGCCACGCATCAATGAAAAAACAATTACTAGCGCGCTGCCTAGTAAGGCCATCAGCCAAAAGCCAACCGAAGGGCGTTCTTTGAACAATAACGCAGCGCAGGCTGCAGTCGTTAAGGGCATGATACCAAGCATGACGCCGCCATGAGAGGCGTCAACCTGTTGCATCGCTAAGGCCGTAAACACCGGAAACCCAATCGCGACGCCCAAGACAACAAGCAGTAAGTACTTGAATTCGTGAAAGGTGGGGCGACGATGTTTACCAGCAACAAGATAAATCACTGCCAATACGGTTGCCAGTAGTGCACGACCCGTCGCGATAAAAATCGGATGAAAAGATTCGAGCGCCATGCGTGTTGCTGGCAGCGTCAGCCCAAACAAGGTGACACCGATCAGCCCTAGCAACATGCCTTTGTTTTCGAGTTTCATATCGCGCGCCCCTCAATTGAACTGAAGGCTGGGAGGCCCTCAGGAGTGCAGACCACGAGCCCTTGCTCGGGCGTTGACCTTACATCGCGTTATAAACGGGCCCTTCGCCACCTTGTGGTGTGACCCAAACGATATTTTGTGTCGGGTCTTTGATGTCGCAGGTTTTGCAATGCACGCAGTTTTGAGCATTGATTTGCAAGCGATCGCTGCCGTTGTCGTCTTTGACATACTCGTAGACGCCAGCAGGGCAATAGCGCGCCTCAGGGCCGCCGTATTTGGCCAAATTAATGCTGACGGGTACCGAAGCATCTTTTAAGGTCAGGTGGATCGGCTGATTTTCTTCGTGATTGGTATTTGAAATAAATACCGAACTCAAGCGATCAAATGTCAACACACCATCAGGTTTTGGATATTCAATTTTGGGGCATTGATCTGCCGGTTGCAGGCAGGCGTGGTCAGGCTTGGTGCGGTGGATTGTCCAAGGAATATTGCCCTTCAGTACAAACTGCTCGATACCCGTCATCAAGGTACCAACCGTGCGACCCTTTTTAAACCACTGCTTGAAGTTACGTGCTTTGTTGAGCTCGGTGTGTAACCACGAGGCTTCAAACGCTGCAGGGTAGGCCGGTAACTCGTCTGCGCTACGCTCGGCCACTAAGGCGTCAAAGGCCGCGTCAGCGGCCATCATGCCCGACTTGATTGCAGCATGACTGCCTTTGATGCGCGAGGCGTTCAAGAAACCTGCCTCGCAGCCCACCAAGGCACCGCCTGGAAACACCAACTTAGGTAAAGATAGCAAGCCACCTGCAGTGATGGCACGTGCGCCGTACGCTATGCGCTTGCCACCTTCAAAGGTGCCGCGAATTGAGGGGTGCGTTTTATAACGCTGGAACTCTTCAAACGGTGAAATCCAGGGGTTGGCGTAATCCAGGCCAACCACCATGCCGACCGCAACAAGGTTGTCATTCAGGTGATACAAAAACGATCCGCCATAGGTGTCTGAATCGAGCGGCCAGCCTGCGGTATGCACGACAACACCGGGGCGAGATTTTGAAGGAGCGACTTCCCAGAGCTCTTTAATCCCAATGCCATAGCTTTGCGGATCGCGGCCTTGATCAAGTTTGAATTTGCTAATGAGTTCGCGACCCAGTTGGCCCCGTGCACCTTCAGCAAAAATCGTATATTTCGCTAAAAGTTCCATGCCTTGCTGATACTGATCGGTGGGTTGGCCATCACGCCCGACACCCATGTCGCCCGTGGCCACGCCGCGCACCGCACCTTGCTCGTTGTACAAAACCTCGGCAGCAGCAAAGCCCGGAAATATCTCAACACCCAGCGCCTCGGCTTGTTCGCCAAGCCAGCGGGCAACCTTGCCCAAGCTCACAATGTAGTTGCCGTGATTTTGAAAGCACTCGGGCAGCAACCACTCGGGGGTTTTGCGCGCACCGGTTTCGCTTAAAAACAAAAACTCGTCTTCTTTGACAGGGGTGTCAAGCGGCGCGCCCATGTTTTTCCAGTCAGGCAACAATTCGGTCAATGCCTGCGGATCCATGACCGCACCCGACAAAATATGCGCGCCGATTTCGCTGCCTTTTTCAAGCACGCAAACCGAAATCTCATGGCTACGCTCGGCCGCCAGTTGTTTCAGGCGAATCGCCGTGGCTAAGCCGCCCGGGCCGCCACCCACCACGACAACGTCGTATTCCATCGATTCGCGTGCTGACATGAGAGTCTCCCTGCTTCAAAGGTATGATGTTTATTTGCTGCCGCGATTGTATTGCACAGGGGCACACGCTGTCGTGGCGCGGGCCTTGCAAACTCGTGAACAGTGTCTTTTGCAATCCGCAGCATGATTTTTGGAGAAGTGTGTGGCAGGCTCTGAACCCCAAACCCTGATGGTTGGCGATATTTACGACTTAGACATCCCGATGCGGTGGTCTGATGCCGACGCCTTAGCTCATCTAAATAATGCCAATTATTTCCGCTATATGGAAGAAGGGCGTTTAAAGATGTTCTACGAAGGCCAGGCGCCCCAGTCAACGCGCTATGGCCCTGTGGTGGTGCACTGCTCGTGTGATTTTAAAAAAGCGATTACCTACCCAGCCACCGTACGCGTCAGTCTGCGCGTGGTCAGTATTGGTCGCTCAAGCCTTGAGCAGACGGTGGACATTTCGGTGGTCTACCCCGATCGCCTTGAATTATGCGCGCAGGGCAAGTCGGTGATGGTCTGGATGGATTTTGAACTCAATAAATCGCACCCTTGGCCCGCCGAGGTGTTACAAGCTTTGGCAAAGCCGATAAATCGTAGATAATCTGGTCAACATGCATACTCAGGAGTCTGTTGAATGAATAAGCTCTATCCCAGTGCCATCGAGGCACTGAAAGATATCCTTAAAGATGGTCAAACCCTAGGTGTCGGTGGTTTCGGCCTGTGTGGCATCCCCGAGGCCCTGATTGCTGCGGTGCGCGACCTAGGTGTACAAAATCTCACCTGCATCAGTAACAATGCCGGCGTCGATGGTTTTGGCTTGGGCGTGCTGCTGCAAACGCGTCAGGTCAAAAAGATGATCGCCTCGTATGTCGGCGAGAACAAAGAGTTTGAGCGCCAATTTTTGGCCGGCGAACTCGAACTTGAATTCACGCCTCAAGGTACGCTCGCCGAACGCCTCCGTGCGGGTGGCGCTGGTATTCCAGCCTTCTTTACCCGTACCGGTGTCGGTACGGTGGTGGCAGACGGTAAAGAGATCCGTGAGTTTGACGGTGAAAAATACGTCATGGAGCGCGCCTTAGTGCCCGAAATCTCTTTGGTCAAAGCCTATATTGCTGATCGCAGCGGTAATTTGATTTTTCATAAAACCGCGCGCAACTTTAATCCGCCAGTGGCACAGGCAGGCAAACTCACCGTTGTTGAGGTTGAAAAAGTCGTTGAGCTCGGTGAGCTCGATCCTGAGCAAATTCATCTGCCCGGTATTTACGTGCATCGCATTGTGATCAATGCGACCCCTGAAAAACGCATCGAACAACGCACCGTTCGCGCGGCAAACTAAGGAGCAATCAACATGGCATGGACTCGTGACGAAATGGCCGCACGCGCGGCGCGTGAATTACAAGATGGTTTTTACGTCAATTTGGGCATTGGCTTGCCCACCTTGGTGGCAAATCATGTCCCCAAAGGAATTGAAGTGTGGTTGCAGTCAGAAAATGGTTTGCTCGGCATCGGGCCGTTTCCGCTTGAAAGCGAAGTCGACGCTGACATGATCAACGCCGGTAAGCAAACGGTCACAACCATCCCTGGCTCGTCGATTTTTTCGTCAGCGGATTCGTTTGCAATGATTCGCGGCGGCAAAATTAATTTAGCCATTCTGGGTGCCATGCAGGTATCCGAAACCGGTGACCTTGCAAACTGGATGATCCCCGGCAAGATGGTTAAGGGCATGGGCGGGGCCATGGACTTGGTCGCTGGTGTTGGTCGCGTGATCGTCTTGATGGAACACGTTGCTCGTAAAAAAGACGGCTCAGTGGATATGAAACTGTTGCCCAAGTGCACCTTGCCTTTGACGGGTGTGGGTGTAATCGACATGGTCATCACCGATATGGGCGTGTTTGAGATCAGTCCAAACGGGCTCAAGTTGCTTGAACTCGCCCCTGGTGTGACGGTATCTGAGGTGCAAGAACATACCGCCGCCAAACTCGACGTGTCGGCGGTTGCGTAGTCACAGCGGTTTGGCTCGACGTGTCGGCGGTTGCGTAGTCACAGCAGTTTGGCTCGACGGATCGGCCGTTGCTTCGGTCACACGGTTTTTCTCGACGTGTTAGCGTTGCTTGGATCACTCGGCGTCGCGCACTCACACGATTCACCCCTCGCCCTGAGTGGCGAGGTTTCATGGGGTAGAGCATGAAGCCAGTGCTAGTGATTCACGGGGGGGCTGGCGCGATGAGTCGCGCCGCGCTGTCGCCCGAAAAAGAACGCGAATTTCACGAGGCCTTACAACGCATTTTGCGCACGGGGCAAGCGATTCTTGCAAGCGGTGGCTCGGCGCTTGACGCAGTTACGGCCGCGGTCGTTGGTCTTGAAGATTGTCCTTTATTTAACGCTGGTCGCGGTGCAGTGTTTACGAGTGCGGGCACGCATGAGCTAGATGCCTCCATCATGGACGGCAGTAACTTGCGTACAGGTGCAATCGCCAATGTGCATCACGTTCGTAACCCAGTACTTGCTGCGCGTAAAGTGATGGAAAACAGTCGCCATGTGTTTTTCGTGGGTGAGGGCGCCGAGGCCTTTGCCCGAGAGCATGGCATCGAGATGGTAGAGCGCACCTACTTTTCAACACCCGAGCGCTATGACCAGTTGTTGCGAGTACAAAAAGAAACGCCAGGGGTCGCTTCGCTCGATGACGGTCAGAGATTGGCTTCTACGCTCACTGCCCAAGCGATGGGCGCGCTGACGAATTCGTCTGACATCGATAAAAAATTTGGGACGACGGGGGCACCTGAGCAGCCCAACGATCCGCTTGACGTTGATAAAAAATTTGGCACCGTGGGTGCAGTCGCGCTTGATTCGCACGGCAATTTAGCGGCGGCTACCTCTACCGGCGGCATTACCAATAAACAAGTTGGCCGAATCGGCGATGCCCCCATCATCGGTGCGGGCTGCTACGCGAGTAATCAAACGTGTGCAGTGTCGTCGACCGGCACGGGTGAGATGTACATTCGGCTCGTGGCAGCCTATGATATTGCCGCCCGTATGCGTTACGCTGGCGCCTCCTTAAAAGAGGCCGCTGAAGTGGTGATGTACCAAGAATTGCCTTCAATCGGCGGAAAAGGCGGCCTGATCGCGGTAGATGCCCAAGGCAATATCGCCTTACCCTTCAACACCGAAGGCATGTATCGAGGTTATATGCGTGTGGGGCAAGAACCGGTCACCGATATCTATCGATGATGCCTGCGCCGTCACCGAGCGTTCGCTAATGTCTTCAGCGCCACCTAGCGTTTTGCAAGTCAAGCAACTGAGCGTTCGCTTCAGTGGTTCAGAACGAACGGTTGACGCGGTTAAAGATTTGTCTTTTCACGTGGGTCGCGCCGAAACACTGGCGATTGTGGGTGAATCTGGGTCGGGTAAATCGGTCACCTCGTTGGCCCTGATGCGACTGGTCGAGCACGGTGGCGGGCAAATACTATCAGGCGAAATGACGTTGCGCCGGCGCAACGATGAGGTGGTCGACTTAGCGCGTGCTGATTCGGCGCTCATGCGCACAGTCAGAGGCGCAGACATGGCGATGATTTTTCAAGAGCCCATGACTTCGCTGAATCCCGTGTTCACGGCAGGTGAGCAGATCGCCGAGTCGATCCGTTTACATCAACGCGCCAGTGCGTCTGCGGCTCAGGCTGAAACCCTTCGTCTGCTTGACCAGGTGCGTATTCCCGATTCTCGCGCAGTGATGGGGCGCTATCCACACCAATTGTCGGGGGGCATGCGTCAGCGCGTGATGATCGCGATGGCGCTTGCGTGCAAGCCGGCTTTGCTGATTGCCGATGAACCTACCACTGCACTAGATGTCACGATTCAGGCGCAGATTCTGCAGTTGATTCGCGAGCTGCAAGCTGAAATGAAGATGGGCGTGATCTTCATTACGCATGACATGGGTGTCGTGGCTGAGGTCGCAGACCGAGTTCTGGTGATGTATCAGGGTGAAAAAATCGAAGAAGGCCCGTCGAGTCATATTTTTGGTACGCCGCGCGAACGCTACACGCGTGCGCTCCTGTCGGCGGTGCCGCAGTTGGGGTCGATGAACGACACTGACTTGCCTGCCAAGTTTTCATTGACGCTGATGCAGGCAGACGCGCAAGCCCCACAGAGGCCAGCACACTCAGGCGCGGTGCTTCCGTACCACGCAACTCAGCCTATTTTGCGTGTGCGTAACCTGGTGACGCGCTTTGATGTGCGTGGCGGCTTTTTCAATCGTGTCACGCGCCGCGTGCATGCGGTTGAACAGTTAAGTTTTGATTTGTTTGCGGGCGAAACGCTTGCTCTCGTAGGAGAATCGGGTTGCGGTAAATCGACCACTGGCCGTTCGTTACTGCGCTTGGTGCCAGCCCAGGGCGGCGAGATCGAATTTGATGGCCAAAATATCCTTGCACTTGAAGGCAAGGCGTTGCAGGCGTTTAGACAAAATATACAGTTTGTATTTCAGGATCCTTTCGCGTCACTTGACCCTCGCTTGACGGTGGGCTTTTCGATCATGGAGCCTTTGCTTGTGCACCGCGTCGCCAATCACGAGCAAGCGCGCGAGCGTGTTGCTGAACTCTTAGAGCGCGTCGGCCTTCATCCTGACATGGCAGCGCGCTATCCGCATGAGTTTTCAGGGGGGCAGCGTCAACGAATTTGTATCGCGCGAGCACTCGCGTTAAATCCTAAAGTCGTCATTTCGGATGAGGCTGTTTCTGCCCTTGATGTTTCGATTCAAGCGCAAATCATCAATCTCTTGATCGAACTGCAACAACAGCTTGGCGTCGCGTTTTTGTTTATTTCGCATGATATGGCGGTCGTCGAGCGCATCAGTCATCGTGTCGCGGTCATGTATTTAGGGCAAATTGTCGAGATCGGCCCGCGCCGAGCCATTTTTCAGAATCCACAGCACGCGTACACGCGTAAACTCATGGCGGCTGTGCCAATTGCAGACCCGGCACGGCGGCATTTTAAACACGCGTTGTCGAATGACGAGGTTCCAAGTCCGATGCGGGTGTTGCACGACGAACCCTTGGTCAAACCACTGGTTTGTGTGGGGCCCGATCATTACGTCGCGCAGCATGCTGTGGGCGGGCTGTATTAGTCAAAAAATTTTGGGTGATATTAGTTGAGGCGAGCACTCGTGTTTGTAGTACAAAAATTCTATTTAAACGCAAACGTTAAACATTTTTAATTTCAGGAGCTTCAAATGAACTTGATTCGCTCGACGATGCGCAGGTCGGTGTCAGTCATGCTCGGCGCACTTACACTTGTTGTGGGTGGGCTTGCAACGCCGGCAGCGTTTGCTGCCAAAGAGGTGACGTTTGCGGTTTCACTGACTCTTGAAACGCTTGACCCTTACAACACCAACAGCACGCTGAATCAAGCTGCAGGTAAAGCCTATTACGAAGGTTTGTACGAATTTGATCAAGAGCTCAAGCTTCTGCCAAAGCTTGCGACAGGGTATGAAGTGACTCCCGATGGCCTGGCGTACACCTTCAAGTTACGGGCCGGCGTTAAGTTTCATGACGGCACTGACTTCGCAGCCGACTCTGTCAAAGCCAGCCTAGACCGTGTCGCTAACCCTGATAATAAATTGGCACGTTATTCGCAGTTCAATCGCATCGCTAAAACTGAAGTGATCGATGCGCAGACCATACGGGTCACACTTAAAGAACCTTTTTCTGCTTTTATCAACGCGTTAGCGCACCCCACCGCGATGATGATTTCGTCGACTGCCTTGACGAAATACGGTAAAGATATTGGCTTAAATCCGGTCGGTACCGGGCCGTTCAAGTTTGTTGAATGGAAGCCCGCCGAGTATCTGAAGGTGACAAAGTTTGAAGGCTATTGGCAAAAAGGCTTGCCAAAAATTGATACGCTAATTTTTCGCACCGTGACCGATAACAATACCCGCGCTGCGGTGATGCAAACCGGCGAGGCGCAGTTCGCGTTTCCTATCCCGTATGAGCAGGTGGCGGTTCTGAGCAAAAATGACAAACTTGACGTGATTGATGCTACCAATTCAATCATGGCGCGCTACATGTCAATGAACACGCAGGTTAAACCGTTTAACGATTTGCGGGTGCGTCAGGCAATCAACTATGCCATCAACAAACAAGCGCTAGCTAAAGTGGCCTACGCGGGCTATGCCACTCCCTTAGACGGCGTAGTGCCTCAAGGGGTCGAGTTTGCGCATAAAAGCGGCGCTTGGCCATTTGATCCTAAAAAAGCCAAAGCGTTGCTTGCCGAGGCAGGCTACCCGAACGGCTTTGAGACCACGCTGTGGTCGGCTTATAACGACGGCACTTCGGTCAAGGTTGTGCAGTTTTTGCAACAGCAACTGACCCAGGTCGGCATTAAGACCTCGGTCGAAATTCTTGAAGCTGGCCAGCGCGTGCAACGGGTCAATCAAGTCAAAACGGTTGAAGAGGCTAAGGTCAGGTTGTATTACGCTGGGTGGTCTTCGTCAACGGGTGAGGCAGACTGGGCATTAAGGCCTTTGCTAGCAACTCCTTCGATGCCCCCCGTCGCCAACAACACAGCCTACTACTCGAATCCTAAAGTCGATGCGGATATCATGAGGGCTCTCACAACGACTAACCGTGACGAAAAAATCGCCTTATACAAAAATGCGCAAGAGTTGATCTGGAAGGACGCACCGTGGGCTTTCTTAGTGACTGCAAATAACGTGTATGTGCGTTCAAAAAAACTGAGCGGCGTTTACGTGCAGCCTGATACATCATTTTGGTTTAGTGACATCGACTTGAAGCCGTAAGTCAAGCAGAGCTGCAGGCCGTGCTGTCTTATTTTGTTCGTCGCTTGTTTGGCATGATCCCCACCTTGATGCTGGTGGTGTTGATCGTGTTTTTGTTCGTTCATATTTTGCCTGGCGATCCGGCGCGCTTGGTGGCAGGTGCTGATGCAGATCAGGCAACGATCGATTTGATTCGTCAAGATCTGGGATTGGATCTGCCCTTACCCCAGCAATTTCTGCGCTACGTGCAAGAGTTGTCGCACGGCAATCTGGGCCACTCTCTGCGCACCAAACGACCGGTCAGCCAAGAAATCGCCGAGCGTTTTATGCCCACGCTTTGGTTGACGGTTAGCAGTATGGCGTGGTCGGTTTTGTTCGGCATGGCAATTGGGATTAGCTCTGCGGTCTGGCGCAATCGTTGGCCAGACCGTTTAGGGATGACGCTGGCGGTCTCGGGTATCTCTTTTCCGGCCTTCGCTTTGGGGATGATGCTCATGCAGGTCTTCTCGGTGCAGCTTGGGTGGTTGCCTACCGTGGGCGCAGAGACCTGGAAGCACTATCTTTTGCCCTCGCTCACCTTGGGTGCTGCGGTCGCTGCGGTGATGGCACGCTTTACACGGGCCTCGTTTGTCGAAGTGATTCAAGAAGATTATGTTCGTACTGCCCGCGCCAAGGGTTTGTCTGAAGCGATGGTGGTGTTTAAGCACACGTTGCGTAACGCCTTGATTCCTGTCGTCACAATGATGGGCTTGCAGTTTGGTTTTTTGTTAGGTGGCTCGATCGTGGTCGAAACTGTATTTAACTGGCCTGGCCTGGGCCGCCTGTTGGTCGATGCTGTCAATCAACGCGACTATCCGGTGATACAAGGCTTGGTATTGCTGTTTTCGACAGAATTTATCTTAATTAACCTGCTCGTTGACGTGCTGTATGGTGCGATCAATCCGAGCATCCGTTATAAATAAAAGGGAGACGTTTTGAGCGCAACAACCTCCCAAGCCTTGCGTACGCCGGTCAGTGAAGTTGTGCGTAAATTTAAAAAGCAAAAACTTGCTGTAGCGGCTGGGTTATTCATTGTGTTGTTGATCGTTGCTGCCTGTGTGGCGCCTTGGGTGGTGCCTTTTGATCCTGAAGATTATTTCGATTACGACGCGCTAAACGATCCGCCTTCGTTGGTGCATTGGTTTGGGGTTGACTCCTTGGGCCGCGATATTTTCAGTCGGGTATTGATGGGTGCACGAATCTCGCTTGCCGCCGGCTTGTGTTCAGTGGCAATCGGGGCAGTGGTCGGAACCTTGATGGGTTTGATGGCAGGCTATTACCAAGGGTGGTACGAACGCCTGACGATGCGCATCTCGGATGTCTTGCTTGCGTTTCCGGGGATGTTGCTGGCGATCGGCGTGGTCGCTGTGATGGGCTCAAGTATGGTCAATGTGATCGTTGCAGTGGCGGTCTTCAGCGTGCCCGCTTTTGCACGTTTGGTACGCGGCAATACCTTAGCGTTAAAACAAATGACTTACATTGAAGCCGTTCGTAGCGTGGGGGCGTCTGACGTAACGATCATGTTGCGCCATATCTTGCCAGGTACACTCTCGCCGATCGTGGTGTACGGCACCATGCGGATCGGCACTTCGATCATTACAGCGGCGAGCTTGTCGTTTTTGGGGATGGGGGCGCGTCCGCCTACCCCCGAGTGGGGTGCGATGCTCAACGAAGCGCGGGCTGATATGGTGATTGCGCCACATGTCGCGGTTTTTCCGGCCTTGGCGATTTTTTTTACAGTGCTTGCGTTTAATTTGTTGGGCGACGGCCTGCGCGATGCACTTGATCCAAAGATTGAACAAAAATAACCCAATGCGCTTGCAGCCTCTAAAGATTGAACAAAAATAACCCTATGCGCTTGCGGCCTCTAAAGATTGAGCAAAAATGACTGTAATCGATCGCTGCCCTTTTAAAGTGGGTTCACTCCTGAGCGGTGCGCTTGACGCGATTACCGACGTCGCGGGTGTCAGCGTGGGTCACTGCACGTTAGACCACCACGCGATCCAAACGGGTGTGACGGTTGTGCGTGCGCACCAAGCTTCGCATTACTTAAATAAGGTGCCAGCCGCCGCGACCGTCATTAACGGCTTTGGTAAATCAGTCGGTTTGATGCAACTCGTCGAGCTCGGCGTGCTCGAAACCCCTATCGCGCTGACCAATACGTTTAGTGTGTCGGCCGTGGCGCAGGCGCAAATACAACAAGCGTTCGCCAACCACCCCGAGATCGGACGCGCCTGGCCTACCGTCAATCCTTTGGTGTTTGAGTGTAATGACGGATATTTAAACGATATTCAGGCGATGCGTATCGAGCCCGCGCATTATCAACAAGCCTTTGAGCACGCCTCGCCCCTCTTTGAACAAGGTGCAGTCGGTGCCGGTCGGGGCATGTCGTGTTTTGGGCTAAAAGGTGGAATCGGCTCGGCCTCGCGCTTAGTGTCGGTGGCCTCGGCAAACTATACCGTTGGCGCGTTGGTACTCTCTAATTTTGGAAAGTTACAGAACCTGTCTTGGCTAGGTCAGCCGCTGGGAAAGCGCCTGGTGCAGCAAGCGCCAAGGCCACTGTCGCAGCCCCCAGACAAAGGTTCGATCATTATGCTGATCGCGACCGACGCACCACTCGATGCGCGGCAGTTACGGCGATTGTCGACGCGCGCCGCAGTAGGTTTGGCTCGAACCGGTTCATTTTTTGGGCACGGCAGTGGTGATGTTGCCTTGGCCTTTTCAACCGCCTACACCTTGCCGGCGCTTGAGCGTGAGCCGATGCCAGCGCTGGCGTTGTTGCACGAGCAGCAACTTGACGGGCTTTTTGAAGCCGCGGCAGATGCGATCGAGCAGTCGATTATGTCTTCGCTTTGGTGCGCGCGGTCTGTCATTGGGCGCGACGGCCACCAACGCCGGGCGCTCCGTGACCTGTATGACTTCAAGTCAGACGGCGAGTTAATATTTTAGGCAGCGACACACGGGTTCGCTACAATCGCGTCAATATTTAGTCACCCTAAGGATTTTTGGATGGATGTCATCACCAGCTTGTTAGATTTATTGCTGCACATCGATAAAACAATGTTGCAGTTTATCGAGATGCACGGTGTCTGGATCTATGCCTTGCTTGTGGCGATTATTTTTGCCGAAACGGGCTTGGTATTTATGCCATTTTTGCCCGGTGATTCGCTGTTATTTGTCGCAGGAGCCGTGTGCGCGATGGGCAAGATGGATATTTATCTATTGATGGCTATTTTGACGACGGCAGCCATTGTTGGCGATGCCGTGAACTACTCGATCGGCCGTTGGTTTGGTGCCGCGCTGATCGCCCGCACCAGCCTCGTGAATGCCAAGCATTTGGCGTACACCCAAGGCTTTTACGATCGCTACGGTGGTCAAACCATCATCATCGCGCGCTTTATTCCGCTTGCGCGCACCATGGCGCCCTTCGTGGCAGGTTTTGCACGCTTTGATCCCAAGCGTTTCTTTTTGTACAACGTCACCGGTGGGATCTTGTGGGTCGTGTCGCTGACTGTCGCTGGCTACTGGTTTGGCAATCTGCCGTTCGTGCGCAACAACCTGACACTGGTGATTCTGTTTATTATTTTCTTGTCGATCTTGCCTGGCATTATTGCGGTACTGAAGGCCAAGTTCTCTGGGCCCTCTAAATGAAAATGACCATTTCGGCCACGCGTATGTTCAGTGGCCCGTTGGTCTTGTGTACTTTCACTCGCGCCACTAAATGACAACAACCGTGTCAAATTCGAGTCCCTCTGATCCTCTCGCGGCGTTGCGCGCGGCAATGCTTGCGGCCAAGGTGCAGGCTTGTCTCGTGCCTTCAGCCGACCCTCACTTGTCTGAGTACTTGCCAGACTACTGGCAAGTACGCCCTTGGTTGACAGGCTTTAGCGGTTCGGTTGGCACGGTTGTCGTCACGCAGGATTTCGCTGGTCTTTGGGTGGATAGCCGTTACTGGGTGCAAGCCGAGGCCGAACTGGCGGGCACAGCCATTACCCTGATGAAAATTGGTGTCGCAACTGACCCCGCTCACAGCAACTGGCTGGCCGAGCAACTTGCTGAGGGTGCGACGGTGGCGGTGGATGGCCGTGCATTGGGCTTGGCCGCACGCGATGCGTTGCTCGCGTTGCTGACCCCTCGTGGCATCGCGCTCAGACTGGATCTTGATTTGCCTGGGCAATGCTGGCCCGAGCGCCCCGTATTGCCCACTGCTGCGGTGCGTGATTTGCCGTTAGACATTGCAGGGGCTTCGCGACAAGATAAGCTGGCACGCGTGCGCGAGGCTATGCTTGAGCAGGGGGCTCAGTGGCATTTAGTGTCAACGCTTGACGACATTGCCTGGCTGTTGAATTTGCGCGGCAGCGATGTCTCGTTTAATCCTGTGTTTTTGTCGCATGTTTTGATTGGCCCTAACAATGCACAATTATTTGTCCTGCCTGGCAAGGTAGATGCCGCGCTGGCAAACAAACTCGCCTTAGAAAACATTCAGACCCGACCGTATGACACCATCGCGCAGGTCTTAGCCGAGCTGCCCGAAAAAGACGTGCTGTTGTTCGACCCGGCCCGCACCACCTGCGCCCTGATTGATCGGTTGCGCATACGCACTGTGCGTGCGATCAACCCCATCACCTTTTTTAAGTCTCAAAAAACCGAATTCGAACTCAATCATGTGCGCCGCGTGATGGAGCAAGACGGCGCCGCCTTATGTGCGTTTTTTGCCTGGCTCGAACAAGCCATCGCCAGCTGCGACGCCACACCACTCAACGAGTTGATGATCGATGAGCGGCTGCTCGTGCTGCGAGCTGCACAACCAGGTTTTGTGTCTCGTAGCTTTGGCACGATCTCAGCGTTTAATGCCAACGGTGCGATGCCCCATTACCGGCCCACACAAGAGTCGCACGCTCAAATCAAGGGCGATGGCTTGTTGTTAATCGATTCTGGTGCGCAATATCTGGGTGGCACCACTGATATCACCCGCGTGGTGCCGGTTGGTACGCCGACTGAGCCGCAAAAAGACGATTATACGGCCGTGCTCAAAGCGATGATTGCCTTGTCGCGGCTGAAGTTTCCTCGCGGTGTCGCTTCGCCAATGCTTGATGCCGTCGCTCGTGCGCCTTTGTGGGATCGCTTAGCCGAATACGGCCACGGTACGGGTCACGGGGTGGGGTATTACCTTAATGTGCACGAAGGCCCGCAGGTGATCTCGTACCGCGCCGCACCCGCTCCGCACACCGCCATGCAACCGGGCATGATTACCTCGAACGAACCAGGGCTCTATCGCCCGGGTCGTTGGGGGATACGAATCGAAAATCTGGTCTGTAATCAAAGCGCCGGCGAATCTGAGTTTGGCGAGTTTCTTGAGTTCGAGACGCTGACACTTTGCCCGATTGACATGACTTGCGTTCAGGTGAGTCAGCTTCGCGATGACGAAATCGCTTGGCTAAACGCCTACCACCAAGAAGTTCGCCGCCGCTTGGAGCCTCGCCTGACCGGCGAGGGCTTGGCCTGGTTGTTGCAGCGCACACAGCGACTGATACGTTAAGTCAGTTTTGGTCCTGATTTGCATCAATGTCTAGACGTAGTCCCCGCAAAGGTCACGCGTGCGGCTATAATTCAAATTTCCTGCATACGCTGCACGTTTGGGCGTTCATGACATGACCAAATTTGTATTTGTTACCGGTGGTGTAGTGTCCTCGCTAGGTAAGGGCATCGCTGCTGCGTCGTTAGCCGCCTTGCTTGAATCGCGCGGCCTAAAAGTCACCATGCTTAAGCTCGACCCCTACATCAACGTTGATCCGGGCACCATGAGCCCGTTTCAGCATGGTGAGGTTTTTGTCACCGAAGATGGCGCTGAAACTGATCTTGATCTTGGCCACTACGAGCGCTTTATCTCGTCAAAAATGCGCAAGGCCAATAATTTTACGACCGGTCAAATTTATGAGTCTGTCTTGCGCAAAGAGCGCAAGGGCGAATATTTAGGCAAAACTGTCCAGGTCATTCCGCATATCACCAACGAAATCCAAGATTTCATCATCCGTGGCGCCGAGCAATCCTGGGCTGGCCAAACCGATGTCGCCATCGTCGAAATCGGCGGTACGGTCGGCGATATTGAGTCGCTGCCGTTTCTTGAAGCCGTGCGGCAAATGAGTTTGCGCATGGGGCGTAACAGCGCCGCGTTTATTCATTTGACGCTCGTGCCATTTATTGCCTCAGCCGGTGAGCTCAAAACCAAGCCAACGCAGCACTCGGTTCAAAAGTTGCGCGAGATTGGCATTATTCCCCACGCTTTGCTGTGCCGTGCTGATCGTCCAATCCCTGACGAAGAGCGCGCTAAAATTTCTCTGTTCTCCAATGTTCCTCTCGATGCTGTGATCTCGGTGTGGGATTCTGATTCAATCTATAAAATCCCAAGCATGCTGCACAAGCAGGGGCTTGATAATCTGATCTGCGAAGTGCTGGCGATTAATCCTCCTCAGGCAGATTTGTCGGTTTGGGATAAGTTAGTGTTTGGTCTCGAACATCCCAAGCATCAGGTGCGCGTCGCGATGGTGGGTAAGTATGTTGATCTCACTGAGTCGTACAAGTCTCTTAGCGAAGCGCTGATTCACGCTGGGATCCATACCGAATCTCGTGTGATGGTCGACTATATTGATTCTGAAGCGCTCGAACAGAACGGCACCGACGTGCTAAAGCCTTTTGATGCGATTTTGGTGCCTGGCGGCTTTGGTAAGCGTGGCACCGAAGGCAAAATGTTGGCCATTCAATACGCGCGCGAAAATAACGTTCCCTATCTGGGGATCTGCTTGGGTATGCAACTTGCTGTGATTGAGTTTGCACGTCACAAAGCGGGCTTCGCGCATGCCAATAGTACCGAGTTCGATCCTGACACTGAGCACCCTGTGGTGGCCTTGATTACCGAGTGGATTGATCGCGAAGGGCGCGCTGAAGTGCGCGACGAACAGTCAGACTTGGGTGGCACCATGCGCAAAGGCGCGCAGCGTTGCCCTGTTAAGGCTGACACCCTGGCCAGTAGCATTTATGGCTTAGAGGTCAACGAGCGCCATCGCCATCGCTACGAGGTGAATAATCTGTACGTGCCTAAGCTCGAGCAGGCTGGTATGCTGATCAGCGCGCGAACACCCACCGAAGATCTTCCTGAAATCATGGAGATCCCTGGGCACCCTTGGTTTATTGGCGTGCAGTTTCATCCCGAGTTCACCTCGACACCGCGCGATGGGCACCCCCTGTTCACAAGTTACATCCGTGCCGCGTTAGTCAGTCAAAATAAGCGCAAGGGTGCTTGATGAAGCTCTGCGGTTTTGAGATTGGTTTAACGCAGCCTTTTTTTCTGATCGCTGGGCCCTGTGTGATCGAGTCGCGTCAAATGGCCTTTGATACCGCGGGTCGCCTGTGCGAAATCACAAGCGCTTTGGGCATCCCTTTTATTTACAAAAGTTCCTTTGATAAAGCCAACCGCAGTTCAGGGGCCTCGTACCGTGGCCCCGGAATGGAAGAAGGCTTGCAAATTTTGTCAGACGTGCGTGCGCACTTTAAGGTGCCAGTGCTAACCGATGTGCACGATAAAGACCAGGTGACCCAAGTCGCGGCCGTGGTGGATGTGCTGCAAACACCAGCGTTTTTATGTCGACAAACCGACTTCATTGAGGCCTGCGCAGCCAGTGGCAAGCCAGTCAATATTAAAAAAGGCCAGTTTTTGGCGCCGCACGATATGTTGCAAGTGGTCACCAAAGCCCGCCTGGCCGCGCAAAAAGCGGGCGTACCCGAAGACATCATGGTGTGCGAACGCGGCGTCTCGTTTGGCTATAACAATTTGGTGTCAGATATGCGTTCGCTCGCCATCATGCGCGAAACCCAATGCCCAGTGGTGTTTGATGCCACGCACTCGGTCCAGTTGCCCGGTGGGCAGGGTACCTCGTCAGGCGGGCAACGCGAATTTGTGCCTGTTTTGGCGCGTGCGGCGGTGGCCGCGGGCGTCTCTGGCCTATTCATGGAAACTCATCCAAACCCAGCGCAAGCGCTCTCTGATGGGCCCAACGCCGTGCCACTCGACCAAATGAAAGACCTGCTTTCCACCCTGATTGACTTAGATCGGGTGGTGAAGCAACACGGCTTTCTTGAGTCGCGTTTTGCTTAACGTCATCAAAATTTCAATCATTCAGGAAACCTTCAAATGAGTGCAATCGTAGATATTATCGGACGCGAAATTCTTGACTCACGTGGTAATCCCACTGTCGAATGCGATGTCTTGCTTGAATCGGGCGCGATGGGTCGTGCCTCGGTGCCATCGGGTGCCTCGACCGGAAGCCGCGAGGCGATCGAACTGCGCGATGGTGATAAATCACGCTATTTGGGTAAAGGGGTGCTGCGGGCTGTTGAAAATCTCAATACCGAAATCTCTGAGGCGCTGATGGGCTTAGATGCGCAAGAGCAAACCTTTTTGGATCGCACTCTGATTGAACTTGATGGCACAGAAGGTAAGTCGCGTTTGGGGGCTAACTCTATTTTGGCCGCCAGTATGGCAGTTGCGCGCGCTGCGGCCGACGAATCTGGTTTGTCGTTATATCGCTATTTTGGCGGCAGTGGCCCGATGAGTATGCCGGTGCCAATGATGAACGTGATCAACGGCGGGGCGCACGCCAACAATACTCTTGATATGCAAGAGCTCATGATTTTGCCGGTGGGCGCAAAAAGCTTCAGGCAAGCCATGCAAATGGGCGCCGAAACTTTCCATGCGCTGAAAAAAATCATTCACGATCAAGGGATGTCGACGGCGGTTGGTGACGAGGGTGGTTTTGCGCCTAACGTGCCTAACCACGAGGCGGCGATTCAATTGATTTTGCGGGCCATCGAAAATGCGGGTTACGAGCCCGGCACGCAAATCGCCTTGGGTCTGGATTGTGCGGCCTCTGAGTTTTATCGCGATGGTAAATACACCCTTGAAGGCGAGGGCGGGATTTCACTGACCTCAAAAGAGTTGACCAATTTGCTAGCGACTTGGTGTGATAAATACCCAATCATCACGATCGAAGACGGTATGGCTGAAAACGACTGGGATGGTTGGAAACACCTGACCGAACAGTTGGGTCGCAAAATTCAGCTGGTCGGTGATGATTTGTTTGTGACAAACACTAAAATCTTGAAGCAGGGCATCGAGCGCGGTGTCGCAAACTCGATTTTGATCAAAATTAACCAGATTGGCACCTTGACTGAAACCTTCGCCGCCATTGAAATGGCCAAGCGCGCTGGTTATACTGCGGTCGTGTCACATCGTTCGGGCGAAACCGAGGATTCAACGATTGCCGATATCGCCGTAGCCACAAATGCCATGCAGATCAAAACGGGCTCGTTGTCACGCTCAGATCGCATGGCTAAGTATAATCAGCTACTCAGAATCGAAGAAGAACTCGCCGAAGTGGCCACTTATCCTGGTCTTGAGGCTTTTTACAACCTGCGCTAAATGTTGCGCGAATGGCTTGTCTGAAGGGCGTTTTTAGTCCTGTTGGCAAGTGCGAGGTGGTATGCGTCTTTTGCTATTGGTGCTGGTCGCGCTCGCTGGTCTGATCCAATATCCCTTGTGGATGGGTCGGGGCGGTTGGCTGTCTGTCTGGGATATGCAAGAGCACGTTGCCACCCAACGCGGCATCAACGACGGCTTGCGTGCGCGTAACGTCGCGTTGTTGGCTGAGGTTGATGATTTGCGAACGGGTACCGAGGCTGCCGAAGAACGTGCCCGAGCCGAGCTCGGCATGATGCGCCAAGGTGAGCTCTTTGTTCAGGTGTTGCCTCCTGACGTGAAGCCTCCCGAACTTAAGCCCTCAACCAAGCCCAATCGCCCAGCCGCGCCGGCGCCAAACGCCAAGCCTACGACCTACGTGCGCTAGTTGCGCCCGTGTCAACAGTTAAGCCTACGACCTACGTGCGCTAGTTGCGCCCGTGTTAACAGTTAAGCCTACGACCTACGTACGCTGACGCGCGCCAGTTCAGCGCTTAAACGATGAATTGCGGCCTAACTAATGCGCGCAGCACAGCAAGACTCCGCATAGATCGTCTTTGTCTAAGGCGGGCACGACAGCGCCAACGTTCGAGTGCTTGTTGGGGTGTGAGTGTTTTTGGGATGAGTAGAGCCCTGCCACGGGTCTTGACCTCAACTTGGAGTGCGTGTGAGCTTCGCGATAAGGTGTCTGTGCTTCAGTGTCTTCACTTTGGCTGACGGGTAGCGTTGCCCGCAAGGCGTTCAACATAGGACGTTGCCTTAGGGCATGTTGGCCATCCGTGAAAGTCTGCTGCGCGTCGAGCTCTTGCGCAGGCGTGTGCTTGGTATCCTCGAGTAGCCCCTTCGATTCATACTTGGCCTCGCCGGCGTGAAGCACCGCTCTGCGGCTCAGTGTGATTGCTACTAGGCCTTGTTGTCGAGCCTTTTCCGCCAGCCCCTTGGTTGGAGCGCTCACCCAAAGGGTGCTTTGTCGTAGTACTTGACGCAGCCACGATTGCCTGGGCTCGTGCAGATAAATCAAATCTAATTGCAGGACTCGATAGCCGTTTGGGTGAGCGCCCGAGTCTTTAAGCTCAGTGAGCTTGAGCTCCCAAAGCGGCACTGCGTAGCGCCGTTCATGGCGTGCCATGGTTGCCTCAAGCCGGGCCAAGCCACCGGCGTATTGTCCTGCGGGCATGAAGAGCGGTGCGAGCGCCTGAGCAAAGGCTTGGTTGGCTTTGTGGTGATCGGCGTTGGTGATGCTTGCCGTGCGGCCTGCCTCTTGCAAGGCCAGACTGACAAGCTGCTTGCTCTGGTGGGCGTGTACGAGCTCGATGCCTAACAGGCACACCAGTAAAACCGGCACAATGGCCAAGCTTGCCTCAAGGGCACTGGCGCCACCTTGCCCAGAGTATTTGGTCGACATCTGCATGTCGGGCAGTTTGGACATTACCGGCAAAACTGTCGATACGGTGAACTACGCACTAGGTTTTGGCAGGGTAAACTATTGCGGTCTCCCTAAAGGATTGTCATGAATTCGTCTGCCGCGTCATTTCCTTATTTTCCTGGTATCCGTTTGTTGCACTCGCCTGGTCCGTCTAACGTGCCCAAGGCGGTACTCGACGCACTCACTAGGCAGCCAATTGACATGGGCGATCCGCGTGTCGATGCCTGTGTTGACGCCTGTGAGCGCGGCTTGCAAGGCCTACTGAACACGGCAAGCGCGGACATATTTTTATATGCAGCAAATGGCCATGGTGTCTGGGAAGCCATGATTGTGAATCTGCTGGCGCCCGGCCAAAAAGTGTTGATTCCAGGCACTGGCCATTTTTCTGACTCATGGGCGTTGATGGCCGAGGCAATGGGCGCAGTGATCGTGCGTACCCCTTACCTTGAAGGGCAACCGATTGATCCTGCAGTTGTCGAGCAAGTTCTGCGTGAAGATACTAAACACGAAATCGTGGCGGTCTTTGCCGTGCACACCGACACCGCGAGCAGTACGACAAGCGATATGCCCGCTTTGCGCCGCGCGATCGATCAAGCGAAGCACCCAGCCTTGTTTGTGGTCGACGTTGTGGCGTCTTTGGGGGCGATCCCTTTTTACATGGATCAATGGGGCGTAAACGCTGTGATTGGTGCCTCGCAAAAAGGCTTGATGTGCCCACCCGGCGTTGGTTTTTGCGCCGCAGACGAACGCGCGATGCAAGTCTGTGCCAACAACCCTGCGCCACGCTTTTATTGGGATTGGATTCGTCGTCGTAAAGGGCCCTCGTACAGCCGTTTTTGCGGCACGGCTCCGCAAAACTTGTTGTTTGGCCTTGAGGCGGCTTTTGGTTTGATTCAGCAAGAGGGCGTGGCCCAGGTGCACGCACGTCATCAACGGCTCGCTGGTGCAGTACACGCAGCGGTTCAAGCTTGGTCTGAAGCAGGGCAAGTACAGTTTTTGTGTCAAGTGCCCGAGGCGCGCTCTGCGTCGGTGACGGCAGTGTTGGTTGGCAAAGGCATTGATCCCGAACTGATCCGCACTACAGCGCGCGAAAAATATCAAGTCTTGATTGCTGGCGGCTTAGGTCCGTTTGCAGGTCGAGTCTTCAGAATTGGTCACTTGGGTGATTTAAATCCAGCCATGATTCTGGGCTGTTTGGCCGGCGTTGAGGCTGCCATGCAAAGTCTGGGTATCGCTGTTGGCTCAAAGGGCGTGCGCAGTGCCGTTGAGTACCTTGCTAAAACGTAAGGCATAGCCTTGGCTTGCCCCGCGCTCGTCGTTTTGCGTCAACGCAGGCTTTGGCCTGGAGTGTTGTATTGTCTTTGTTTCGCGATGCTTAGCCTCTTGTGGCTCACACAGAGATCGGCGTTCGCACAAACTCAATTACAGGGCGCTAGTCAACAGCAATCTCAAGCGACAGCGAGTCTTGCCCAGAAGGTACCGAGGCCCGAACTGAGTTTGTACGTTGACACAACGCGTCGTATGGACGTGCAGGACGTTAGTCGCCAAGTTTTTACGCCTTTTAAATTATTGTTAAATCGCGGCGTTGAGCCGACCATACGGTGGCTCAAGATAAACGTTCAAGTCCCGGTCGAGCAACCGTCGCCCTTGGTGCTTGCCGTTGGTCCTTACTTTCTCTCAGAGTTAGAGCTTTATTATGAAGAGCAAGGGCGGTGGGTGAGGCAACTGAGCGGTGCTAAACATCCAGCACTGCAGTCCAGTTGCTCTCTTGGGCACCATTGTTTTAGGTTGCCAGATTCTGGGGGTAGTCAGCGCGTCTATTTTTTGCGCATTGATACGCTCAATGGTTTTTATGTCTCTACTCAAGTCTTGCCCTCTGATAGTTTTGTTGATGACGCTATCTCAAAGAGCCTGCTCTATGGGGTGCAGATCGGGATTCTGTTGATGTTAATTGGCTGGAGCGCCATATTCCTTATCCGTTTCCGTACATTGCTGGTTGGGTTGTTTTGTTTGACCCAGATATCTGCGCTGTTTTTATATTGTTTTTCAAACGGGATCACACTGCGCGAATTTATTTCTCAGTCACCCGAACTTTACGCGCCAATCTTGACGACTGCGTTTTGTCTTCGACTGGTGTTTGCCACTTGCTTGTGTCTTGAATTGTTACGTCGTTGGCAGACGCGACCCTGGTTTCATTATTATTGCGTGTTGTGGATTACGTTTTGGTTTGTGCAGATTGGCCTGATTTTTTTCGATCAAGTTCATCCGTATATGTTGCTGCTGAACTGGCTGTTTTTGTTCACAATCCCATTCTTTTTTGCGCTGGCCATTTATCAGAGTCAACAATCGACTCGGCAGCTCAGGAAGTATTGGATAACTGGAGCGCTGTCGGTTGGTGTATTGATGTGTGCCGATGCAGTCTTATTGATGACTGACAGTGGGATCTCAATATTGACCTTAATACCAGGAACTGGGGTCAGCATGCTTGTCGCCCTCGCGCTTTACTTGATGTTGCTTGGTTTTAGCAAAGTGCAGCAAGAGCAATGGCTACAAACAATGTTTGAGCTGAATATGCTTAAAGCTCAGACTGATTATGAGCAGCGGCAGTTGAAAGAACGTAGCACGTTGATTGATATGTTGTCGCATGAACTTAAAAATCCTTTGGCCACGATACGAATGGCACTCGGTTCCTTAAAGTCAATATTTAGCAAATCAGAGCATGCGACCGAGTTTGGCGAGCGGTTTACCAGTATCACCCAGTCGATCGATAATATGACCCAAGTGATTGACCGCGTTGGGCAGGTAGATGCTATCGATCAAAAAAACTTTGTGGTGCGCTATGAAAAATGCGCGGTGCTTGAAACGATCGAGAACTTGCCCTTGATTGCAGCACAGCCAGATAGATTTAACATTCTTGGTTTACGCGAGGTCAATATTCAGATCGATCGGTTATTGTTTGTTACGATCATCAATAATTTAATTGACAATGCGGTGAAGTATTCGCCTGCCACTACGCTGATTGAAGTGTCGGTGAGTGCACTGCCGAACGATAAGCTGCTGTGCATTGTGTCCAATGAAGTTGAACGCGACCACGCTCCTGATCCGAATGCTTTATTTACCCGTTATTACCGCAGTATTTATTCTCACGATAAGCCTGGTACCGGGCTTGGGTTAGTTCTTATAAAATCTCTATGCGAGATACTGAAGGGCTCTGTCAGTTACAGACTTGAATATAACCGTGTGTTTTTTTCTGTTGAGTTGCCGCTATGAATCAAACAGCTGGACAAATACGCGTCGCCTTAGTCGAGGATGATCCTCTGTTGCGCAAAGAAATTCACTTTCATCTAAAGCAGCAAGGGTTTTTAGTGTTTGCAGTTCAAAACGGTAAGTCTTTAGACGAACTACTCATGACTGAACCGCTCGATGCGCTGGTGCTAGATTTATCGTTACCTGGCGAGGATGGCATCGCGATTGCAAATCGTATTCGACGCAGCATTCCTGGGATGGGAATTGTGATGCTAACTGCGCGTACCGCCTTGTCAGATCGAATTCGCGGGTACGAGGCAGGCGCCGATGTCTATTTGAGTAAGCCGGTGGCCCCTGAAGAGTTGACCTTGACTCTGCTCAATCTAGCGCGGCGTGTCAAAAAGGTTGATGAAACACCTGCCTGGACGTTGGATTTACGAGATCGTTCAATTTACGGTTCCGAGCCGTGGCAAAAAGCATTTTTAACAAATAGCGAGCGGGCATTGCTGTTGGCTTTGGCGCAGGCGCCGAGTCACATGTTAGAGACAGATATGATCTGCGAGTTGCTCAGCCAGCGAAGCGGCACCTCTGATATGGGTAAACGCGCCCTTGAAAGCCTTGTCAGTCGGTTGCGCAAAAAACTTGAATCACTCTCGGGTCAAAACGCCGAACCCGCCTTAAAGGCTGTATGGGGTATTGGTTATCAATTATGCGTACCGGTGATTGTGAAAGCGTAAGCGCTTAAGTATTTATGTACTTGAGTACTTAATTGCTGATGTCATTAATTGCTTATTTACTTATGTGATGAATTGCTTATGTATTTATGTACTTAATTGCTTATCTACTTCAGTGCAATTCACGTCGCCTTGATTCTGTGGGCGTTCAAGGCTCAATGAACCGATTTGCTGCCCAACACGGTTGTTGTTTGAAATAGCCGCTCGGTGTCTAACGCATCGAACACATAGGGTAACCCGCAAAATTCACAGGCTACCTCGAGTTTGCCCTGCTCTTGCAAAATATCATCTACCTCAGCTTTGCCTAGCATCCGAAGCATGTCTGCAACACGCTCTTGGGTGCAAGAGCATTTCCAGGTGATGAGTTGCGAGTCAAAGGCAAATAAAGTTTCTTGCCAAAACAAGCGATGCAGTAGTGTGTCTTGATCGGTCGAAAGCATTTCGGCAGGCGTAAGTGTTTGGGCAAGGTGCTGCGCGCGCGCCCACGATTCGTCTGCAGTCTCGATTTCAGTCTGTTGCGCACCGCCTTGTAGGGGCAGGCGCTGAATCAGTAAGCCACTGCAATGCAGCGCATCGGCTGCTAACCAGATGCGCGTGTGCAATTGCTCAGAGCGCAGCATGTATTGTTCAAGCGCTTGTGCAACGCTACTGCCCTCGAGCGGCACAATACCTTGATAGGCCTGCCGCCCGGGCGTGTGCTTGGGCGGATCAAGCACCACAATAAATTTTGCAGTGCCGCCCGGATTAAGCATCGATTGCAAATCACTTGCAGCAGGCAGTGGGCGATCGCGCATTTTCACGGTGGCGCGAATGCTCAGGTCGGCCCGGCACTCAACGACCATCAAGGCAATCGCACCATCACCTTGTAGTTGCAGCAAGAGCGAACCATCAAACTTTAGATTGGCAGCGAGCAGGGTCGAAGCGGCAACCAGTTCGCCGAGCAGAGCCGTGACGGGTGCTGGATAGTGGTGGTGTGCCTGTGCAGAGAGCCAGGCGTGCTCAATACGAACCGACTCAATGCGCACACTGCGGTCATCAAATAAAAACTTTTTAAGCGCATCACTGCGCAGCTGGCTAGCGTCGTCAGCCATTAACCGATTCGCTTGAGTTTTTCACGGTACATTTGCCCGCGTTTGGCGTAGTTTTCGATATTATTGCGAATCGTTTCGATTTCTTCTGCAGAGAGCGAGCGGGTAATTTTTCCGACACCGATGACGAGGCTGCCATCCGGGATTTCGCGTCCCTCTGGAATAATTGCCCCGGCACCAATTAAACAGTTACGGCCGATTTTTGCGCGATTCAAGACGATTGCTTGCATCCCAACCAACGTGCCCGAACCAATGGTACAGCCGTGCAGCATCGCTTGATGTCCGATCGTGACGTGATGCTCAATGGTGAGTGGCACGCCCGCATCAGAGTGTAGAACGCTACCCTCTTGAACATTGCTGTGATGACCGATGTCGATGCAGGTGTTGTCGCCCCGAATGCTGACATTGGCCCAGATGCTGGCTTGCGCTCCGACCACAACGTCGCCGATCAGATCTGCCGAGTCAAAAATGAAAGCTGTTGGGTCAATGCGAGGAATAAGGTCGCCGAGTTGATAAATCGCCATGATGAGTTGCGCCTAATACGAGGGAAAGCCGGTAGTTTAGCTTGACTGGGCTTTGAGCTTTTTAGCCTGACGTTGGCTGCGGCCGATTTCGAGTTGGCGCAAGACTCTGCGTTGGATTTTTCCGGTCGTCGTCATGGGTAAGGCGTCGACGTATTCGATCTCTTTGGGGTATTCATACGGAGCCAGACGAATTTTGACGTGCTCTTGCAGGATGTTAGTGAGCTGAGCGCGCTTACGCGAAGCAAAATTTGGCGTCAACACCACAAAGGCCTTGACCACAGCACCACGGTCGGCGTCTGGTTTGGGGACAACGGCCACATTCGCCACTGCCGGGTGATCTAGTAAGCAGTTTTCGATTTCGCCGGGGCCAATTCGATAGCCTGATGACTTGAACACGTCGTCAGCTCTCCCAGCGTACCAGTAGTAGCCCTGGGCATCGACACGGGCAAGGTCGCCGGTGCGACACCAGTCACCCGTAAATTTTTCGGCGGTCGCGCTGTCGTTGCGCCAATAGCCAATGAATAAAATGGGATCAGGATAGCCATGGATATCAAAACGATTTAAGGCGACTTCGCCGATCTCGTCGGTGGCCGCAATCGTTCCGTCTTCGCGCAGCACGGTGATTTGATGCCCGGGGTAAGGCTTGCCCATGCTGCCCGAGCGCGCCGGCCATTTTTGATGGCTATTGCCGATCAGGTAATTCATTTCTGTTTGACCGAACATTTCGTTAGGCGTGATGCCTAAGGCCTGTTCGCACCAGGCGAAAACGGTATCTCCAACGCTTTCGCCAGCGCTCATGATGCAGCGCAGGGATAACTTGTAAGTGTCTTTAGGTTGCTCGATGGCTTTCATCATTTGCTTAAGCGCAGTCGGAAACAAAAAGGTGTTGGTGACTTGATAGCGTTCGAGCACTTCAAAAGCGCGCTCTGGACTAAAGCGGCCACGCGTGCCAACGATGGGTTGCCCAAAATATAGCGTCGGTAAGAGCGCATCCATCATGCCGCCCGTCCACGCCCAGTCGGCTGGCGACCAAAATACGTCCTTGGGCTGGGGAAACCAGTTTTGCGAGGCAACAAAGCCGGGCAAGTTGCCAATCAAAACTGAATGCGGCAACAACGCACCTTTAGGCGCACCAGTCGTACCTGAGGTGTACAGCAAAATTGCCGGCTCATCCGCGCGTGTGAGAACGGCTTCGAACTCTGTGGGTTGTCGGATCAATAACGTCTTCCAGGGCAACACACGGTCGTCGGCGACTCCGATGCCAACCAACTGCGTCAGCGTTGGGCAGCGTGGCAAGCTTGCCAGCACATTGCCGGCCGAGACCTCGTCACAGATTGCCACCTGAACTTGTGCATCTCGCAGCCGTTGCTCAAGCGCCTCTGGGCCAAACAGGTTAGAGAGAGGCAACACTACAGCGCCAACGCTATAAATTGCAATGTGTGCGACCACGGTTTCGGGGCGCTGGCCCAAGATTAAGGCGATACGATCGCCGCGCTTGACTCCCATGCGAGTCAGGCCATTGGCTAGTTGATTTGCGGTGGCCGCCAGTCGTTCATAGGTCCATACCTCTCGGTGTCCCGTTTGGTCTTCGTCAAACAAGGCGATTTTACGAGCGTCTGCAGGGTGATTTGCCCAACGATGGCAACAGGCGTGACCAATGTTGAAATGGGTGGGAACCAGCCATTCAAAAGACTCGTAAAGGGAGGTGTATTGATCGACCATACTCGTCAGTAACTTGAGTGTTGCCCGTAGCATGGCTCAACCAGTGCTTTGGTGCAACCCCTAGCGGTGCTTGATTGCAACAACTAAGGGTTTTGACTAGTCAATACGTTGGCGAGGCGAGTGCCGGCAAGCAGATCATGTAAAAACTGTTGTTGTGGACTGAACCAAGTCGGGATAAAGACGGTGAAAGGAGCCGCTACGATGAGCGCTAGCGCTGAGGGCCAACCTGTCAGCCTAGAAATCGTCCAAACCGTGGCTGCGCCCAGTAAGGGCAGGGCCCACATCAGTATGAAACGTAAAACGAGACGCCCGAAAGAAGGTACTGTGCCATCAACAGCAACCAAGCGGATATGCCAAGCTTTCATCGGCAGTGTTTGGCCACTGCGGGCCCAGCACAAGAGGAAATACCCACCCATCACTAAAAATAACCAAGCCTGGCGAGCGCTTCTGAGCATCAGGCCGTGCTTGCTTTGGGTGAGCGTGTCGAAGAGGTAGTCTGCCAAAAATACTACGGCAAAGAGTAAGACCCCTTCGTACATCATCGAGGCGAAGCGGCGCGCTCGGGTGGGAGTGGTATCAGCGCCTTGAGCAAGAGACGGCTGTGGCTGTGTGAGAGTGATATCAGCGCCTTGAGCAAGAGGCGGCTGTGGCTGTGTGGGGCTAGGCTTCATCGGCAGTATTATCCCGTACTTTGTTCAAGGCCCAAAACCTTGAGGCACCTTCAAGACGAGCGAACATACCTTGAAAAAAGGGCGCCACCCTCGGGCAACCCTTTTTTGATCGCTCAGATTACAGGCTTGCCAACCAGTGATCCCAGCGAAACCGCTTTAGTAGAGGCTGTTGTGACGCGCGTTGGCGCGCGCAGCGCTTGTAAAAGCCACTAAGCCACGTACCACCTTACCAACAGCGCGCATGGGATGTGGGCGAAACTGGTCTTCCATCGCTTTGGCTAAGAGTTCGCGCTCGAGGCTATCGGTCAAACGGGCTGTGTTGTTGATGTTCATGATGACTTCCTGTGCTTGTTAGGGATAACCCTATGTTAAGGGAAAACCCTAGTTAGCGCAAATGAAATTAAGGGAATACCCTAATATCATCAGGATCGTTGTGATTTCACAACGAATTGACTCAAGGCCGACCGAGTGGTTGCCGTGGCACCGCGGCTTTGAGTCAGCACTCGCCCCTGCGTGCGATGTCACGCTATGGCTCTTGCTCGGTCGCGTCAAAGCCGTTGCATTAGCTCCCCCGAGCTTGTTAAGCACTCGCTCGTGCGTCAGCGGTCATCGCGGTAGCTGTTTGCCACGAGTTCAAAGTTAAACAGGCGGCAATCAAGTGCCCCGTTAAAAATCGGGGTGCGTCGATCGGCTTTTAAGCGAAGATGTTTGGGCAAATCCAAATCAGAGGTAATGACATTGACTTGCCAGCCCGCAAACTCATTTTTTAAGCAGGCAGACCATTCGCGCCAAAATTCGACATCCTCTTCGTCGAGTCGCTCTCCATAAGGAGGGTTCGTGACGATCCAACCGCTCGGCGCAGGCGCCACGGCATCACGTGCATCGCCAAGTTCAAACTGAATCGTATCCTCGGTGAGGTAAGCACGTTCGGCGTTACGGCGTGCCGCCTCGATGGCTTCAGGATTCGCGTCAATGCCGATCAAGGGAGAGGCCAGTTCGGGCAAAATCCGGCTGCGTGCTTCGTCTTTCAGGTCTTCCCAGCGGCCTGGATCATGGTCACGCAAGCGCTCAAAGCCAAACGGGCGAGTGATTCCTGGTGGGACGCCTAAGGCAATCCACGCTGCTTCGATCAAAATCGTACCGCTACCGCAAAAAGGATCCAGTAGGGCAGCTTCAGGATCCCAGCCAGACAGCGCCAATAAGCCGGCCGCGAGATTTTCGCGCAAGGGCGCATCACCCTTGTCGAGTCGCCAACCACGTTTGAATAAGGATTCACCCGAGGTGTCGAGATACATCGTACCGGTGTCGTGCGATAAAAACAGATGCACACGGGCATCGGGGCGCACGGTATCGATCGACGGGCGCGCGCCTTCAAGGTCGCGCAGCCGATCACAGATGCCGTCTTTGGCGCGCAAGTTACAGTACTGCAAACTTTGCATTGGGCTTTTGACTGCAGAGGTGTCAACGCGCAAGGTGTGCTCTGCGCCAAACCAGCGCTCCCAGCCAATGCTTTGTGCAAGCTCAAGAATATCGTCTTCGCGCTGCACCGGTGCCTGCCCCACACGCACCAGAATACGGGTCGCTAAGCGTGAATAGAGATTGGCGCGCTGTACCCCCCACCAATCCGCTACAAAATGGCAACCAGCACGAGTCGGTTGCACTTGCGCATAACCTAACGCATCGAGTTCAGCCGCAAGCGCCTCTTCAAGGCCGGTTGGGCAGGGCGCAAAGATATGAAATATTTCAGTGTCCAACACAAGCGCAGAGGCGCGTTCAGTTTGAACGCCGTCGCGTAAAGGCAAGGCCTTTGATGCTGAGGCGGGTCGCGGCGTTGGTTCGCGTGGTGCAGAGCCTCGATTGGCGCGCGCAGGTTCGTCGGCACGAGGGCCGCCCGTGGCACGCTCGCCACGCTGCGAAGTGTCGGCCCGGCGATGCTCATGGTCGGAGTGTTCACGACGCGGCGTGTGTTCGTTCGTTCGTTCGTTTGGGCGAGCAGAGTCAGCGCGAACCTCGCCCCGAGGTGCACGGCTGTCTACACGCTGACCGCGGCGTGGTCTGTCACCATACGAGGCCTCAGGCGCCCTTCGTACGATCAGCGGCTTACCTTCTTGAGAGGGTTCTGCCGTTGAGTGTTCGCTGCCTGTGGCTTGTAAGCGCGACAATTTTTCTTTAGCAATTTTTAGCTGCGCCACTTGGCGCGCACGCGCACCGATACGGGCGCGTGTTTGGTCACCTCCAGCAGCGGGGCGTGGTTTCACCGCGCGCGTTTTGAGGGTAAGTGTTTTACGTTCTGGATCCTGCTCAGACATGGCGTCCCACTAAAAAGGCTTGATAACGACTAAGGCCGTTATTGCAACCAGCATCAACACAGGTACTTCGTTGAACCAGCGATAAAAAACATGCGAACGGCGGTTTGCACCTTGTTCGAATTT
Source organism: Alcaligenaceae bacterium (assembly GCA_947378965.1). Classification (GTDB taxonomy): domain Bacteria; phylum Pseudomonadota; class Gammaproteobacteria; order Burkholderiales; family Burkholderiaceae_B; genus Zwartia. The sequence goes on along the minus strand of CANCMG010000037.1, from coordinate 6,919 downwards.
GCGCAAAATCACACCACAACTGTGATGATACCCAATGACCAAGACAACCAGTGCTAGCTTGGCGTGCATCCAGCCACTGCCTGGCCCACGACCAATGCCATATTGCACATACAGCCAAAGGCCCAGCAGCACTGCGGGGATCGCCAAAATATTGGTAAAGCGATATAGCCTACGTGCCATACCAAGCAGCACCTGTTGCACCGCTGGGTCGGTTTGCTGCGCCAGATTGACAAAAATACGTGGCAAGTAAAACAGCCCTGCGAACCACGAGGCAATAAAAACGATATGAAACGTTTTAATCCAAAGCATCAGTCAATATCCGTGAAGTTGTTGATTGCCTTGCTGCCCATCGCAGCAACAACTAGGTCGGGGGCTAAGACGTTGTTCATGATCTTGCGGCCCACCATAGAAACACTCAGGTAGCTAGCCACGAAGTTGTCCATTACCTTGCAACACCCACTTTAAGGTGGTCAAGCCTTCAAGCCCGACGGGCCCGCGCGCATGCAGGCGATTGGTTGAAATCCCGATCTCGGCTCCTAGGCCATATTCAAAGCCATCAGCAAAGCAGGTGGGTAGGTTCACATACACTGAACTCGAATCGACTTCTCGCTGAAATTGTTGTGCAGTCGCAATGTCTTGCGTCACGATTGAGTCAGTGTGACCCGAACCCCAGCGTTCGATGTGCGCGATCGCCTCTTGAAGTGAGTCAACAATTCGAATGGCTAAAATTGGCCCAAGATATTCGGTCGCCCAATCTTCTTCGGTTGCGGGGATCGCCTGAGACACTAGTTTTTGTGTTTGTGCACAGCCACGCAGCTCGACGCCATGTGCCAGCAGGCGCTGGGCCAACGCTGGCAAACACGCTGCGGCAACGTCCTTGTGTACTAAGAGGGTTTCCATGGCGCCACAAACGCCATACCGATAGGTCTTGGCATTAAAGGCAATGTCAGCTGCTTGTTTCAAATCAGCCTGCGCGTCAATATACACATGGCAATTGCCATCCAGATGCTTAATCATTGGCACTCGCGCTTCAGCGGCCAAGCGTTTGATCAGGCTTTTTCCGCCACGCGGAATAATCACATCAATGTGTTCAGTCATGGTGATGAGCTCACCGACCACGGCCCGATCAGGTGTATCAATCACTTGCACAGCATGTTGGGGTAAGCCCGCGGCGATTAAACCTTGTTCAACGACGTTTGCCAACGCCAGATTTGATTGCAAGGCCTCACTGCCGCCTCGCAAGATGCAGGCATTGCCAGATTTTAGACACAAGGCCGCGGCATCAATGGTGACGTTTGGGCGCGATTCATAGATGATGCCGATTACACCAAGTGGCACGCGCATTTGCGCCACCTGCATGCCGTTAGGGCGCACGGTGGTTGCGCTCAAGCCACCAATCGGATCGGGCATCGCTGCGATTTGTCGCAAACCTTCGATCATCACATCGATCGAGCGTTCAGACAGCGTGAGTCGGTCAAGTAGTGCTGGTTCAAGTTGGCGGGCGCGTGCAGCGTCAACATCGCTTGCGTTGGCTCGTTGCAGTGCCGAGCGCTGGGCCGATAATGTTTCGGCCATCGCCAACAGAGCCTGTGTTTTTTGCGCACCGCTTGCGCGCATCATCACGCGCGAGGCTTGCCTGGCCTGGCGTCCGATCTGCTGCATGGTGTCTTGTAAAGTCGTCATGAATATATAGGCTATCTGAACTGTGCAATAAAGTGAAAAAAGAAATGACGGAAGAGGCAACTAAGTTGTAAGCAAAAAGTTCGAGGCGGCTCTGTTTTAAACACCTAAGTTCGAAGCGGCTCTATTTTAAATGCCTAAGTTCGAAGCAAAAAGTTCGAAGCCACAGCTCTCGCGATCGTCAGGCACGCGCACCTGCTGCTGCAACCCGCATCGCAAGTCGGGTCATTTCTTCCCATGGATCTTGCAGCCGTCCGGCAACTTGCAAACCTTTGATCAGCCGGTCGACTTCGTGCGCATGTTGAACCGCCGCAGGCCAGCTGCGCGCTGCAACCCTTGATAAAGCCTGCCGTGCCAAGCTCTCGTGGGCACCAAACATACGCTGTGAGCGTAGCACGGAGCTTAGGTCTTGTCCCGCGGCCTGTGCCTGAGACACGCGCGCAAGCGTTCGGATTTCTTCGCCAATCGCCCATAACACCAAAGGTAGCGCTTCACCCTCGGCTTTTAAGCCACCCATCATGCGAACTAACCGCGGTACATCGCCAGCCAACATGGCATCGCGCAGCCCATAGACGTTATAGCGCGCGACGTTCATGACCGCTTGTTCAACGGCTTCGGCTGGCAACAAGCCCTCGTCAAAGAGCAAGCCAAGTTTTAAGATTTCTTGATGTGCCGCAAGTAAGTTGCCTTCAACCTTGTCGGCCAGCCACTCGAGTGTTGCCGGTTCGGCACGTTGTTTTTGCCGCGCCAGCCGCTGCTCAATCCACTTGGGTAATTGGGCGCGCTCGATATTGGCTAGATCAAGCATGGTACCTGCCGCAAACAGCGCGCTCGCCCATTTGCTCTCTCGAGAAGCCTTATCAAGGCGTGGCAGTGACACAATGGTCAGCACATCACCGTTGCTCACACCTTTGCTGCGAGTGGCCAAACTGATCAGTGCTTCGGCACCTTGCTTGCCAGGTTTGCCAGTCGGCAGTGAGATTTCAACCAGTTGTTTGTCGCCAAACAACGAGCCGCTTTGTGCCGAAACTCCGAGCGCACTCCAGTCACTGCGTGCATCCATTAAAAATGAGGTTCGGTCAAAATACCCGGCCGCCTTCGCTATAGCGCGCAACCCATCTGCAGCCTCGATTGTTAGTAAGGGGTCGTCGCCCATCACGACGTACAGCGCCGACAGTTGCGCGCCGGGGCGCGCAAGCGTTTCTAGCAGGCGATCGGCGCTCATCGAGGTTGGTCTGTTACTCAGGGCTGACGGTAACAGGAGCCGGCGTCAGCGAGGGGTTTTGCCACATTGGTGGCACAGCGATGGTTGGCGCGGTGACGCGAGCAACGGTCTCCTCTGCTTCTGCATCTTCTGGATCTAACTTGTTCAGCACTTCCCAGCGCTGTGTCACATCTGGGGCGGTGATACGACGCAGAATACGAGCCACCATACTGCGCTGCATATCTTTGAATAACGTGGCGGCTTCACCTTCTTTTGCTTGTACCACGCGATCATCGAAGGGCATGCTACGAATGGCAGAGAGCGTGGTCTCGGGTAAGATCACCCGATCGTTTGCGGTGACTAAACGAAAGGTCAGCCTGAGTGAAAGTTCAAATTCTTCAGGTTTACCCTGAGCGTTGATCGCTACAATGCGCGAACCTTTTTGCTCGCTGGTTTGCTCGAGTCTCGCTTGAGCCAGCCGACGCACTTTGGCGGCCTTGATGCGCTCAATCGTGGTCTTGTCGTCTGGGTCTTCGCTTTCGTCGATATCGCCCGCTCTGACTACCATGTCGCGAGGCTCGATGAGCTTGGTGTTCGGGGAGGCTGCACGGATGGCGCGACGCAGGTCGGCACCGAACTGCGAGTTTTGAGGAATATTGATCGACAGCGAACTAAAGGGCATAGGGGTTTCGCCCTGCATTCTGAAGCCACAACCGCTTAAGGCCAGACAGGCGATGACCATCAAGAGCGACAGCAGCCAAGTGCGCCCGTGCAGCAAGCTCGCGCGCACCGCGAAGGACGGTGGCGCTTCCTTGAGGGCGGTCGTGATGACTGTCAGGCTGTTCATCCGTCTATTATCCTGTTATCCGACCACGTTGACCAGCTTGCCCGGTACTACGATGATCCGCTTCGGGGTTCGGCCTTCAAGATTGCGCACCACGGCCTCGTGGGCTGCTGCGAGCTGCTCAATGGCCTCTTTAGTCGCCTCGCGTGCAACTGTCAAACTACCCCGAAGTTTGCCATTGACCTGTAAAACAAGCTCAAGTTGATCTGTGACTAAGGCGCTTTCATCGACCGAGGGCCACGCAGCGTCAAGCAAATCTCCATAGATCTCAGCATAGCCGAGCTCAGACCAAAGGCTCCAGGTGATGTGTGGCACCACCGGGTAGAGCACCCGCAGCAAAACGCCCAGAGTCTCGGCGGTCACTGCGTTCGCGAAGCCCGAGTCGCCCAAGCGGGCATCGTCGATGGCATTGAGCATTTTCATGCACGCCGACACGACGGTGTTGTATTGAATCCGCTGATAATCGTAGTCAGCCTGCTTGAGTAACGAATAGATCTCAAGACGCAGCTTTTTGATATCTTGGCTAGCCCCCGACCAATCGGTCACGGGTGCTTTTAATCCTAGAGTGATCCATGCGTGCTTTTGATGGCACAGCGCCCACAGGCGGCGCAAAAAGCGATTTGAGCCTTCAACGCCTGAGTCTGACCACTCGAGTGTCTGCTCGGGGGGACTCGTAAACATGACAAACAGGCGGGCTGTATCTGCGCCCTGAGTGTCGATCAGAGATTGTGGGTCAACACCATTGTTTTTGGATTTGGACATCGTGCCCACGCCACCATAGGTGATTGCGCGACCATCACTTTTAAGCACGGCGCCCGAAATTGAACCCTTGGCGTCATAGATGTTGTCGACGTCTTCAGGCCAAAAATAGTCAATCGAACCATTGGCATTTTTGGCTGAGTAGATATGGTTGAGCACCATGCCCTGACACAGCAGCTTGGTGAAGGGTTCAGCAAACTTAACTAAGCCTAAATCTTGCATCACCCGTGTCCAGAAGCGTGCGTAGAGCAGGTGCAGCACTGCGTGCTCAATACCGCCGATGTATTGATCCATCGGCATCCAGTAGTCGTTGCGGGCATCGACCATGGCCTGATCGTTGCCAGGCGAGGTATAGCGCATGAAATACCACGACGAATCGATAAACGTATCCATCGTGTCTGTTTCGCGCCTGGCTGGCTTGCCGCAGCTTGGGCATTGGCAAGACAAAAATGCCTCGTGTTTGGCCAGTGGGTTACCGCTGCCATCGGGGATCAGGTCTTCGGGCAAAATCACCGGCAAATCTTTTTCGGGCACCGGTACAGCGCCGCAAGCATCACAGTGGATGATCGGGATCGGCGTGCCCCAATAGCGTTGGCGTGAGATACCCCAGTCGCGTAAACGCCAAGTGGTTTGCCGCGCGCCAAGTGACAGGCTTTCGAGTTTGGTGGCGATCGCGTCAAGTGCGTCGGTAAAACTTAGGCCGTCGTAGACGCCCGAGTTGATCAGGCGACCGGTTTGCTTGTCGGCATAGCCCTCTGACCACACCTTGTCGTTAAACGATTTATCGCCCACTTGCACGACTTGCTTGATTGCAAGACCATACTTGTTGGCGAAGGCAAAGTCGCGCTCGTCGTGGGCAGGTACGCCCATCACCGCGCCATCGCCATAGCTCATCAGGACATAATTACCGACCCATAAAGCCACGCTCTCGCCCGTGAGGGGATGGGTGACCTTCAGCCCAGTATCCAGGCCTTCTTTTTCGCGTGTTGCAAGTTCGGCCTCGGTGGTGCCGCCTTGTTTGCAATGTTCGATAAACGCCGTTAAGGCTGGGTTAGTTTGTGCGGCGTGCAAAGCCAAAGGGTGTTCGGGTGCAATAGCACAAAAGGTGACACCCATGATGGTGTCGGGGCGTGTGGTAAAGACATACATCTTGCCGTCTTGGATCAGTGCACCAGACGCATCTTTAATGGTGTGCAAAAACGCAAAACGTACGCCCTCGCTTTTACCAATCCAGTTTTCTTGCATGGCGCGCACGCGATCAGGCCAACCCTCAAGGCCGTGCTGCGTTTGCTCAAGCAGCTCGGCGGCGTAATCGGTAATGCGCAAGTAATAGCCGGGGATTTCACGTTTTTCAACCGGTGCACCCGAGCGCCAGCCGCGTCCGTCAATGACCTGTTCGTTGGCCAGTACGGTCTTGTCGACTGGATCCCAGTTCACCACCTGTGTTTTACGGTAGGCGATGCCCTTGTCGAGCATCTTCAAAAACAGCCATTGGTTCCATTTGTAATAACTGGGGTCGCAGGCGCACATTTCGCGAGACCAGTCGATGGCCAAGCCCATCGCCTTCATCTGCTTTTTCATGTACGCAATATTGTCGTACGTCCATTTAGCAGGCGGGACGTTTGATTTGATCGCTGCGTTCTCGGCGGGCATGCCAAACGCGTCCCAACCCATGGGCATTAAGACGTTATAACCACGCATCCGTAACTGCCGCGTCATCATGTCGTTGATGGTGTAGTTGCGTACGTGACCCATATGCAGTTTGCCGCTTGGGTAGGGCAGCATCGAACAAGCATAAAACTTTGGTTTGGGCTCACCTTTGGCATTGAGGGCGCCTTCAGTGACGCGATAGGCGTCCCGGGCATCCCAATTGGCGTGGGCAGCTTGTTCGACTGCTGTGGGTTGATAGCGTTCAAGCATGGATAAAGCCATAAAAAAAGTCAGGGGGCGGCAAGCGCCCAGTAAGCCTCACATTATAGAGTGGCGGCTGATTTCAAGGAGGCGAAAAACAAAAAGCCCCAATGATGGGGCTTTTTTGACGCGTTAAACAAAGGCAGCCAATTACTTAAGCTTGGTCTCTTTGTAATCGACATGCTTACGAGCGACTGGATCAAATTTCTTGATCAGCATCTTTTCAGGCATGTTGCGTTTGTTTTTGGTCGTTGTATAGAAATGACCAGTGCCAGCGCTCGATTCGAGCTTAATTTTTTCGCGGGTACCTTTTGCCATGTTGGGCTCCTTTAAGCGACTTCGCCACGCGCACGCAAATCAACTAACACAGCATCAATGCCGAGTTTGTCGATGGTACGGATAGCGTTGGTGGTTACGCGCAAGCGAATCCAGCGGTTTTCGCTTTCAACCCAAAAGCGACGCGACTGCAGATTAGGCAGAAAACGACGTTTGGTTTTGTTGTTTGCGTGTGAAACATTGTT
>CANCMG010000036.1 GCA_947378965.1 Alcaligenaceae bacterium | reverse complement strand
CTGTGCGTAGCCTTTAGCTTCGCCACCAAACTTTTGCGACAGCACTGTCGTAATTGCCGCTGTCAGTGTGGTTTTACCGTGGTCAACGTGCCCAATGGTGCCAACGTTGACGTGTGGTTTGGTTCGTTCGAATTTGCCTTTTGCCATGACGGGCTCCTGACCTAGATTGACGCTATTAAGATTGAGATAAAAACGGTACTACGAATGCTTTCTTAAACCTGACTGGTGCCCATGACGCGGATCGAACGCGTGACCTCTCCCTTACCAAGGGAGTGCTCTACCACTGAGCCACATGGGCGCATTCGCCGGGTTTGCACCCCACGAAAAACTAATCTGTACTCACTAACTACTACACTTCACATTACTTAAACCGCTGGAGCGGGTGAAGGGAATCGAACCCTCGTCGTAAGCTTGGAAGGCTTCTGCTCTACCATTGAGCTACACCCGCCCGATTCGAGCTGTTTCATCCCCATACGCGCTGGAGTCTTGGTGGAGAAGGTTGGATTCGAACCAACGTAGGCGCAAGGCCAACAGATTTACAGTCTGCCCCCTTTAACCACTCGGGCACCTCTCCACAAGAGAACCAACGATTATGAGGGAGTTTTTACGCATTGTCAAGTTAATAACCTTGTTAGAAGTCCGCATTAAAGACGTGATATAGCTAAGATTCTTTGGCTAAACCCGCGTTATTCAGCTTTGACACCTGCTGCCTTGACTACTCCAGCCCACTCGGCGATCTCTTTTGTCACTTTTTGGCTGAAGTCTTTTCGGTCGCTCGCGACTACCTGAGATCCGCCCTGATTGACTTTTGCGACCGCTGTTTTTGTGTTCATGGCCTGCTGAACAGCCTTCAACAGGTACTCAACGCGGTCTGTTGGCGTGGCTTTTTGCACAAATAGCCCATACCAGTCGGCCACTTGCATGCCCGTGATTCCTTGGCTTTCTAGGGTCGGGGTGCCTGCAAATACGCCGATTAAGTCAGAATTGGTGGCCGCAAGTACCCTTAACTTACCCGCCGAGACAAGGCTTTCAACCGACGAGGGCGAGGTGACCAGCAGGTCAACCTGGCCGCCCAACAAGTCGGTAGTGGCCGGGCCTGCGCCGCGGTAGGGGATATGTGTCACTTGAATGCTGGTCTGTTTGGCGAGGCGTTCGGTCGTAAGATGAGAAAGCGTGCCATTGCCAGGTGTTGCAAAATTAACGGCTTGCGGCCGAGCTTTTGCGTCGGTGATGTAGTGCGCCAGCGTCTTGTAAGGACTTTGTTCACGCACCACGAAGACGACAGACGCATTTGTCAGCTGTGTGAGGGGTTCAAAATCTACCTCTGGCACAAAGCCTGCATTCTGATACATGACAGGATTGACCGCAATGATGCTGGTCTGAGACATCAACAACGTGTAGCCATCGGCTTTGGCACGAGCCGCGTACGCGGTGCCTAAATTGCCCCCCGCGCCCGCTTTATTTTCGACAACCACCGGTTGCCCAACAATGGGCGCTAACTCTGCTGCAAGGATGCGCGCGAGACTATCGTTACCGCCGCCTGGCGGAAATGGCGAAATGATTGTGAAAGGCTGTTTTGGAAAATCCGCCAGAGGGAGAAGTGGCTGCGCCACTACAGTATTTAAGCATAGCGCCGCGAGCACGCCTACCAGCAGGCGCTTTGGGGCGAGACCAACATAATGAGTGCGACGCATAAACACCTCGTGGTTTTTTAAAAGTTAGTGGGGCAAGCGATAACTTTGCCGCTCTTGCTCGTCAATTTGATTGAGCAGGTTGATTTCCCACTCAAGGTAACGCATTGCCGCTGCGCGATTGCCCTCATGGCGATCGTGCACAAAAAATAAATAATCAATGCTCTCTTGGTCTGTTGGTGAGTTTGGCGTAGCGATCACCTCAAGGCCCGCCGCTCGCCATTGCTCAACGGTATCCATTGTCATGTGTATTTGCGAGGCGCCCGCTTCTGACAACTCTTGTGCGGCGAGCTGCGCCACAGCCAGATCATCTGCCACCAACACAACAACCGCATCCTTGAGTGACGGCAATTGCTTGAGATGTGAGCGGATCGACCACACAAAATCTTTAAGATGTGCCTGCCGATATTTTGTACTTGAACGTACGTCGATACTGCGGGTCGCACTGGTTTGGATTTGTTTAAGTTGCGCAGCTGAAATTGTTGTACAAATGTTGGCGTTGTGTTGTTGCGCAAGAGATGGTGTTGGGGTTGCATCCCACTGGTGGGTAAACGCATTGGTCAACACCGCAACCTCCCAGCCCAGCATGGCAAGCCAGGATGCCATCGCTGGCGCACGCACATTCTCGTCATCAAACACCACCAAGCGCGCACCGCGGACTCCGACGAATTGGTCGGTTGCTTGAACCAGTTGCCCACCAGGCGTATGTTGAGCCCCGGGGATTGTTCTTAGAGAAAACTCTTCGGGCGAGCGCACATCACACAGAAACGTGGTGCGTGTCGTGTCACTTAACCAACGCGCAACTGTTGCACCATCAACAAACGTGACATCATTTTTTTCGGCAAGTGCTTTAGCCCGGTGTTGTTGTGCACTTAGCTTTTTGACATCAATGGCTTCTGGGTATTTTCTTGTAGCACCGTGATCAAGCTTCAAGTCGGCGAGGTACCAACCTTGGGTGCCATTTTCAAGTGCCAGAATTTTATTTTTTACCCCGAGGTTGATCAAGGTTTGGGCACCAATGATGCTGCGCGTGCGCCCCGCGCAATTGATCACAATCGTGGTTTCAGGACGAGACACTAACTCTTCGATGCGCAGGGGCAACTCACCATTCGGGCAGCACGTCGCGGTGGGGATGCTCATTTTTCGATATTCTGAATACGGTCTGCCGTCAAGAATAACGATATCTTCATGTGCAGCAATTTTGGCGTTAAGTTCTTGCGCTGTAATGCGTGGCGTGTGAAAGGCATGTTCTGCTAGCTCACCAAACGCCTTGCTGGGTAAGTTGACTCCGGCAAACACTTGATAGCCCGCGCTTTTCCAATTTGCGATGCCACCATCTAACAGATAGATGTCGGTATACCCAAGCTGAGCAAGCCTATGCGCGGCGCGTACCGTGAGTTCGTTCGCGTCATCGCCAACCAAAACGAGTCGTACCGTTTTTCGTGGCACCAGTCGTTGAACCTCTAACTCTAACCTGCTATAGGGCGCAGATACGACATAAAAAAGATGCTCTTCGCCGTACTGGCCATGCTCACGCACATCGAGTAAAGCAATTTCTTTTTTATCATGTAACCAACTTTTTAAGGTTACTGGAGCGACGAGTTTATATTGGGCTTGTGTCATGTTGGCTCACGTTTGGCGAGTGTGGTCGAGGGGGCATCGTACTTGTCTACGCGCATCTTAGGCACGTGCGCAGCACGCGTATCAAGCGTCTATGTCTTCTTTGAGGTTAAGTTTTTCGATCAGCGAAGAGCAATGCTCCCAGCCATGAAAATCAATGATCAATTGCCCTCGACCCTTGCTGGCAAGCTTAAGTGATACTTTTGTGCCGAGTTGGTCAGAGAGCGTGTCTTCAAGGCGCGTGACATCGCGTGACTGGCTGTTTTGCTTGCCAGTTGCTTTCGCAACGGGTTCTTTAATTGAGCGTGTGACCAAGGCCTCAGCGTCGCGCACAGACAAGCGTTTTGCGATGATTTGATTCGCGAGTTGGATTTGTATTGCCGCGTCGACGGCAAGCAGTGCGCGAGCATGACCCATGTCGATATCGCCGGCCAACAACATCGTTTGTACCGGCGCCGCAAGGTTGAGCAACCTCAACAGGTTACTGGTCGCTGAGCGCGAGCGCCCAATGGCTGTTGCGGCAAGTTCATGAGTCAAGCCAAACTCTTCAATGAGTCGTTTAACACCTTGAGCCTCTTCTAGAGGGTTTAAGTCTTCACGTTGAATATTTTCAATCAGCGCCATCGCTGCAGCGTGTTCGTCTGCAACATCTTTAACAAGCACAGGCACTTCTGTAAGACCTGCTAATTGTGCGGCGCGAAAGCGCCGTTCGCCTGCGATGATTTCGTATTGGCCTTTGAGGGCATCAAGCGGCCGAACCAAGATCGGCTGCATGATTCCTTGGGCGCGGATTGAGTCTGCAAGCTCGGCCAGTGCGCCCTCGTCCATACGTGTTCGCGGCTGATATTTGCCCGCTTGCAACTGGGCTATTCGCAAGGTGCTTGGTGCGTTTGCAAGCGTTGTAGGCTGCCCGACTTGATCTAGCGTGTGTGTGTCGGCTCCAAGTAATGCGTCGAGGCCGCGACCTAAGCCTTTAGGTTTCTTCGTTACCATGGTGTTTCCTTATCAGTCTTGTGCGCGCGTAGCGTGCACCTGTATTTGTTTTATTTTTGAACGCTACGAACACGCTCAATCACTTCAGCGCCGAATGCAATGTAGGCTTGTGCTCCGCGCGACGTTGGGTCATAGACGACCCCAGGCATGCCATGACTAGGTGCCTCTGCAAGTCGTACGTTACGGGGCACGACGGTCTTGAATACCTTGTCGCCGAAATGTGCTTCGAGTTGAGCCGAGACTTGCTGCTGTAAGGTGACACGGGGATCAAACATGACACGCAATAAGCCGATCAAACTGAGATCAGGATTAATGTTGCGATGAACTCTTTTAATCGTGTTGACGAGGTCAGATAATCCTTCGAGCGCAAAGTATTCACACTGCATTGGGATGATGACGCCGTGCGCAGCAGCTAAACCATTTAACGTCAACAGTGAGAGCGTTGGAGGGCAGTCAATTAACACGAAGTCGTATTGCAACTCGACCTTTGAGAGGGCCTGCTTCAGTTGTAGTTCTCTGTGGTCCATACCAACTAAATCAATCTCGGCACCCGACAGTTCGCGGTTAGACGGAAGTACGTCATAACCACCGCTCTTAGACGCGACCACCGCGTCTTGAATGGTAGCCTCACTAATCAGCACCTGATATAGGTTGTGGGCGAGGGTACTTTTATCAATCCCGCTGCCCATCGTTGAATTACCTTGTGGGTCAAGATCGATGAGTAAGACGCGCTGTTTAAGCTTTGCCAGGCCAGCCGCCAAGTTAATTGCGGTGGTGGTTTTTCCAACCCCGCCTTTTTGATTGGCGATACAAAATACTCGAGCAGTCGTTGGTGTGACGGGCGTGTTCATTGGGTTCCTTTCCGTTGCATCCAAACCAGGCAACGCTGGCTCTTAAGCTCGGGAACGATCAAGGGTTGGACTGCGTGTGCAGACCAAGACGTCAAGGTATGAAGTGTGTTGATTTCTTCGCTTGGAGTTCGACCTTTCATGGCCAAGAGAGAACCACCCTCGCGAACATGCTGGCCAGCGAGCTGGGCAAAGTCTTTTAGGGACGCGAAGGCGCGTGAGGTCACGATCGTGCTTTGAAGAGGTTCGAGCGTTTCGATGCGTGCATGCAGAGCTGCTAGATTTGGAAGGGCGAGGACGCCAGCCATTTGTCGTACGAACATGGTCTTCTTTTCGACCGCATCCACGCATGTCACCTGCACGTTTGGCAGCATGATCGCAAGAATGACTCCGGGCAATCCGCCACCCGAGCCAACATCTACGATTGTAGATGCCTCGGTTGGATACGACGCTAACACTTGGCGAATTGGTGGGACCAGCGAGAGGCTGTCAAAAATATGATGCACAAGCGCTTGATCGAGATCCCGAATTGCCGTCAGGTTGTAAGTTTGATTCCAGCGCAAGAGGTCTGAGAGATAGCGTAGCAAGGCCGTTTGCTGTTGAGGCGTGGCAGTTAGACACAGCTCAGCCAGCGCGTGCACGAGACGTTCTGGGGCGCTTGTCTTAGCGTTTGCGATTGCGGTGGCGGCAGCTGCTGTTAGAGTTACCATTGCAGTGGCGCTCACTTTACGCAGCTTTGCCATATTGATGGCGCTTGAGATGAATCAAGAGTAACGAGATGGCGGCGGGCGTGATGCCAGAAATTCGGGAAGCTTGGCCAATGGTTTCTGGTCGGTGGATATTCAGTTTTTGGCGGACTTCGATCGACAAGCTTGTGACTACACCAAAGTCAAGATCTGGTGGTATTTCGAGCGTATCTTGTGCCTGATGTCGGTCGACTTCTTCTTGCTGACGCGCAATATAGCCTTCATACTTAATTTGGATTTGCACCTGCTCAGCCTCATCCCCAGGCAATAGTCCTGCAGGTAAGTCGAAACCTTGTTGCAAGGGCATGTTGACGAGGCTTTGGTAAGAAACGTTAGGGCGCTTCAATAAATCTGATAGTAAGTACTCGCGTTCGATCTCTTTTCCAAGCGTGTTTGCGGCCACTACAGGGTCTAGCATGCGAGGATTTACCCATGTCGCACGCAACCGAGCAACCTCGTTTTCAACTGTTTCTCTCTTTTTTGTAAAGGCGTTCCAACGTTGATCATCAACCAGACCAAACTCTCGACCTTTTTCAGTCAAGCGCCAATCGGCATTATCTTCTCGCAAACTTAAGCGATATTCAGCGCGTGACGTGAACATGCGATAGGGTTCTGTGACGCCTTTGGTAATAAGGTCATCGATCAACACACCCATGTACGCTTGATCACGGCGCAAAATAAAAGGGCTCTCGTTTTTAGCCGCACGGGCGGCATTAATACCAGCAATCAATCCTTGAGCCGCTGCCTCTTCATAACCCGTTGTTCCGTTAATTTGTCCAGCAAAAAACAGACCTTGGATACTCTTGGTTTCAAGCGTCGCTTTTAATTCTCTGGGGTCAAAGTAGTCATATTCAATCGCGTACCCAGGGCGGACAATGTGGGCGTTTTCAAGACCCTTCATCGAGCGTATCAACGCCAATTGAATATCAAAAGGCAAGCTCGTTGATACCCCATTTGGATAGATTTCGTGTGTTGTCAGACCCTCTGGTTCGAGGAAAATCTGATGCGAGTCTTTATCTGCAAACCGATGAACCTTATCTTCAATTGATGGGCAATATCGAGGGCCAACCCCTTCAATGACTCCGCTATACATCGGAGAGCGATCAAGTCCACCTCGGATGATTTCGTGTGTCAGGGCATTGGTATGAGTGACCCAGCAAGGCACTTGCTTTGGGTGAAGTGCTTGGCTACCTAAGTATGAAAAGACCGGAACAGGATCTAGATCACCTGGCTGCTCAGTGGTCAACGAATAGTTAATTGTTCGTCCGTCAATGCGAGGTGGTGTCCCTGTTTTTAGACGGCCTTGCGGAAGTTTTAACTCTCGTAACCGGGCTCCTAACGAGGAGGCTGATGGATCGCCAGCGCGACCAGCAGAATAGTTTTGTAATCCAATATGAATTAATCCATTCAGGAAGGTCCCTGCAGTAAGTACCAGGGCCTTTGTTTGAAAAGTGATTCCTGATTGGGTTACTGCAGCAACCACACGATCGCCTTCAAGAATTAGGTCGTCGACTGATTGTTGAAATAACCAAAGATTCGGTTGATTTTCGAGCCGCGTCCGAATGGCTTGTCGATATAACACCCGATCAGCCTGAGCACGTGTTGCGCGAACTGCTGGGCCTTTTGAGGCATTCAATATTCGAAATTGAATCCCAGCCTCATCCGTGGCGATCGCCATTGCCCCGCCAAGGGCATCAATTTCTTTAACTAAATGGCCTTTACCAATTCCTCCAATAGAAGGGTTGCACGACATTTGCCCAAGTGTTTCGATATTATGTGTGAGCAAAAGCGTCTTTGCGCCACTTCTTGCTGAAGCAAGCGCAGCCTCAGTTCCAGCGTGGCCGCCGCCAACTACGAGAACATCAAAAACGGTAGGGTGATTCATCGTTCGTACATTTAATAGACTTGGGGGATGGATTATAGACTTGTCGCTTTAAGTTGACGGATTGTTTCACGTGAAACATTGATCAAAAGGCCGGTGTACAACAACAAATCAAAACTGAATCATATTTTTGGGCAAATTTTACTGCCAACATTATCAATTCTCCCAAAAGCGACCAGGTCATCGTTTCAATTGTCTATGCTGCTTTAGTGCGGGGAGGAGAATGGCAGCCGAAGATAATGAGGCTATGTCTAACAAATACCCCGCGTCAGCGAGTGGTAACCGAGGGGCTTCGACTTTATGCACACAACAGCTGGTTATAAAAACCTAGCTATTGTCGCGTCCGCTAAAAGCGGCCTTGTTTCACATTAAAGCGGCGTTGCTACAGTTAATAATCTGACAGAACAAAATGACGATCCACCATCACAGTTACTTAAAATATGAGCCACTGTTTCACGTGAAACAATGAACTCGCAACTTTGTGTATAACCTTGTGTATAACTTATGAATATCTTTGTATAAATAAGGGAAAGTATTTTTTCATCATATTTAATCAAATTTTCTATTAATCGTGCTGTGCATTAACGATCACAATAAAAAACAAGGCGATCCGTCTACATTTAATGAAAAGCATCACTCATTGTTTCACGTGAAACAGTGCACTTCATAACTCTGTGCATAACTACGGTATAACTTTTGAATATCTCTGTATAGCTAGGGACAAGTTGTTCATTCCATCGTTATTAAATCGTAGTCTTGTTCATAACTCTGTGAGTAACTTGTTAATATTGTGTGTACAACTGGTGGATATCCTGTTGATAGCAGACTTATCACCGCGATATCTTGACCTTCGCTCGTTTAGACCTAATACCTTCATTACGGCTTTAAATATCTGTTTCACCTGCTCCCCAACGACATCTGACCAGCAATCATGCATATAAACTCGAAATTGCCCGAAATTGGCGCCACCATCTTCACTACCATGAGCAAGATGGCGCTCGAGTATCGCGCAATCAACTTGGGGCAGGGCTTTCCTGACTTCAACACTGATCCAAAATTGCTGGGCTTAGTATCTGAAGCTATGGCGAGCGGTTTCAATCAATATCCTGCAATGGCCGGCGTCATTCAATTGCGCGACATCATTAGTCAAAAAATAAATGACCTGTATCAACATCGCTATGATCCAGATACAGAAATCACGATTACTAGCGGCGCCACACAAGCCATCATGGCAAGTGTGCTGGCTTGCGTCGGAGCAGGCGACGAAGTCATCGTTCTAGAGCCATGCTACGACTGTTACATTCCCGCCATCAAACTCGCGGGCGCCACACCGATTAGCGTTCCAATGCGAGCCCCAAGCCCGACCAATCCCGTATATAGCGTTGACTGGAGCCTGGTCACTGCTGCCATTACCCAAAAAACAAAATTACTGATTGTCAACTTTCCACATAATCCAACCGGGGCTGTGATAACAGCTGCTGATCTTGATCAACTCGAGGCCTTAGTCGAACAACATGGCCTCCTTTTGCTATCAGACGAAGTCTACGAACACATCATTTTTGATGGTGTTAAACACGTCAGCCTATCAACACGACCTGCGCTAGCAGCAAGAAGCTTCGTGATCTCTTCGTTTGGCAAAACTACCCATACAACGGGTTGGAAGATTGGCTACTGTTGCGCACCAAAATCCATGACCACCGAACTACGAAAAGTTCACCAATTTATGGTTTTTACGGTACCGTCGCCTTTTCAACACGCCTTGGCAGCCTATACCGGCGATTCAAGCACTTATCTGAATTTGCCTGACTTTTATCAGGCCAAGCGCGACTACCTCACCGCAGGACTACAACAAACACGTTTCAAAGCTTTGCCAAGCCCAGGTACGTTTTTTTTACTTGCTGATTACAGCGACATTTCAGATCAAGCAGAAGCTGATTTTGCTATCTGGCTGACTCAGACCCATGGCGTCACTGTTATTCCGGTTTCAGCCTTTTATCAGTCATCCGAAGCCCCCGCATCGAATCACAAACTCATCCGCTTTTGTTTTGCCAAACAGATTGCGACCCTTGATTTGGCGATTGAACGTTTAGCGAAGGTTTGATTTAACCACGAGAAAATACTGAAAAATTTTTTTTCTAAAATCTTTGATTCGATCGCGTTGCAGTCTTGCTGTTGTATCTATATCTTTTGTTTTATATATAAAAACTAATGGATAATAAGGGCTGTGGATAAACGGTATAACTATAATTTTTTATTTAATTTCAAATAGTTACGTAACTTTTTACTTGTGCATAACCTCTGTTTGCTTTTGTGGAGCAAGTTGAATAACTTTTGTCCATGATTAAATCCAACAAGTTATTCGTTGTTCGTGCACAGTTTGTTCACAGGCACTTAGCCCTTGTTATCCACAGCCAAAATTTTTGTAACTAATTATCGATTGATGTGTTTAAACAACACGAATCCTGATTTTTTGCTTTGAATAAAGGATTGTTATGCTGAACGGTAAAACGGCTTTGGTGACTGGCTCGGTTGCGGGCCTGGGCTATGCGATGGCAGAAGCACTCGCGCAACAAAAGGCCAACATTATTTTGCACGGACTTGAGCCCTTAGCGCAGGCACAAAAAGCCAGTGAGCGATTGCAGTCAATGTATGGGGTTTCTGTTATCCATAGCCAAGCGAATTTAACAAAAGTGTCTGAGATCGAGGCACTGATTCAACTGGCACAACAGCGATTTGGTAGTGTTGATATCCTGATTAATAACGCCGTTATTAGAAACCTTGGCGCCATTGATAGTCTCGACACACCAAGTTGGGATCAAGCGTTAGCAGTCAATTTATCAGCGGCGTTTCATACTTCGCGGTTGACAATACCGCTAATGAAACAAAATAAGTGGGGCAGGATAATCAATATATCGTCTGTTTATGGACAGACGGCCACCACGAATCGCGTCGCCTATATCACCACTAAAACAGCGCTTATAGGCTTAACAAGAAGTACAGCAATAGATGTCGCTAAAGACGGCATCACTTGTAATGCGTTGTGTCCTGGTTCTGTTCCAACACCGCCGATTCTTGAAAAAATTTCGATCCAAGCTAAAAGTGATGGGATCACAATGGAACAAGCAGAACGAGATTACATTTCTACTCGACACCCGACCGGTCGCTTTGTCGCAATGACAAGTGTGGCAAGTTTTGCAGTTTTTTTGTCTAGCGAGGCAGGAAAAGATATTACCGGTGCTATCTTGCCTGTTGATGGAGGCTGGACGATAGAATAAAGTGAAGGCTATTTGCCAATGCAAAAGCGAGAAAAAATTTCGCCAAGCAAATCATCGGGAGTCATTTGCCCAGTGATGAGGCCGAGTTGATTGTGAGCCAAGCGAAGTTCTTCTGCAAAAAGATCCAAGACAAGGTCTTTTTGTAACGCGTATTCACCTGCCTGGGTGAGGTGTTGTTGTGCCGCAATTAAGGCATCAACGTGCCGCTGCCGCGCTAACCAAGGCGATTCTTGCCCAGGATTCCAGCCAGCTAGCGCAAGTAGTTTTGCACGCAAGGCATCCAGCCCTTCACCAGTTTTTGCAGAGATAAACAGCATATCGTCTGCTGCGCCCATTGGCGTATTTGTTAAATCAACTTTGTTGCAAACACGAAGAACAATTGATTTTTCTGAACGACGTTTTTGAATCTCTGGATCAAGTGTTAGATGATTGGTATCAATAGCACTTAAATGCAGAATGACATCCGCCTGCTCAATTGCGGCCCAGGTGCGCTCAATACCGATAGCTTCAATAGTGTCATTGGTCTCGCGCAGGCCGGCGGTGTCAGTGATAGTGATGGGGACTCCATCAAGCGAAATCACCTGGCTCACTTTATCTCGGGTTGTCCCAGCAATATGGGTCACGATGGCTAGTTCTTGACCCGACAGTGCGTTAAGTAAACTGGATTTGCCGACATTGGGCTCACCAGCCAACACAACATGTAAACCTTCTCGTAGCACCACGCCTTGGCGCGATGCCGATAAAATTTCTAGTAGCTCGCGATGTAGTGTTTCGAGCCTTGCGTGGGCTTGATATTTTTCGAGAAACTCAATTTCTTCTTCTGGAAAATCCAGGGTGGCTTCGACCAACATACGCAGTTGCACAATCGACGCAGACAACGTGTTGACGCGTTTTGAAAACACCCCTGTCAGTGAAACTGCGGCAGCCCGGGCAGCCGCCTCAGACGACGCATCAATTAAGTCGGCGATGGCTTCAGCTTGAGCCAAATCTATCTTATCGTTTAAAAACGCTCGCAAAGTAAATTCGCCCGGTGAGGCGATGCTGAGATGAAAAGGCGCACCAACCGTTAGACAGCGGTTCAGTAATTGTTGCAAGACTGCTGGCCCACCGTGGCCTTGTAACTCAAGCACATCCTCACCGGTGTACGAGGCCGGCGCAACAAAATAAAGTGCAATGCCTTGGTCGATTGCATTGCCGTCAGCATCTGGAAATCGACAGTAACTTGCTTGGCGCGGTTCAAGAGCCCGACCGAGTAATGCATAGATAAAGGGCCCCAAATGGGGCCCAGAGACACGAACGACACCGATACCACCCCTACCGGGGGCGGTGGCAATTGCGGCGATAGGACGCTGATTTAAAGAGCCCATTCGAGCGAGAGCTTAGCGATGTTGTACCGTCGCAAGAGCGGCCATTTTTTTGGTGATGTACCACTGTTGCGCGATCGATAAAATATTATTCACGCACCAGTACAGCACCAGGCCTGAGGGGAAAAAGAACATCATCCCACCAAACACCAAAGGCATAAACATCATCACCTTGGCTTGTACTGGATCAGGTGGTGTCGGGTTAAGACGCATTTGCAAGAACATGGTGGCCATCATGATGGCGGGCAAGATAAAGTATGGATCTCGCACCGCAAGATCGTGTACCCATAAAATCCAAGGCGCGCCGCGCAATTCAACACTAGAACCCAGCACGTAATAAAGAGAAATGAAAACAGGGATCTGAATCACAATAGGTAAGCAACCACCGAGTGGGTTGATTTTTTCTGTGCGATACATCTCCATCATCGCGGTGTTGAGTTTTTGCCGATCATCACCAAACTTTTCTTTGAGTGCTTGCAAGCGTGGTGCAACCATTTTCATCTTTGCCATCGAGCGGTAACTTGCCGCTGACAAAGGATAAAACGCGGCTTTAATTAACACCGTTAATAAAACGATGGTCCAGCCCCAGTTACCCAACAAAGAAAACAACCACGTCATTAAGGCAAAGACTGGCTTAGCGATAATGGTGAGAAGTCCGTAATCGACAACTAGCTCCAGGCCGGGAGCCAATGCCTCAAGAGCGGTTTGATCTTGAGGGCCCACCCATAACTTTGAGTTCATCGTCAGACTGCTGTTCGGTGCAACGGTACCGGCAGGCTCAATGCTACGCAGTGCGTACAGATTTTTTTCAAGCTCTGTCATGTCGTACGTACGTGACTTGCCCTGCGGAGGCACCCAAGCCGTGACAAAGTAATGTTGAATGAACGCGAACCAGCCATTGTCTGCTTGCTTGATATAACTTGCTTTACGTTTCTCAACTTCAGTTAATGTGACTTTTTGAAATTTCTCTTGCTCGGAGTAAATTGCTGCGCCAACGAAGTTAGCAGGCCCACTTAAGAAGCTGGGCGTACTACTAGTACCTGCGGGATCAGACCCATCGCGAGTAATCTGTAAGTAGACCGATGGGTTAATCGCTTGAGCCGACAAATTTTCAATATGGTGGGCGACCTCAACGGCATAGTCACCACGCTTGAGCGTGAAGGTTTTCGTGAGTTTGACATCCCCAGACGTCGATGAAAACTTAATCACGAGGCTATTGCCAGCCAGTTCGCGTGCGTCAGTTTCTAGTACAAACGGTGCGAGGTGATTAGGAAACGCAACGCCAGCAGAGGCGCCGGTTAAACCGGATTGAACCACGTAGGTATGGCCAGCAGCGCGTTCTAACAAGGTGAACGGTTTTAAAGGGTCGTCAACAGAAGGAAACGCCAGGAGGTCTGTACGAATCAGCTGGGCACCTTGAAGATCAAAGGTCAATGCCAACACATCGGTTTTAAATAAGACCGTTTGCGCCGCGGTACTTGCAGCAGGGCTTAAGCCTGGCACCGTGGCAACGGTGTTGCCAGTGCTAGTGGTCGCAGCCGCGGGCGCTGTGGGAACACCGACATTGTTTGCCGCGGCTGCAGCGTCGGCCGTTTCGGCCTTGGGCTTAGCGGTCGGAGTCGGTGCGCCGAAGACAGGAGGGTTTCCTTGATGAACTTGCCAGTTGTTCCATAGCATGAGCAAGGAAAACGAAAAAATCATCAATAAAATGGTGCGACGGATATCCATGCGTGCCTAAATATATAAAAAAGCGAACCAGAGAAGGCTCGCAGTTTAGCGTTAATCTAGATGACAGCGGTGTGAAGGTGCACTGCAATCAGTGTTTTTAGAAACTATTTTTGAGGGCTGTGGCGGTACAGGGTCAAATCCACCCTGACACCAAGGATGGCATCGCCCCAGCCGAGATAAAGCAAGCCCCGACCCCTTTGCCGCACCCCAGACCTCGATCGCCTCAATGGCATAACTCGAGCAGGTTGGTGTAAACCGGCAACTGTTGCCAAACCAAGGGCTTAAGAAAAATTTATATGCCCGAATCGGCAAGATTAGCAGAGCCTTTAGCATTGACGGGCCTTAACGAAGTGCGTATCTGCTTCTTGGCGGGCTGCGCGTTTCAGGGCAGTTAAGCTTACGGACTCAATGCGTTTATTCAGCCGTACAACATAGTCAGCTGGGGGCAAAGATAGGCGACAGGACCGAAAAGCCTCACGAACAACGCGCTTAAGGGCGTTGCGCGTTGAGGCATGCTGCGCAAACCGCTTTGCCATAATTAACCCCAAGCGGGCAACCGGTGGCGTTGCGCAGGGTGTTTCAGGCACGGCAACCGTTTTGGCAGTCACTACAAAATAAGCCCCACGGGATACCCGACGACCGGAAAGGGCCGCAGAGAACTCAGTGGGGCGGTGCAGGCGCGCCGCCGTTGGAAACGTGGCGCTAGTCATCAGTGCTAGTACTCTCGCAAGTGGGCGAACTGCCCACAAAAGTCAAGTTGGCTGATAAGTTAGGTTGGCTGACTAAACGGCCAGACGCTTACGGCCTTTGGCACGACGAGCGTTGATGACTGCGCGGCCACCGCGAGTTTTCATACGCACGCGAAAGCCGTGAGTACGCTTACGGCGGGTAACGGAAGGCTGGTAGGTACGTTTCATGATGAGTGGCCCAACAAAGAGCAAAAAAGGTTTAGGGTAATCCCGAAAAGCCCTCCATTTCATCAAAAAAACCGAACTTAGTCAAATGGTTAGGGCAAACCTAAGGGTAAATTGCCCGTGCGCCTGTGGATAACCTTGGCTCTGACAGGGTAGAATCGGGGTTTACTTAGCGAGTCACATGAACCAGTTTTGGCAGTCCTGCGTCTTGCACCTAGAGCAGGAGTTTCCTCCCCAGCAAATCAGCGCGTGGATACGTCCGCTGATTCCGCTTGCCTTCGATGAAGCGCAGGCGTGTTTACGGCTGTCCGCGCCAAATCGCTTCAAGCTGGACTGGGTGCGTAAAAACTTTGCGCATCAAATTGAAACCTTTGCATCAACTTGGTACAAACGACCGGTACAAGTATTGTTCGAGTTACCCGCACCAGCACAACCTCTGCGGGTGCACCGCGCAAACACAAACACACATGATGAAGTTGCCCCAAGTCAAAGTGAGCCCGCAACGCACTCGCCGCTGTCTAGTCAGAATGACAATCCACCAGCCGCGCTGGTGACACAAGCAGGCCAATCTGCGGTGCAGGCAGGATCTTTAAGTGCTGTTTCGGCGGCGCTGTCTGTTACGTCAATGGCCGACGAGCGCTCACGCCTCAATATCGAACTGACCTTTGATAATTTTGTAACAGGCAAGGCCAATCAACTCGCTCGGGCTGCCGCCTTACAGGTTGCCGAAAATCCCGGTACCTCGTACAACCCGTTGTTTTTGTACGGCGGGGTTGGCTTAGGTAAAACGCATTTGATTCATGCGATTGGTAATGCGTTGCTCGCGGCGGGCAAAGGTGCGCGTGTGAGATATGTTCATGCAGACCAGTATGTGTCAGACGTAGTGAAAGCATATCAACGCAAAGCGTTTGATGATTTCAAACGCTACTACCATTCACTCGATTTGCTCTTGATCGATGATATTCAGTTTTTTTCTGGTAAGAACCGAACACAAGAAGAGTTCTTCTATGCATTTGAGGCGATGGTCGCACAGCGCAAGCAAATCATCATCACGAGCGATACCTATCCCAAAGAGCTCGCCGGAATTGATACACGCCTGATCTCGAGGTTTGATTCAGGGCTCACCGTTGCGATTGAGCCTCCCGAACTCGAGATGCGGGTTGCAATTTTGTTGCGCAAGGCCGAGCAAGAGGGTGTGACGCTACCCGAAGATGTTGCGTTTTTTATTGCCAAACATTTGCGTAGTAACGTAAGAGAGCTTGAGGGCGCGCTAAAAAAAGTTGTGGCGTATGCGCGCTTTCATGGTCGTGAAGTCGCCAACGTTGATATCTGCAAAGACGCGTTAAAAGATTTGCTATCGGCGTCTAGCGGGCAGGTGACGGTTGAGAACATTCAAAAAACCGTCGCAGATTATTACAAAATGAAGGTTGCCGATATGTATTCAAAGCGGCGACCTGCCAACATTGCGATGCCGCGTCAGGTTGCGATGTACCTAGCTAAAGAACTGACGCAAAAGAGCTTGCCAGAAATTGGCGATCTGTTTGGTGGTCGCGACCACACCACGGTGTTACATGCGGTGAGAAAGATCACCGATTTGCGTGCGAAACAAGCAGACTTTAACCATACGCTGCATGTGCTTGAACAAACTTTAAAGGGATAATCCATGCAACTTGTCCAGACCCCCCGCGACGCTTTACTCAAACCGCTATCAACGGTTGCCGGGATTGTTGAACGGCGCCACACGCTTCCTATTCTCGCCAATATTTTGGTGCGCAAGCAAGCTGAAAGGGTATCGTTCATTGCGACGGACCTCGAGGTACAAATCACCACGCATGCCGACTTTGGAACCGGAGCAGAGAGCGAGTCGCTCACCGTAGCAGCGCGCAAGCTTCTAGACATCTTGCGTGCGCTACCCGATACAGGTGATGTCAAGCTCTCGACCACCGGCGGCAAACTTGCTGTTCAAACGGGTAAAAGCCGCTTTTCGCTACAAACGCTTGCAGCGACAGAGTTTCCGACGATGACGCAGCCTGAGCGCTGGGATGTCTCGTTGACACTACCGCGTAAAACACTCAAGCATCTGTTTAACATGGCGCACTTTGCCATGGCACAACAAGACATCCGCTATTACTTGAACGGAATGTTGATGGTGTTTGAGCCGGGCCTGTTGCGAGCTGTGGCAACCGATGGGCATCGTCTGGCGCACAGCTCAACTGCGGTTGACGGAGTGCTTGCGAAACACGAAGTGATTGTGCCACGCAAGACTGTGCTCGAGATGCAGCGGCTGTTAGATGACTCTGACGAACCGGTCACTGTCGACGTCGCGCCTGGCCAGATCCGCTTTTCGTTTGGTCATGTTGAGTTAGTGTCTAAGTTAGTTGAAGGCAAGTTTCCAGACTTTAATCGCGTGATCCCCTCTAATTACACGCGGCATTTTGATGTCTCGCGTGAAATCTTGCAGGGCTGCTTGCAGCGCGCTGCAATTTTGACAACGGATAAATTCCGAAGTGTTCGCTTGCAATTGGGACAACACCTGTTAAAGATTTCTTCGACAAATGCCGAGCAAGAAGAGGCGCAAGAAGAGATCGATGTCGATTACGCACACGAGGCTTTAGACGTTGGTTTTAACGTCAGCTACTTGCTAGATTTCTTAGCCAACGTCAAAGCCGAAACGATTCGCTGGTCTGTCATGCCCGACGCGAACGCTTCAGCCCTTATTACTTTGCCTGATGACGAGTCTTTTAAGTACGTCGTCATGCCCATGCGGATTTAAAGAATGTCAGAAAACACTCAAGTACCTGGCCAGCCTCCTGAAGATATGGACGCGTATGGTGCCGATTCGATCAAAATGCTCAAAGGCCTTGAGGCCGTGCGCAAGCGTCCCGGCATGTACATTGGTGACACCTCAGATGGCACTGGTTTGCATCATATGGTGTTTGAGGTTGTCGACAATGCGATCGATGAATCGCTTGCGGGGCATTGCGACGATATCGTAGTGACGATCCACGGCGACAACTCAATTTCTGTTACCGATAATGGTCGCGGGATCCCGACTGACATCCATAAAGAGGATGAGTTTGCACGTAGCGCGGCTGAAATTGTTTTAACCGAGTTGCATGCGGGTGGTAAGTTTGACCAGAACTCGTACAAAGTGTCAGGTGGTTTGCATGGCGTGGGCGTGTCTTGCGTCAATGCCTTGTCGTCGTGGTTGCGACTGACAATTCGTCGTAACGGCCAAGTGCATCAGATGGAGTTTCGCAAGGGTGAGCGGCTAGCCCCCTTAGCGGTCACGGGCCAAACCGAAAAGCGCGGGACAGAAGTCCACTTTTTGGCCGACACAGATATTTTTAATAACGTCGAATATCACTACGAGATTCTTTCAAAGCGCTTGCGTGAACTTTCGTTCTTGAACAATGGCGTGAAGATTCGCCTTGTGGATCAACGAAATGGCAAAGAAGAAAACTTTGCGTTTTCAGGCGGCGTCAAAGGTTTTGTCGAATATATCAATCGTGGCAAAACGGTACTGCATCCAAATGTATTTTCGGTCAGCACCGAATCTAACGCCGGCGGCACGATGGTGGGCGTTGAGGTCGCCATGCAGTGGAATGATGGTTACAGCGAACAAGTACTCGCCTTCACCAATAACATCCCGCAGCGCGATGGCGGTACGCACATGACCGGTTTGCGCGCGGCGATGACGCGCATTCTGAATAAGTATATTGGTGACAATGAAATGGCCAAGAAGGCCAAAGTTGAAACCACCGGCGATGATATGCGCGAAGGCTTGACCTGCGTGCTGTCAGTCAAAGTGCCTGAGCCTAAATTTAGTAGTCAGACCAAAGACAAGTTGGTGTCATCTGAAGTGCGTCCAGCGGTTGAAGAGGCGGTCGCACGAACGTTAGAGACATGGCTGCTTGAAAATCCGATCGATGCCAAGGCGCTGTGCGCCAAGGTTGTTGAAGCAGCCAGGGCACGCGAAGCCGCGCGTAAAGCGCGTGAACTGACGCGCCGCAAGAGCGTGCTTGAAGGTGCGGGGCTACCTGGCAAACTCGCTGACTGCCAAGAAAAAGATCCAGCACTTTGTGAGTTGTATATCGTCGAGGGAGACTCGGCAGGTGGCTCAGCCAAGCAAGGGCGCGATCGAAAGTTTCAAGCGATTTTGCCGTTACGCGGTAAGGTGTTGAACGTTGAAAAAGCGCGCTTTGACAAGTTGATTGCCAGCGAGCAAATCACCACATTGATTACGGCGCTTGGCACCAGCATTGGCCCAGATTTCAACGTTGATAAGTTGCGCTATCACCGCATCATTATCATGACCGATGCTGACGTTGATGGTGCGCATATCCGCACACTGCTATTGACGCTGTTGTATCGGCAGATGCCACAGCTCGTTGAGCGCGGCTATATCTATATTGCGCAACCGCCACTTTATAAAATCAAGGCGGGCAAAGACGAACGGTATCTCAAAGACGAGGTCGAAGAGTCTAGCTATATGTTGACGCTTTCGCTTAAAGACGCGTCGCTCGTGCCGCAAGCGGGTGCCGAGGCGATCTCAGGTGCTGCGCTGACCGAGCTAGCCAAACAATATGTGATGGCAGATGGTGTGATTGCGCGCTTGAGCCGTTTCATGGATGAAGCGACCTTGTCTGCGATCGTGGGCGGCGCAACCGTTGAGCTCGAAACAGATGAGTTGGCCAAGGCCTCGGCAGCGCGCTTGCAAGCGGCGCTTGAAGATCCCTTATTGCCGCATCAAGTTGAAGTGACGCCTGAGTATCATCAAGGCTCAGAGCGCTATCGTTTGATTGTCCGCCGTAAGCATCACGGAAACGTGCGCGTCACGGTGCTTGACCCCGACTTTACGGGTGGGGCAGATTATGGTGTGCTTGCGCGTGCTGCGGCAACGTTTCAGGGGCTGGTTGGCAAGGGTGCAATGGTTGCGCGTGGTGAAGGCGACAAGCGCAAAGAAAGCATGGTTGCCGATTTTCGTGAGGCGATGCAATGGCTGCGTGCTGAGGCCGAGCGCAATGTGACCAAGCAACGCTATAAGGGCTTGGGCGAGATGAATCCGTCGCAACTTTGGGAGACCACCATGGATCCTAAAGTTCGTCGCTTATTGCGCGTTCAGATTGAAGACGCAATTGGTGCCGATCAGATTTTTACAACGCTGATGGGCGACCATGTTGAACCACGGCGAGCCTTTATTGAAACGCATGCACTCCAGGCAGCAAATTTGGATGTGTAAGTAAGTATCATCGTGTTGGTAAAAAAGGGCTGCGTCATACAGCCCTTTTTGTTTCAAGCACTCATTACAAAAGAGGAACTTTATGTTTAAGCGATTAAAACAAAAAACGGCACAAAGTTTATGTGCCTTTTTGCTAGCGAGTTTGAGTACCTTAGCTGTTGCTGCTTACCCTGATCGAGCGCTGACGCTAATCGTGCCCTTTGCCGCGGGTGGTGCGACGGATGTATTGGCGCGAGTCGTAGCAGAGAGTCTATCTAAAGTTTTGGGTCAATCCGTCATCGTTGAAAACACGCCGGGTGCCGGTGGCACAGTTGGTGGTACGCGTGCTTCGCGCTTGCCGGGTGACGGATACACAATGCTGATCGGCAATGTTGGTACGCTCGCGGTCAACGCGACGTTGTATAAAAATTTAAGTTACGACGTTCTTAAAGACTTTATCCCGATTGCCTCAATCGGCGACACCCCGCAGGTAGTGTCTGCCCGCAAAGACTTTCCGGCGAGTGGGCTTGATGAGTTTGCTGCATATCTTAAGCAAAACGCGCCACGCCTGAATTTTGGGACGGCGGGTGTGGGCTCTGGTACATGGCTAGGAGGCCAGTTGATTAACGTCAAACTAGGCGTGAAGGTTAACGGTGTGAATTATCGTGGCGCAGGGCAGGCCGTTAATGATGTGATGGCGGGTCATATCGATTACATGGTTGAGAGTACCACCACGGCAGTGAAATACGTTAAATCAGGATTGGTAAAGGGAGTGGTGGTGTTGCGACCGAAGCGTATCGCAGCGCTGCCCGACGTACCAGCTGCAGGTGAGTCAGGATTTCCAGATTTACAGTATGACATTTGGAATATGATTTTGGTGCCTAAAGGCACACCGCCAGACGTTGTAAAAAAATTAAATCAGTCGCTCGTATTGGCATTGCAAGCGCCAGAGTTGCGTGCACGCTTTGAGGCTGCGGGCATAGAAGATCCTGTGCCTGACCAAAAAACGCCAGAGGGTGCACGTGCTCTATTAACGAGCGAAGTTGCCCGCTGGAAACCTTTGATTATTGACTTGGGTGTTACGCCAGAATAATGACAACAACTCTTTCAAGTTTCTTTTGCCCTTCCACAATTTATATGGGGGTTGGTGCATCAGAAAAAATCAGTGAGATCGTTGCGAAGCTGGCGTGTCGGCGTATGTTTGTGGCGCTTGATGCGGCGCTGTTGAAAAGCGACTTCTACGCGCAGATACAAACCTTGTTACAGGCGGCAGGAGTTCAGAGCGCAGTCTTTACTGAGATTGAGCCGGATCCAAGTGCGCATACTGTGCAGAAGGCGTTTGCTGTGTGCCAGGCCCATGAAGCAACGGCAATTCTTGCCATTGGTGGCGGCAGTACGATTGACGTTGCCAAAGCGGTTGGGATTTTAGCGACCAATGGCGGGCGGATTCATGATTACGAGGGGATCGATAAGTTTAGTCTTGCTCCTCTGCCGTTAATCGCGATCCCAACGACCGCGGGCACGGGGTCTGAAGTGTCCGGTTCGTGCGTGATTACCGATACTGAAAAAAATCTCAAGATGTCGGTTCGGCATGCCGCCTTGAATCCGGCCGTGTTTGCCATACTGGATCCCTTGGCGCTGCGTACGGTGCCGGCGCACGTTGCTGCGCATTCAGGAATTGACGCGTTTGTACACGCCTTTGAGTCTTATCTTTCGTTGCAAACAAATTTAATCACCGATGCAATTAATTTACAGGCCATAGAATTGTTGGCGTCAAATATTCGCCCGTTTGTCGCAAATCGAGGCAATCTTGAAGCCGGGTTAAATATGTTGTGTGGTTCGGCGCTTGCTGGGATGACGTTCGGACAAACGGGGTTGGGTAACGTGCATTGCATGGCGCGTTTTATTGGCGCCCAGTTTCATTTGTCACATGGTTTGTCTAATGCACTGTGTTTGCCGCACGTGGCGCGCTTTAACTTGGTTGCCAATCCGCAAAAATTTGCACGCGTCGCCGCTGCGATGGGGCGACCGGTTCAGCACTGGCCAACGCTTGATGCTGCGCAGGCCGCGGTCGAGGCGATTCAATCCATGTGTTTGGATTTAGGCATCCCGCCTCGGCTTAGGGATGTTGGTGTGACTGAAGATTGTTTTGATGACATGGCCCAGTCATGTACCCAGGCAAATTACAACCGCTGGAACCCACGCCATACAACGACCGCAGATTTTCGAGTGTTGTTTGAAAAAGCGTTTTAGTCGCATGCCTAGAGACTCTCAACGTTTTGAGGGACAGCGAGTTGTTTAGACGTCCTCAGTCTGTGTTGTCCACGACTTAAGCCTGCGCGTGCAGAGATTGCGTGTTGATATGTCATATCGGTACATGGCAAATTAAATGCCACACACAAACATCTAGTCATCATGGGTCGCCCAATTTACCAGGGAGAGCTAGCCTCCCATAATACGGGGTAGCCTTTTTCTTTGGCACGCTTTAGCAGATCAAGCAAAGGAAACGCTCGCTGGCGCAGGCCAACTGGCCGAGCGATTGGGTCTTGCGGCGCATCGTCGTCCTCTTCAGCGGGCGTTGGCGAAATAGCAATGGCTTGTTCAAGTTGAGCAATGGTTTGCGCCATGTGCTCGGGCATAAATACGCCTCTGACCGCCAAGTCTGCACCCTCGAGTTTGCCCATAATCTGCAGAATCGGTTTGGCGTGTTGCGACAGCATCAAAATATCTGCGCCAGCTTTGCTACTAAAAGTGACTAGCATCGTAGTTTTCCTTGTGGATCAAAGCGTCTTGCACTGAGGCTTTTTCACCCTCATTGCTACAAGCTTACTCTTTTGTGTCACAGGTATAAAACCGATGCGATTTTGGTTGATCGGAGCATTGCTCTTTTTATCGAAACTCGTCTGGGCAGCGGGCGCGTCATGCCAAGTGACAGAGTTGGGTAACCCATGTCAGCAGGGCGGTGTTGCAACGTTAGGTCGTGCGCGCAGCAGCCCTAATCATGGGATTGGCAACCCAGTCGATCGACGTAATGGCAACAAATATCAACGCGATACGGACTTGCCTAGTTTAGTTAGTGCAACCGGCCTGGAGCTGGTTAGGCACTACAACGCGATGGATCCTCGAGAGGGTGCGTTGGGCCGAGGTTGGTCGTGGTCGTATGACACGCGAATATATTGGATGGGCGCGCACCTGCAAGTGCTTCAGGCGGATGGTAGTCGGTTGACCTTTCAATGCGATCAAACGCAGCGTTGTGTTGGGCGAGCGCCTGAGGATGGTGTGATTACGCGCACGGGTCAAAACTGGCAGTGGCAGTGGCCATTTGGAAAGTGCTTGCGCTTTGACGAACCCGGCCGCTTGATTGGCTGGTCGTTTGTAGAGCCGAATCAACGCGGTCAATTACAGGGTAAATGTCGTGCGGCGCTTGCGGTGCAGATTGTGCGGCATCAGGCGCCGTCGAGATGGCATGGTGAGCTTGACCGAGTGACAGATATTCGCACCAACCAGAGTTTGCATTTCATCTATGCTTCGGCGCCCCTGCAGCAACCTGTGTCGTTGACAGCACAAACAACGAACGCGCAACCAAGTACAAAACAAAGACTCGTATTGTCACAAAAGACAACGTCCGAAGCACGGGGTACGCTCGTTGCCGTTGCATCGCCGCTTGGGGTTTTTCGCTATGTGTATGAGGCAAGCGGGCTAGTCGAGGTGATTCGTCCTGATGGGATGGGTCGTCGTTATCATCATGAAGAGGTTTTACAGGCTGGCCATACGCATGCCGTGACGGGCATCTCACTTGTGAATCACTCCACGATGCAGGTGCTTCGAACGCATACCTGGCAGTATGATCGAGCGGGTCGGGTGCAGACCTTTACCCCGGATGTACCAACGTCACTCGGTGTCGGGTTGCCAACAGGATTGCCGGATGCGGCGCTCGGGCTTACGATTGAACAAGATGTTGAGCATGTCATCCGGCAGGTTTCTTTTCATGGCAAGGGCTGGCCTGGATTGCGCTTATGGTTTGATACGACCGGACACTTAACGCAATGGCACAGTCGTGGTGTTGCAGCTGAGCGTTTTGAATATCAGACACAACACAAGTTGTCGAGAGCATTCGAGCGAAACCAATTCGTTTCGCAGAGCGAACATTCGCCGCCGGTTTCGCGTTTAGTCGCTCGGCATTTTGGCGAGCAAGATCTTTGGCGTTGGGATTTTGATTCGTTTGGAAGAGTCCGACGTTTACAGGCACGCTCAACCTTTGCAACGCCGATTGATATGCGCGTGGCCTGGCGAGGGCTGCACCCCGCTGCGATTGCACACCCTGAAGAGACACAACATTGGCGTTTTAATTCAGCGGGCGATTTACGTGAGCGAGTGGTGTTTCGGCGCACGGCGGGTACGGGCCTGTTTAAGGTGTTTCGCCCCGAGTGGAGTTATCGCGAGACGTTTACCCATGATGCACAGGGCCGACGCTTAACGCACGTATTGCCAGAAGGGGGTGTGTTGCACTATCGCTGGTCGCACACAAGCTTGCAAGCGGTTGAGTGGGAAGACGCCGCTGGGCGTCGGCAGAAGGTTGTACAGATCGGCCCAAATGGGCTTGTGCATGGCAACGGTCTGTTAACCGTCAGGCAAATGGTCGTGTCTCAGGCACTCGAGGGTCAGGCGCCACGGCTTGAGCAGCTGCTGGTGTATCAACCCGCAACGCGCTTGCCCCTGTATCGGTATCAAGTCGTTACCGATTCGCGCGCAAAGCTCAGTCACGAGCGCACGACGCTGCTCGGGCAAACGCAGGACACGCGCTATGACTATGACGTTGAGCAACGCTTGAGTCGACACCGTAGTTGGGGGTCGGCTGAGAACCAGACGTCGACGCGCGAGTACGGATGGCGTTTGTCAGGGGCAGCACGTCATGCGATCGCGCGTGACGCAACCGGGCTGCCGATACGTGTTGACGGTTTTGTGGTGCGCTACAACGCACAGCGTCGACTGACGAGTGTGGTCGAACAGCGCGATGCGGGTCAAGCGGTCAGCTATGGTCACAACGCGCTGGGCGAACAAATCTGGCGTGAAGATCAGCATGGGCGTACGCAGTTTTTGTTTGATCAGCAAAAGATGGTGGCACAAGCCTACGACAGCAAGCGTGGCTTGGTTGTGAAGCGACGCTTTATCTACTTGCAGCAGGTGCCGATCGGCTTGATTGAATACGGCAACGACGCGACACAGGCAAATCTTTATTTTTTTCATACCGACGCGATGGGGCTGCCCCAGTTTCTTACCGACGCCCGGCAGGCGATTCGTTGGCAGGCTACCTATAGCCCTCTTGGTGAGTTGCTGCTACAGCAACACGACTTGGGAAAAGATTTTGTGCAACCGTTGCGCTTGCCGGGGCAAGTGGCAGACCGGTTCACAGGCTGGCATGACAACTATCAACGCACTTACGATCCTCGCTGGGGACACTATCTTGAACCTGATCCACTGGGCCCAGTTCCGGGGAACAGTCAGTATGGGTATGCAGACCAACAGCCACGACGTTATGCTGACCCGCTGGGGCTGTTGTTGTTTGCGTTTGACGGAACGGGTAACAGTCCAACTTCACAGACCAATGTCTGGCTGTTTGCAAGGCAGTATCAGGGTGGGGCGGTGAAATATATCGAAGGCCCAGCGGGCGATCTTGAAACGGGCAGTGCCAGGCAGGCCTTGGATGCGGCAGTGGCGTGGTCTGGCGGAAATCGGGTGGATCAGCAGTGGGAGCGCTGGCTCAATGCTGTTGCGTTGCAAAGAGAGGGTGCGCCGGCGCTTGCTTTGGATGTGGTGGGGTTCTCGCGCGGGGCAGCGCTTGCTCGCCACTTTGGAAATCGGGTGGCTCAGCACCTGCGTGATGGCCGCTTTTGGTTACAACACCCGCAGCGCGGAACGTTGTCGAGTTGTGTTGACCTGCGCTTCATGGGTCTGTTTGATACGGTGGCGCAGTTTAATGTGCTCGGTGCGGGTAACGCTGCGTTTGATTTGACCATTGCTCCGGCCTGGAAGTGGGTGGCGCATGCTGTGGCCTTGCATGAGCATCGGTGGTTGTTTCCGTTGACCTCGGCGCGCGGTACGCAGGTGGGCGGTAATGTTGTCGAACGCGCCTTTGTTGGGGCGCATGCCGATATTGGCGGCGGCTACTTGACACGAGAGGCGTCGCCAGGCTCGACCCCGGGGAACTTGTCTCAGGTCGCCTTGGCTTGGATGCATTGGCAGGCGAAGGCGGCGGGCGTGCCGCTTGGTGCAGGGCCCAAAGCAGCTTCAGTGACCCGACCGATTGTTCATGACGAGCGGGCGGTATTTACCCGAACTATGCAGCGCGGGGATCGCCGAGTGAACCAGCCCGATGGCCGTCTTTGGGTGACTTATCAGGATCACGCCCCAGCAATGGGTGCTGAGGTACGCCGCCAGGTAGAGTCGTTGCTGGCTCGCACGCCGCCGCTCTTGCCGCAGGCTCCCGACGCTGTTGGGTGGGTTGACATGCCGCGCTATACAAAATGGTTACGCGACGAGGTGGGCTGGCACTGGGACTAAGCGCATTTCAGGCTATCATTTGACACTTCAACTTGTCGTATGTTTAAGCCCATGCTGCCCGAGCAACACCAGACCATTATTTCTTGTTTGCAGGCCGCCGTGGCAAGCATTTTGCCAGAGGCCAACCCTGCCATTTTGCTAGAGCGCCCGAAGGTTGCGGCGCATGGCGACATCGCCACAAACGTCGCGATGCAATTAGCCAAGCCTGCTAAGCGTAACCCCCGCGAGCTTGCGCAAGCGATCGTCGATGCGCTGATGGCGAACCCGCTTGCGACTGCACTTGTTGCTGGGGCTGAGTTAGCTGGTCCAGGCTTTATTAATTTGCGTTTAACGCATGCGGCCCGCATTGCTGTTCTGACAGCAATCTCTGAGCAGGGTCCAAGTTTTGGCCGTGCCTCGCGCAACGCGCAAAAGGTGTTGGTTGAGTTCGTATCTGCTAATCCGACCGGGCCCTTGCATGTCGGTCATGCTAGGCAGGCAGCACTCGGCGATGCGTTGTGCCGCCTGTTTGACGCAAGTGGTTTTGAGGTGAGTCGCGAGTTTTACTATAACGATGCGGGCAATCAGATTCACAACCTTGCGCTGAGCGTGCAGGCGCGAGGCCAGGGCTTAAGTCCTGAGGATGAGGCTTACCCTGCTGAGGGCTACAAGGGCGATTACATCGCCGACATCGCCAAAGATTTTTTGACGAAAGCGACCGTCAGCGCGAGCGACGGTGAACCTGTGTTGGCGAGCGGTGATCTTGCTGACTTAGATAACGTTCGCCGTTTTGCGGTGGCGTATCTCAGGCGCGAGCAAGATTTTGATTTGCAAGCCTTTGGTTTGGCGTTTGATCATTATTATCTTGAGAGCTCGCTCTACACCTCGGGGCGGGTTGAGCAAACCGTGCAGCAGTTGGTTGCGTCGGGCCACACCTACGAAAGCGAGGGCGCGTTGTGGTTGCGTACGACTGAACTGGGTACGGGCGACGATAAAGACCGTGTGATGCGTAAGTCAGAGGGTGGCTACACGTACTTTGTGCCAGACATTGCCTACCATGTCACCAAATGGCAACGCGGTTATACCCGAGCCATCAATATTCAAGGCAGTGATCATCATGGCACTGTTGCGCGTGTGCGTGCCGGGTTGCAGGCGCTGGCCTTAGGTATCCCAGCCGATTATCCCGCTTATATTTTGCATAAGATGGTCAAGGTGATGCGCGGTGGTGTTGAGGTCAAGATCTCAAAACGCGCTGGTAGTTATGTCACGCTACAAGATCTGATTGAATGGGTCGGGCGCGATGCCGTACGTTTCTTTTTGATTCAGCGACGTGCCGATACAGAGTTTGTGTTTGACGTCGACTTAGCACGTTCAAAAAGTGAAGAAAATCCGGTGTATTACATTCAGTATGCCCATGCGCGAATTTGTTCGATGTTGCAGCAGGCGGGTTTAAGCGCCCAACAACTGGGTGCGGCAGACAGCACCCTGTTGGTGGCACCGACAGAAATCGCGCTGATGCAACGTTTGGCAGAGTTTGCGGCATTGGTGTCTCAAGCAGCGCTCGATCTGTCACCGCATCTTGTGGCGTTTTGGTTGCGTGACTGCGCGGCAGACTTTCATGCTTGGTATAACGCCGAGCGTGTCTTGGTGGACGATGTTGCGTTAAAGCAGGCACGGTTACGGTTGGCCGATGCAACTCGGCAAGTGATTGCCAATGGTCTGGCATTGTTGGGTGTTTCTGCCCCCGAACGGATGTAAGATTACTTCATGGCTAAACAAAAATCTTCTGGCGGTGGCAGCACGCTCTATGGCGTGTTAGCTGGGCTGTTGATTGGATTGATTGCCGCGGCTGCGGTGGCCTTTTACGTCATTAAGTCGCCGATGCCGTTTGTCGATAAGGCCAGTCGTTCGCCAGAGGCGACTAGTACGGTTGATCCGCGAAACGCACCTGACCCGAATGCGGGTTTAGGTGGGCGAGGCACGGGGCCTGTGACTGAACCAAGTTCACCTGACCAACCGGCCGGCGAAACAGCGGCGACATCATCGTCGCGTCCAGCGGCTGCACCTGATGCTCTTGGGGCGTTGATCGCGACGCTGACGCCGACCCCTTCGGCACAACAGCCCCGCACGACAGCGCGCCCCGAGCCAGCGCCGGTTCCACCTGCCACTGCGGCCTCGGCGCCAACGACGCCTAGTGGTGCAACAGCGCCGGCAAGCGGGCCTTATTTTCTGCAGGTGGGTTCGTTCAGAGTGCTCGAAGACGCCGAGGCCTTGCGTGCAAAAATTTTGTTGATGGGTATGCCGGTTGAAATACAGCGGGCAGAGGTCAATGGTTTACAGGTCAACCGCGTGAGGGTTGGCCCGTTTGCCCGGATTGACGATATGAATCAGACGCGAACGCGACTTGGGCAAGAAAAAATCCCAACCGCTGTTGTGCGACAGTAAGGTTGTTTAACGAGTTTTATTATTCAGGATAGCAAGACATGAACACAGCTTTGTTGGTGCGAACACTCGGTGTACTGATGGCGGCAATGGCGCTATTGTTTTCAGCGCCCGGTTTGACGCAGGGCATGCCGGCGGCAGCCAAGGCGAGGTACCTTGAGGTTAGTCCGGTGCAGCCTACCGAACCAGGCAAAACAGAAGTTCTCGAGTTTTTTTCATACGCGTGTTCTCATTGTGCAGTGCTTGAGCCTATGTTAGAAAAATGGGTGAAAACCGTTCCGTCTGATGTGGTCGTTAAGCGTGTGCCTGTGGCCTTTAACGCCAGCATGAAGCCGTTGCAACAACTGTTTTATTCGCTTGAGGCACTTGACCGCTTAGATTTACACGGCAAAGTGTTTAACGCGATTCATGAAGACAAAAAGCGTCTGTTTACCAAGCCTGACATTGTTGCCTGGGTCGCAGCCCAAGGGGTGGACCGCGCAAAATTTGAAAGCGTGTACGACTCTTTTGGCGTGGCCTCAAAAAGCGGTCGCGCCGATCAACTCGTGGGTGCCTATAAAGTTCAGGGCACACCCTCAATGGCTGTTGGTGGTCGCTTTTTAACCTCGCCCTCAGAGGCGGGGGGCTATCAAGAAACAATAGACGTGACAGACAGTTTAATTAGACAGCTTCGTGCGAAATAAATAAGCTTTTACAACGTCCCATTGAGAAATGCAGCGCCGTGGCGCTGCATTTCTATTTTCAAACTAGCAATGACGTCTTTAATGCGTATGGCGACATCGGAGTACTAACAGCTCAGCATATCAACACTTCACTCATCAAAGCGTCTTAAGACGCCGAGGCTTCTGGGTAACGCGCTACTGCGTTACGCGCCTTGAATCACATAAAACGTAATGACGTGGGCGAATTGATCGCGATAGGTTTTTGCCTCTTGCGACAGAGGCGAGTCGTACCACGCTAGCGCCTTTTCGTAGGTTTCAAACTCAATCAATACGCGGCGACGCTCGTCAGACGGGCCAGTCTTAATTGACACGGCGCCGCCACGCACTAGAAACTTACCGCCGAATTCAGCGACCGCAGCTGTTGAGCGAACTTGATATTGATTTTTGAAGTTTTCTGGATCGCGCACGACCAGTTCAACGAACACGTAGCCTTTAGGTGAACTCATAAAAAATCCTTTTATAAAACGTTAAGCATAGCGCGCCGTTGGGTTGCGATGCGGGGCTTGAACAATGATGATGAACGCATGACGGGTACAACGCTGTTACACGTATGACACGTGTGCGAGTCGTGCGCACCCGCCAGGCACATGATTCGTTAGCGACTTTGAATTTTACTAAAAGCCTGGGTCAGGTCTTCAATCAGATCAAGTGGTGATTCAAGGCCAATGTGCAGGCGAATCAAGGCATTGTCTTTGCCTTTCCAGTAAGCGTGGTTTGCAAGCACCGCTGGGTTGACCCACTGCACAAGACTTTCAAAACCGCCCCAAGAAAAACCAATGCCGAACAAGGTCAACGCATCGACAAAGGGCTTGGCGGCGAGCGCAGGGCAATTTAACTCAATCGCGAGCATGCCGTTTGCACCGGTGCAGTCGCGCTGCCACAACGCATGCCCCGGATCTTTATGCCAAGCGGGATCAAAGATGCGCACAACTTCGGGACGAGAATCTAAAAATTCGCTGACCTCGCGCGTGTTGCGTGCATGCTGTGCCATGCGCACCGCCATTGTTTTGACGCCACGCAACGACAGCCACGCGTCGTCTGCGCTTAGCGAGTTGCCCAGAGCATATTGGGTCGCGTGAATACGCGCCGCAATTTTTTCATCTTTGACAATAATGGCACCCAGCATGACATCAGAGTGACCCGCAATATATTTGGTACCGGCCACGACCGAGACATCGGCACCGAGCGTGAGCGGCTTATAAATGTATCCAGAACCCCAAGTGTTATCGGTAGCTAAAATTAAGCCATGGTGCTGCGCGATCTTTGATAGCGCGGGCATATCGAGCATCTCAAACAGCAACGAACCGGGCGACTCAACGTAAATCATTTTGGTGTTGGGTTGCACGAGTTCAGAGATTTGATCTTGGCTTGAAAAATAAGTGATCGTGATACCTAGACGGCTTAACAAGGTTTGATCTACCGTGCGCACGGGGCCATAGACGCAGTCGGACACAAGCATATGGTCGCCCGTGCTGAGCAGAGCCAAAAACGCGATGCTGATAGCCGAAAGGCCGGAGGGCGCTAACACGCAGTAGTTGCCACCCTCGAGCTGCATGAAGACCTCTTCAAGGGCGCGGTGAGTGTCGAGCCCAGCAATGCCATAGGTGACGACCCGCTCACCGGCCGCACGTTTGGTAAGGGCGCGGTCAAGGACCTCGAGATTTTTAAAGCGAACGGTGCTGGTGCGAATTGCGGGGATACTGACCGGAGCCGTGCCGGTTTCAGGATCGAACTCGGCGGCGCCAATATGTAGGAGGCGCGTATCCAGGTGGTGAGTGGTCAAAATAAATCCTTAGTCAAGGTCAAGCCAAAGGCTTATGCTTTTTGAGTAAACCGTATGATGCCATCCGCGCAGAGTTCGCGGTTTAGTTTGTTTTCATAATATAAGGCATGTAAATGTGCGGCCGCTTCGCCCATCGCAAACGTTGTTTGGTGCAGATCGAGCTTGCGCTTAAACATCAGGGGCAAAATGTCGGTTGTCGATTGAGGTACGGCGCAGGCGGTATAGACCTCTGCTAAGCGGTCGGCGTGATGCGTGTGTTGCTGCGCGATGCGTACGTGTAAGCCTTTGAAGGGGCGCCCGTGCGAGGGCAACACTAAGGTCTCGTCTGGCAGGTGATCGTAAGCGTGTAAAGAGTTTAGATAGAGGGGCAGTGGGTTGCCCATAGGTTCGTAATCAAACACGCTGATATTGGTTGAGATTCGAGGTAACACCATGTCACCTGAAATTAAAACCTTTTTGTCGTCGCAATACAGTGACATGTGTTCGGGCGCGTGGCCATAGCCTGCGATGGCGGTCCAGAGGTGGCCGTTGATGCGAAATGTTGTACCGTTCATCATCCGGACAAACGCGGGCGGTACACGGGGGACGAGCCCAGGATAATGTGACGAGCGCTCGCGAATTTGTTGGATCGAGTCTGGGTCAACCATGCCGTGGCTCATCAGATGTTGCGCGGCGCGTTCACCGCCTGTGGCGCCGCCGTCTGTGCGGGCGGACCAGGCCTGAGCGGTCATGTAGTCGGTCATGCTAATGTGCATCGCGATGTTCCAACGCTCGCATAACCAATAGGCCAGGCCGATGTGATCGGGGTGCATGTGCGTGACGAGCAGTCGCAGCACAGGTAGGCCCTCGAGCTGGGTGCGAAAAATGTCGTCCCAAAGTGTTTTGGTTTGGTCGCTGCTGATACCGCAATCGACAATGGTCCAGCCCTCTTTGCCGTCGATCTTGTCGCGCAAGAGCCAAAGATTGATGTGATCGAGCGCGAACGGCAGTGGCATTCTGAGCCAGCGTACGCCCGGCGCCACTTCGAGGGTGACCCCCGCGCCTGGAAGTGCGTCGTTAAAAGGATATTGCAGTTGCTGCTCAAGGTGGTTCATCTGTACTGTGTCTCCGGGCTTGACGGCGTGATCAGAGCATCATAATGTGCAAAGACGTTTGCGTAAACGTAAACTAGATGATTCGGACAGGAGATGACAGTGCACTTGCCAGGCTTGAACTTTGAATTGGGTGAAGACATTGATATGTTGCGTGAAGCGGTGCAGGATTTTGCACAGCACGAGATCGCACCCTTGGCCGCGCAAACTGATCGTGAGGATCAGTTTCCGATGCACTTGTGGCAAAAAATGGGTGAACTCGGGCTGATGGGGATGACCGTTAGCGAAGAGTATGGTGGCACCAATATGGGCTACCTCGCGCACATGATCGTGATGGAAGAAATCTCGCGCGCGAGTGCGTCGATTGGCCTGTCGTATGGCGCGCACTCAAATCTGTGTGTGAACCAGATTCATCGCAACGGCAGCGCAGCTCAAAAGACAAAATATTTGCCTAAATTGTTGACGGGCGAGCACATTGGGGCGCTTGCGATGAGCGAACCCGGCGCCGGCTCGGATGTGGTGAGTATGAAACTTCGGGCCACGCCCAAGGGCTCGGACTATGTCTTGAACGGCACTAAGATGTGGATCACTAACGGCCCCGATGCGGATACGCTGGTGGTGTACGCCAAAACAGAC
The DNA here is from genome assembly GCA_947378965.1 of Alcaligenaceae bacterium. Taxonomy (GTDB): domain Bacteria; phylum Pseudomonadota; class Gammaproteobacteria; order Burkholderiales; family Burkholderiaceae_B; genus Zwartia. The sequence continues at coordinate 6,093 of CANCMG010000036.1, read as the reverse complement.
CCTGAGGCGAACGCGCGGGGCGTCACGGCATTTTTAGTCGAAAAAGGGATGCCCGGCTTCAGTATTGCGCAACAACTTGACAAACTTGGCATGCGTGGCAGTCACACCGGCGAACTCTTGTTTGAAGACTGTTTGATCCCGGGTGACCATGTGTTGGGCGAAGTCAACGGTGGCGTACGGGTATTGATGAGCGGGCTCGATTACGAACGTGCCGTGTTGGCGGCAGGCCCTCTGGGCATCATGCAGGCGGTGATGGATCAGGTCATCCCTTATATCCATGATCGTAAGCAGTTTGGCCAGTCAATTGGCGAGTTTCAACTGATTCAAGGCAAAGTCGCTGACATGTACACCACGCAGCAGGCGTGCCGTGCCTACTGTTATACGGTTGGCAAAAATCTAGACAAGCTCGGCACGCAGCACGTCCGTCAAATCCGCAAAGACTGCGCTGCGGTCATTTTGTACTGCGCTGAAAAAGCGACTTGGATGGCGGGTGAGGGGATACAAATTTTTGGCGGCAATGGCTACATCAATGATTATCCGTTAGGCCGTTATTGGCGCGACGCCAAACTTTACGAAATTGGTGCCGGCACGAGCGAGATCCGTCGAATGCTAATCGGGCGCGAGCTCTTTAACGAAACAACATAAAGCACAACATAAAAGGTCAAAGGTCGAGAGACATGCCAAAAATCGAATCCCTGATTAACACGCGTTCGCCAGAGTTTGCACAAAATGCGCTGGCGATGCAGGCGCAGATTGATGAGTTACAAAAGCACCTAGAGCAAACCGCCTTAGGCGGTTCTGAGCAAGCACGTCAAAAGCACGTGAGTCGAGGCAAGTTATTGCCACGCGATCGCGTCGAGCAGTTGCTTGACCGTGGAACACCATTCTTAGAGCTTTCGCCGCTAGCCGCGCAAGGTCTGTATGACGGTGAATCTCCCGGCGCAGGTCTGATCACAGGCATCGGACGTATCTCGGGTGTTGAGTGTGTGATCGTGTGCAACGTTGCGACGGCGAAGGGTGGCACGTATTACCCCTTAACCGTCAAAAAACATTTGCGTGCGCAAGAGATCGCGCAACAAAATAATTTGCCTTGTGTGTATTTGGTGGATTCGGGTGGCGCAAACTTACCGCGCCAAGAAGATGTGTTTCCGGATCGTGATCACTTCGGGCGAATCTTTTATAACCAAGCCAATATGTCGGCACAAGGCATCGCGCAAATTGCCGTTGTCATGGGGTCGTGTACGGCAGGTGGTGCTTATGTACCGGCGATGAGTGACGAGTCGATCATCGTGCGCAATCAAGGCACGATCTTTTTGGGCGGACCACCACTTGTGAAGGCGGCAACCGGAGAAATTGTTTCAAGCGAGGATCTTGGTGGTGGTGATGTTCACACACGGTTATCGGGTGTCGCCGATCACCTTGCCGCTAACGATCATCACGCGCTGGCACTTGCACGCAATGCGGTGAGTCGGTTAAATCGTAAAAAAACAGTACAGCTGGCGCTTAGAAAAAGCGTGCCACCTGCGTATGACGTAAACGAAGTCAATGGCATCGTGCCCGTTGACACGCGCAAGCCTTATGACGTGCGCGAGATCATTGCCCGCATTGTCGATGGCTCTGAGTTCGAAGAATTTAAAGCGCGCTTTGGTACGACGCTCATTACCGGCTTTGCTCATATCGAAGGGATGCCGGTTGGCATTGTTGCAAACAACGGCATTTTGTTTTCAGAGTCGGCACAAAAGGGCGCGCACTTCATCGAGCTGTGTGGCCAACGAAAAATCCCTTTGGTATTTTTGCAAAATATTACGGGCTTCATGGTGGGCCGCAAATACGAAAACGAAGGGATTGCCCGACACGGCGCGAAGTTGGTGACCGCTGTGTCGACCGTTGCAGTGCCTAAGTTCACAGTTATTATCGGTGGCGCGTTTGGCGCTGGTAACTATGGCATGTGCGGCAGAGCATTTTCGCCGCGGTTGTTAGTGATGTGGCCTAACGCGCGCATTTCAGTGATGGGCGGCGAGCAGGCGGCCAGCGTGCTGGCAACGCTTAAGCGCGAAGCCGTTGAGGCGAAAGGCGCGCAATGGTCGGCTGAGGAAGAAAACGAATTTAAGACGCCGATTCGCGAGCAATATGAGCGCGAAGGACATCCGTACTATGCCACCGCACGCCTGTGGGATGACGGCGTGATTCAGCCCTCAGATACGCGTCGTGTCTTAGCGCTTGGTTTGTCTGCTGCGTTAAACGCACCGATTGCTGACACACGCTTCGGCGTGTTTCGCATGTAAACGTTGGATCAAGGAGCTATTGTGTTTACAACGTTATTGATTGCCAATCGCGGCGAAATTGCTTGCCGTGTTGCTGCAACGGCGCGCCGCTTGGGGATCCGAACCATTGCGGTGTATTCGGATGCCGATGCAGGTGCTAAGCATGTCGTCAGTTGCGACGCGGCCGTGCATATTGGCGCCTCTGCGGCGCGCGAAAGTTATTTAAAGAGCGAAACGATTTTGCAGGCCGCACTCGCACACGGTGCGCAAGCGATTCATCCGGGCTACGGATTTTTATCTGAGAACGCAGATTTTGCGAGCGCGTGTGCAAAAGCGGGGATCAGTTTTGTTGGCCCGCCTGCGTCAGCGATTGCCGCGATGGGAAGCAAATCTGCGTCAAAGACCTTGATGGAAAAGGCCGGGGTACCGTTAGTGCCTGGGTATCACGGCGACAACCAAGACCCTGATTTTTTAAAGCAGCAAGCCGATGTCATCGGCTACCCAGTCATGATAAAGGCCAGTGCAGGCGGTGGCGGTAAAGGGATGCGGGTGGTCGCGAGCGCTGACGACTTTGCCAGTGCCTTGGCTTCGTGCAAGCGTGAATCCGCTTCGAGTTTTGACGATGATCGTGTTTTGATCGAGCGCTATGTGCAAAAGCCTCGCCACATTGAGATCCAAGTGTTTGCTGACTCGCACGGCAACGCCGTCTATTTGTTTGAACGCGATTGCTCAGTCCAACGACGCCATCAAAAAGTGATCGAAGAGGCTCCAGCGCCTGGGATGACCGAAGAGCGCCGCCAAGCGATGGGCGAAGCTGCGGTTGCCGCGGCACGTGCCGTGAACTATGTGGGCGCAGGGACCGTTGAATTTATTGTTGAGCCAAGCGGCCGTTTTTATTTCATGGAGATGAACACGCGCTTGCAGGTTGAACACCCTGTGACCGAGATGATTACTGGGCTCGACTTGGTAGAGTGGCAGTTGCGTGTGGCAAGCGGTGAAGCCTTGCCCCTGACGCAAGCGCAACTGACGCGCCGCGGGCATTCGATCGAAGCTCGCCTCTATGCTGAAAACCCAGACAAAAACTTTTTGCCTTCGGTGGGTACCTTAGCGTACTTGGCGTTGCCGCCGCATACGGCGTTTAGCAACGCCGATATTCGAGTGGATGGCGGGGTTCGCATGGGCGACACGATTTCGCCGTTTTATGACCCCATGATTGCCAAGCTGATTGTTTGGGGAGCAGACCGGGACCAGGCACGTGCACGGATGGTGCAGGCGCTGGCGCAGACACAGGTGGTGGGCGTGCATACCAACGTTGCGTTTTTGACACGGCTCATGACGGATCAGGCCTTTGCCGCGGGTGATTTGGATACGGGGCTGATCGAGCAGCAGCGTGCGACATTGTTGCCGGCGCCCGCACCCGCTATCCACGAGGCACTGGCGTTTGCTGTCGCTGCGTTGTTGCTTTGTGAAACCGCGGCCGTGGCGGATGACGACCCCTGGGCGCGAACAGACGGTTGGCGCTTGAATGGTTTATATCGGCGTGCGTTCAGTTGGGCGGATCAAGAGGGCGCCCGTAGTTGTGTGTTGCAGCGCCAAGGCATTGACCAAGTGCTTCAAATGGATGGCGAGCGCTACGCGTTTGGTTGGCGCTTGGCCAAGAGCGGCAACACGGGCAAGAATTACAACGCGGCCCAAAATCACAACACGGGCAAGAATCACAACGCGGTCAAAAATCACAACACGGGCAAGGATGACAATACGGCCAAGGATGACAACACCCCAGCCTTGAACATTGAACTGACGCTGGGTCACTTGGCGGTCTCCGGCACCGTGGTACGGCGTGGCGAGCGCTTTGATGTTTTTTCGTCGGGTGCGATGAGCCCACTTGTACTGAAAGACCCACTGAAGCACGCTGCGGATGGGGAGTCTGAGCCGGCGGGCGGCTTAACTGCACCGATGCCTGGCAAGGTCATTGCCGTGCATGTTGCGGCGGGTGACAAGGTTAAGCGCGGCCAGGCGTTGTTGGTGATGGAGGCGATGAAAATGGAGCATACGATTGCAGCACCGGCCGAGGGGACAGTAAAAGAATTGCTCTACGGTGTTGGGGATCAAGTGGCGGAGGGTGCGGCGTTGATTACCCTAAACTGAGTAGGGCTTTGTGCGGTCGGTGGCTGGCGAAAGGAACCTGTCGATACATCACCTTAAAACGTCAACCGTCATTGAGCACTTTCTTCGCAAAGACAAGCACTTCTTTCGCAAAGAAAGACGCCAGTTAGCTTAAAAGGCAGTCCTTGAAAATAAATTTAATTGTCGGGCTTGTCGCGGCAAAGTTTTTGGCGTAGAGTCAAACTACTTGGTCGGGTGCCCCCTGCCCCGGCCAGTAACAGGAGCCCGTCTTTATGTTTGACATTCTGGTTTACCTGTTCGAGAACTACTACACCCCCGAGGCCTGTCCGTCGGCGGATGTGTTAGCAAAGCGCCTTGCTGCGGCGGGCTTTGAGCACACCGATATTGACGACGCGTTAGGATGGTTGGTGGGCTTAGCTGAGACCACTGCACAGTGCGTTGAACTGTCGCAGACTCCCGGTAGCGGTTCGCGTGTGTATGCTGACTGTGAGCAGCAACACCTCGACCCTGAAGCGATTGGCTTTATCACTTTTCTCGAAGCGACTGAGGCGCTATCGCCCGCGTTACGTGAAATCGTGATCGACCGTGCGTTGGCCACCACAGAAGGTTCTGTGTCTTTGCAAAAAATCAAAATCATCGCGCTGATGGTGCTCTGGAGCCAAGAGTCAGAGGTAGATCATCTGATTCTGGAAGAATTACTGCGCGACGATGGCGATCGGCTTTTGCACTAAATTTGTTGCGCACGGCAGCGTCCTACGTTGGTCGGTTTGCACCAAGCCCGAGTGGTCCGCTTCACGCGGGTTCGGTCGTGGCGGCCATGGCCAGTTTTTTGGATGCGCGGGCCCAGCGGGGGCAATGGCTAGTCAGAATCGAAGACCTGGATACGCCAAGAACGGTGCAAGGTGCCGCAGAGCTGATTTTGCAGCAATTATCTGGGCTGGGCATGCACTGGGATCGCGAGGTCACTTACCAGTCGCAACGCTTAAGTCTGTATCAACAGGCGTTTGATAAGCTGTTGGCCGTCGGGCAGGTGTACGCCTGTGGTTGCACGAGGCGTGAAATTGCCGACTCAGTGCTGAGCCAGCCCGAGGCAAGCGCTCACTCAGAGCGTCCCTACCCAGGCACGTGCCGTTCAGGCGCACCAGTTGGACGCCAGTCGTACTCTTGGCGACTGCGTGTGTCAGAGGGGACAGTTAGCTTTACAGACCGTTGGCTGGGCTTACAGAGCCAAGAGATTGCCCGCGCGGTGGGTGATTTTGTGCTCAAGCGCGCTGATGGGATCTGGTCGTATCAGCTAGCGGTGGTGGTGGATGACGCCGAGCAAGGTGTCACCCACATCGTACGAGGAAAAGATTTACTTAGTAGTACCGCGCGTCAGCAGTTATTGGCTCGGCTGTTGGGGCTAAACCCGCCTGGCGTGTTGCATGTTCCGGTGGTCTACGACGCCAGAGGTTTGAAATTGTCTAAGCAAAATGGGGCTCAAGCCCTTGATGTGTCGAACCCCCTAGGCGTGTTGCAGCAGGCTTGGCAAGCGCTAGGTTTCGAAAAACTGGTGGCCTCTAATATAGAGACATTTTGGTCTTTGGCCACCCAAATTTGGGGTCAAGGCCCTGAACGTGCTAACTTGCACGGCATTCATCACCACTCTTATGATGCGCGTTAGCCTGATTTAGGCCTCGCGCCATGCTTGGTAAACCGCTTT
>CANCMG010000035.1 GCA_947378965.1 Alcaligenaceae bacterium | reverse complement strand
TTAAAGTAACCAATCGGCAAATGAATCCAAAAGTTTTTATCTGGTCCACCGGCCTCAAGCAGCAGCACTGAATGCCCCGCTTGAATTAAACGATTGGTCACTAAGCAACCGGCAGAGCCCGCGCCCACCACGATGTAGTCAAAGTTCATTTTTTCTCCGTGCAACCTTACCGTACATAACGACGAGAAGCTCAAGCTTTTATTATTTCTAAATCGCATCAAAGCCAAGTCGATTTTTTCACAAGCATCTTGCTTGAAATAGTACTATGAATAACCGTTGATAGGTACCAAGCAATCGATACCGAAAACCGCGATGCAACCTACTGTAGTGCGCCAATTTTTTACCCTAAAGGGACACCATGATTAAAACAATCGGCTTTCCTGGGCGCTACCTCCAAGGCCCTGATGCGGTGCAGCATTTGCCTGAGTTATTGAAAGAATTTTCATTAGCAACACCCATCGTCTTGATGGATGATCTTGTACGCGCGAATGTGGGTGATTTATTGCTCAAACCACTTGCTGCTGCAGGCATTCAGACAACTCTTCTTCGCTTTGCGGGCGAATGCACCAGCGAAGCGATCGAACAGCTCGCGCTTAAAGCTGAGCGAACGCAAGCCGACGTGGTGATTGGCTACGGTGGCGGAAAAACCATTGATGCAGCAAAAGGCATCGCTAAAGCGCATAACCTTAGACTCTTTATTGTGCCGACGATTGCGTCGAACGACTCACCGACAAGTCGTCTGATTGTGTTGTACGACGATCAGCACCGAGTGACACGAGTTGATCGACTGACGCGCAATCCTGATATTGTGCTGGTGGATACAGCGATCATTGCACGAGCCCCTGCCAGGTTCTTTGCTGCGGGCTTGGGCGATGCCTTAAGCAAAAAATTTGAGGCAACTCAATGCCATTTGGCAGGAGGGAAGAATTTCTTTGGCACCGAGTCGCTTGCCACGGCACGTTTGCTCGCCGAACGTTGCTACGACACAATCATCGAATTTGGCCTGCCAGCATTGAAGCAGATTCAAGACCACGGCACTCCGCACGAAAGCGTTGAACGCGCGGTTGAAGCCTCTGTCTTGCTAAGTGGCTTGGGCTTTGAAAGCGGCGGCTTATCGCTCTCGCATGCCTTAACGCGCGGGTTTTCTGCTCACGCGGTCATGAGTACTTTCTTACATGGCGAGACTGTCGCGTTTGGCTCGATCGTTCAACTCATTGCCGAAGAGCGCCCTCTTCTTGACGTGCAGGCCCATATCGATTTTTGTCATTCATTAGGCTTACCGATTACGCTTGCTCAACTGGGGGCAAAGAACGCAACAGAGGCTGAAGTCTTGCAAATGGCGACACTCACCGCAGCAGCGCCCTATATCGGTAATCTAACCCCCGCAGCGGATGCCAAACGCATTGCTCATTGCATTAGTCATGCAGACGCTCTGGGGCACGCAACTGGCAAATAGTCAGTTATGCTTACTCAAAGAGACACTAAAACTTAAGGACAATAGGCGGCGACGCTTAACCCGCCACTCTACTAAACATTTCATACGCATAGACAAACAGATATACAAACAGACAGCTAGACATACAGATATACAAACAGACAGCTAGACATACAGCTAGACATACAGATATACAAACAGATAATCAAGCTTAATCAAATAAGCAACGACGCTTCAATCAAACAGGAGACAAACATGAACTTTGAAAATAAAGTCGCAGTGGTAACCGGCGCTGGTGGTGGTCTAGGCTTGGCAATTATCGAAAAATTCGCCCGTGGTGGCGCTGCGATCGTGGCCTTAGACTATTCACAAAAAATGGCAGAGGCTGCGGCCGAAAAAGTTCGCTCACTGACCAAGCAAAAGGTGTTGGCCATACAGTTTGATGTCGCTGACCATCGTTCAGTTGCAAAAGCCTTTACTGCAATTGACCAAGAGTTCAAGCAAATTGATATTTTAGTGAACTGCGCGGGTGTACGTGAAGTTCAAAAGATTTATGACCTTGATCCTGAAGAGTGGCGTCGCGTCATCGACATTAACTTGAACGGTCCGTTTTACTGCTCGCGTGAAGCTGTGCTGCGTATGCGTAAAACAGGTGGTGGCGCGATTGTGAACATTGCCTCGGTTGCAGGCATGATGGGGCTCACCCATCGCCCTGCTTACAACTCAAGCAAACACGGCATCATCGGCCTCACCCGCAATCTCTCATTAGACTGCGCCGCGGATGGTATTCGCGTCAATGCCGTTGCACCTGGGTTGATTCGCACACCGTTGACGGATGGTTACTATCAAGATCCTGAATTTATCAAAGGCCTCAACGAAGTGGTGCCAATGGGAGCCCAAGGCGGCTCACCCGCGGATATCGCTGATGCCATCGCCTTTTTATGCTCCACTGAAGCGAAGTTTGTGAACGGTATCGTGCTGCCAGTAGATGGTGGCTGGGCAGCGAGCAAGGGCTACACCACAGGTAGTGGCGCAGCCCAATTTACTTCTGCAAAAAACCAGACTTAATCAGCTGTTGGCTAATCGGCACGCGTGAAAACCCTTTAGCTAATCGGCACACCAACAAAAATCGTTAGCCAATATGCAAGCCGCCATTCACCTGCAACGCTTCACCGGTGATGAAGCTTGCACCACTGCTACACAAAAAGGCAATCGCTGTGGCAACTTCAGCGGGTTGCCCTAAGCGCTTGAGCGACGACTGTTCAATTGAGTCTGCACCGCGCAACTTAATCAACTCGGTTGTCATCGGCGTTTCGATAATGCCAGGCGAGACCGCATTGACACGAGTGTGCGGCCCCAGTTCGCGTGCCAGGCTGCGCGTCAGCGACAAGATAGCGCCTTTCGTCGCCGAATAGTGCGAATTGGCAAACGAACCACGATGACCTGCCACTGAGGCAATATTGCAGATTGCACTGTTCTGACGCAACGCTTTGATTGAGCGCTGGCAGATATAAAACACTCCATCCAAATTAATCGATATCACTTTATGCCACTCGGCATCTGACATCTCTTTTGCCGGCCTGGCCAAGTAGATGGCCGCAGCTGGCACTAAGAAGTCGATCCCTCCAAAACGCTTGACGGCCAACTCAACCGCAGCATCTGAGTCTTTAGGATCGCTGGCATCCATCCGGATCGTCGCGATACGCGTACCCGTTGGATCTAGCTCATTTGCAAAGAGCGCTAGCGCCTCATGATCAAGATCGGTCAAGACCAACTGAGCGCCATGGGCATAAAAAATCTTGGCAACCTCGCGCCCGATCCCGCCGTTCGCGCCAGTCAAAAGTAATACTCGGTTTTGAAAATCGTACATCGCGTTTGCCTTAAAAAAAATGAATGTTTGACATTAATAGTTTGAACGGCCGCCGCTAATGTCATAGCAGGCACCCGTCACAAAGCTTGCCTCATCCGACAGCAAAAATGACACGACATTCGCCACTTCGTCGACACGTACCAAGCGCTTCATCGGAATCTTTTTTGCTGCATCGGTGCTAATGTAATCGGGCATCTCGTTGCGCATGCCAGTGGCTTCGACTAGCGCCGGCGACACACAATTGACACGAATACCATGTGGAATAAACTCTTTGGCCCACGACTTCGTCACACCGATCACGGCAGCTTTAGAAGCCGCATAGATCGAGAGCTCTTGCGGCCCATCTTTGCCTGCAACCGAAGCCAACGAGACAATCGACCCTGAACCTTGCTTCATCATGTGCGGCACGACTAAGCGAGTTAACGCGAAGATTGCACGCACATTAATCGCAAACACGCGATCAACTTCCGCGTCGGTGGTCTCCCACATAGGTTTGATCGGCCCTAAAGTACCTGCATTGTTCACTAGATAGTCAATACGCCCATATTGCTCAATCGTGGTGTCGACTAAATGCTGAAGCGCAGCCGCTTCAGTCACATCAGCCTGTAACGCCAAGGCCTGCCCCCCGTTCGAGGTGATCTCTGTTTGAACGCTTTGCGCGGCGTTAAGATCGCGGTCAGCAATCACAACCGTCGCACCTTGACGGGCTAACTTCAACGCGATCGCACGCCCAATACTCGCCCCTGCTCCTGTGACAATTGCAATACGTGAGGCTGCAACTTGTTCAAAACTTTGCTCAGAATTTTTCATTTTTAATCACTCATTCATTCATTGCGATAACAAATCGTTGGCTCGACAATCAGTCGACGCGCGCCCCTAAACAGGGGACTGGACAATCAGTCAGCAGTTGCCCCAGACGCTTTCACGGCACCCGCCCACAAGGCGATGCCCTTCGCGACATAGGCGCGGCTATCAGCCGGCGATAGATCTAGGGGCTCGGCCCCAAGCTTGATTAAACGCTCACGCAAACCAGGGTCTGCCAACGCCTTTCTGACTTCTGCATTGAGCTTATCAACAATTGGTTGAGCGATGCCAATTGGCGCTAGAAACCCCGCCCAGGTTGTCGCATGAAAGCCAGGCACACCAGACTCAGCCACCGTTGGTACCTGCGGCAAAGCCAACGAGCGATGCCCGCTACCCACAGCAATTAGCTTGAGCCTACCGCTGGTCACATGGGGGATCACAGCAGGGCCAGACTCAAACATCAAGTCCGTATCACCGGCCATGAGCGCAGTCATGGCTGGAGTCGCCCCTTTATAGGGTATGTGGGTCATTTGCATACCAGTTTCGACCTTTAGCAACTCCATGGTCAGATGATTGGTCAAGCCTGTTCCGCCAGAGCCATAATTGACTTGGCCCGACTTTGATTTCACGAAAGCAATCAACTCTTTAAGCGTCGTGGCAGGAAAATTGCTTCGCACTGCGATAAATTGTGGAGCCTCTACCGTCATCACGATCGGGGTAAAGTCTCGCAGGGTTTTATACGGAATATTTGGATATAGCGCCTCGTTAATTGCCAAAGGACCACTCGAGGCAAAGAGCAGGTTATAGCCATCAGGCGCTTGCCCCTTGGCCGCTTCCATTCCAATAATGCCACCGGCGCCGGGCTTATCTTCGACCCAAAAATTCTGGCCCAGTGAATCAGTCAGTTTTTGCGCCAACATCCGAGCAATCAGATCGGCGGTCTGCCCTACCGGAAACGGCACAATGACTCTCACAGAGCGGTTCGGGTAGTCCGCTTGAGCCTGACTGACGCCAACAAGCATGCTTAACACAAACCCTATCAGGATTTTTTTCATTCTCTGCCTCACGTCTCAGTTATTGTTATCTGGTGCAACAGCAACCACTGTTTTACTCTAATTTTAAGAGGTCCGGTACAAAGCTGAAGGCTTCACCTCACAGTGTCGGCTTGAAAACGCTATGATCCAGTCAAAATTCGACTCGACGAATTCTCGCTTTCGTGACCTTTTGAATGACGCAACCGAGCAATATAAAAACCCTAATTTCACTGAAACACGCCCAAGCAATATGAAAACCCTAATTTCACTGAAACACGCCCAAGCAATCATCGATCCGAACGGTGTTACGACCCTCACTATCTTTGATGCGGGTACGCTCAATATCCTGTCGACTCCGGTGATTCACGACTTAACAACGGCGTTAAGCGAACTGGCTCACAACACTGAGATTCGGGCTCTGATACTCAGGGGATCAGGAGACAAAGCCTTTGTCGCAGGCGCGAATATCAATGAAATGGCGCGACTCACACGCAATTCGGCGGTCACGTTTATTTCAAACCTGCGCGACCTATGCGAAACAACCCGGATGTTTCCAATGCCGGTTATTGCTCGAATACCTGGCTGGTGTTTAGGCGGCGGCCTTGAGCTTGCCATGGCCTGTGATGTCCGTGTTGCGGCGCTCAATACTCAATTTGGCATGCCCGAAGTCAAAGTCGGAATTCCGTCAGTCATTCATGCTGCCTTGATGCCTAAACTGATTGGTCAAGCGCGCGCCGCTTGGTTACTGTTGAGCGGTGAAAACATCGGTAGCGAGCAAGCGGTGCAATGGGGTCTGATTCACGAAGCGGTCGCCCTCACTGAGCTTGACCCACGCATCACAACCATTGCAAAAAACTTTGCCGCCTTAGGCCCCGCTGTACTTAAGCAACAAAAGGCCTTGCTCAGGCGCTGGGAGCAGCTCTCTTTGCCCGATGCAATCGCAGATAGCGTTCAGGAATTTGGCAAAGCTTTCGAAACAGGCGAGCCTCAAAAATTTATGAATCAATTTTTGGCACATAAAAAGGCGAAGAACAGGTCAGATTCCTAAGCTCAGACAAACGTCTAAAAAATCGATGCCTAATTCTATCAAAGGTCGCACATGAGACCGATGCCAACGCACTTTTCATGAGACCGACGCCAACGCCTCTTTCATGAGACCGATGCCAACGCCTCTTTCATGAGACCAACGCCAACGCCTCTTTCATGAAACCGACGCCAACGCACCTTTCGAGAGTCATTGTGAGCATTGAGGGTGTTCTTCTGGGCCCGCATGTTTTTGCTATAGTAAGCTCGTGTCATGACTGACCTAAATTAATCTATAGTGAGCTCGTTAGATGAATGACCTAAATTAATCTATGCAAGCAGTCATGTCACAAGCGGAGCCAAGAAAAACCATGACACAGGCGCAGTCAAGCCCAATCAACAGACTAGAAATCCGCGGGTCAGAGTCAGTCAAACCGATCATTCAAAAGATTGGCTATCAATATATGACTGATTTCCCTTCAGTCGAGCTTACCCTAACGATGGGTCACAGCGTGCATGGATACAAATCAGTCTTCCAAGGCACGGCAGATATTGGCATGGTGGCTAGCAACATGCCAGATGAATTACATCGAAAAATACACGACAAAATTAGCGAATACAAATACACGCTGATCGCACACGATGCCATTGCTGTGATTGTTCATCCATCTAATCCTGTAAAAAACTTAACGCAACACGATCTCAAACGAATATTCTCTGGGCGGGCAAAAGATTGGAAAGAGTTTGGCTGGCAAGACGGAGGAAAAATCGACCTCTATTCGCCGCATCCTACTCATCAAGCTTTTGCGATTTGGCGGAGTTTGGTGATGGGTGAAAACTCTCATGTCACGATTGAATCGAAGACCTTGAACAGTAATAAAGCGATCACCCAGTCAGTTGAGAATAATCGGCAATCCATTGCCTATTTGAGTTGGGTTCCAGCGTACACGGCGGGCTCTACGATTGTGCGGGTCGATGATCACTACCCTTCGAGCGAAACAATTTCGAAAAAACAATATTTGCTGAGCCAAGAACTGAGACTGTTTTCTAAGATTGATGCCAGCGACCAAGTACAGAAGTTCTTGGACTACTGCGTCTCCCAAAAAACAGGACAGGCAATCATCAAAGACATGGGTTGGATTTCGATTGGATAATTCATGAACCGCAGAACTGTTCTCAAAGGAGTGGGCGTAGGCATCGGTGCAATCTGTGCGGTTGGTGCCGCTAATTTTTACAATGAGCTTCTAAAATCTCGGCGACGCAAACCGCTGATTATCGGCGGTGCAACGGTCGTCAAGCGATTGCTAGAGGCTCGAGTCATTGAGGCCTTCCTGAAATACTATCCAGAGGCTGACGTACTCATAGAAGGCGGGTACTCGCATGGCGGATTGATCGCGCTAGAACGCGGGTCAATTGATGTTGCAATGATTTCTAATCGTCTCGTACCAGAAGATAAACTCAATTTTCTTGAATATCTGATCGGCGTTGAAACCGTTGGAATCATCGTTAACAATCACTCAGTGATTAAAAATATTTCTACGATCCACGCTCGCAAGGTCTTTCAGCGAGAGATCACAAATTGGAAAGAACTAGGTGGGCCAGACGCACCGATTCAGGTGTACAGTCGACCAGATGGTGAAACCGCCAAAAAAAGCGTTGAGCAAGTCTTATTAGAAGGTGGCTTTGTTCACGAGCAAGCCAAAGTCTTGCCCTCAAATCAGGCGATGGCCGAACACGTTTCGAATAATCCATTGGCGATTGGCTTTATCAGTCAACAGGGATACCTGAGCACTAAAGAGTCGACCTTAAAAATTAGGCCACTTAGCATTGATGGCATTGAGATGGATCAAAGAAGTATAGGCTTGGGCCTGTATCCACTTGTACGGCAACTATTTTTGGTGATTCGCGATGATGCCAGTGATATCTCAAAGACATTGATAGCATTCGTTCTTTCTGACGAAGGCCAAACGCTTCTGGCAGATAGCGGCGCGCTCAGGGTGAGGTAGCGATGGTAGATCTGAAACAGCAAGTCGTCACACATTTAGAAAAAGCGCGACGCCATGAAAAGGGTCGACGTATTTTGGCAAGCGTTTTAATTGCGCTCTTGCTGCTTTTTTCTGCAAAACTCATCTTTAACTTGATTCCTCACAATTACATACTTTCTGTGACGAGTGGAAGTGTTTTATCTGAGCGTCATTTCCTCATCAAACTTCTTCAAGATGAGGCAGCCGAAAACTTCTTGTCGTTAAAAGTCGTCAAAACTGCTGGATCGCTCGACGCCTTAGAATTGGTGAACTCAGGAAAAGTGGATCTGGCGTTAGTTCCAGGGGGCCTCGTCAACTCCTTTCCAAACGTCAGGCATGTGGTAACCCTGCCCCCAGAGTTTATTCATTTTTTAGTGAAACCAAGCATCAAAAATCTGGAGGACTTAACAGGCAAAGTGATCAACATGGGTGAGCGCCGAGAAACCACCAGGATTCTGGCTCGTCAAATACTCTCTCATCTAGACTTTGTTGCTGATTCAGACTATGTGGAAACAAACTTTTCGAACGAAGAACTGATCGGTATGCGCCCTGAAACCTTGCCAGACGTCATTGTTGAGGTGTCCTATGCGCCCTCTGTTTTAGTAGATTTTTTTGTCAAGAGGCACGATTACCACGTATTAGCCATGCCATTTCCTGCCGCGCTCGCCAAGCGCTTAAGTTGGATTACGAAGGTGACGCTTAGTGAATACATGTACAGCATTATTCCACCCGTACCGTCAAAAGACATGACGCTCGCTGGTGTCAATCTTCATTTAGTGGCCAATGCAAAGGTTGAGCCTAAGGCCATCGCCGAGTTATTAAAAGCCTTATATGGGCCTCAAGTTAATAGTCGTTTTAGTCAGAAGCTTGTTGAGGAGGATCTGCTGATTCCTTCTGGCTATCCAGTCTCTGCCGGCACGATGCTTTACCTTAATAGTAAAAAGCCGATGGTAACGCCAGAGTTCACTGATAAACTGAGCACCGTGTTTCAATTGTTGATGAGTTTGTTCTCTATATTGGTTTTAATCTGGAAGTGGTTTAGAAGCGATCAAGACCAAGAGTTTGACTACAATACCGAAGCGCTCGAAAAATTAGTTGAACTTAAAACAAGTAAATGAGTAGCCCCTCGAGGTGACCGGCGATCTCTTTACATGGAAAATCACTTCCTGTTTCTATCATGATCACACTGTTATCACTCGCAGTCGGCATCTATCCATCACGCAATGATCAATAACAACACATTTCCAATTGGACTCGGTCTTGGATTAAAAGACGGCATCAGCTATCCGTCTCTGGATCATGCCTTAAAGTCTGGAATACGTTTTTTTGATACATCAACCTATTATCCCGTTGGTGCGTTAAGTCAGTTTGCGGATTGCTTAATCGACAATCACATCAACCGTAGCGACGTCCATCTGTGCGTCAAGCTTTGGGTGACGTCGCTCGGAAAAAATCGTCAATTTGACTATGACGCGGTCGATCGATCCATCGATGACAATATCAAAGCTTACATTGAAGATTTAAAAATAGGCTTTATCGATTCATTGGTGATTCACTGGCCGGTTAAAACCGATGACGAAGGCTACCCTGAAGAATTTATTATTGAAGAAATATGGCCTCGCCTAGAACTGTTAGTCGCGAGTGGGTTGGTCAAGTCGATCGGCGTCTCTAACTTTAATATCATCGAGCTTCAACGCCTATTGCATATTGCAAAGATTAAACCCTTCTGCAATCAAGTCGAATACAACCCCTTTGCGTTTAATCCTGAGCTAAAGAATTTCTGTGCAAAAAATAATATTCAGATCGTCGCTCACTCGCCCTTCAATTTTGGTTGGAAAGAGTCTCGTTTAGCGATCCTAGAGCATTCGTGCATCACTGATCTTGCCAAAAAATATCAAAAGACGCCTGCTCAAGTCGTTCTGGCGTGGGGCTGTGCCCATGGTGTGATTCCAATCCCCGGCAGCACCAAGCTAGAGCACATTGCTGAGATTGCGAATGCGCCATCGATTGTTCTTGACGCTTCTGATGTCAGAGCAATCGATCAATTAAATCAACAGGCTTATTGCTACGCCGAATTTGGTCAGTATTTTCGCGAGAGCCGGTACCTGAGGCAGGATGTTCCAAACATTGAGGCCAGGTTTCTGACGCCAGACGGATCTTTTAAAACAACGCATCTGTACGATACAAATTTTTTAGCTGAGGTGAAATTCGCACTGACAGAAGGCGCGGGTTTTGTCATTCTGCCAGAGCTTTTCAAGGATCTTGCTGACCGACTACTACCCTCTCTCGATGCAGGAAAAATGCAGAAACTGGGACGATGGGATGGTTTTGGAGCTCACACTAAAGATAGTATTTTCAATACTGCCCCAGAGACTATTGAATTAGTTGATCACCCTATAGTGTCTCTGATTGTTCAGGCGCTTCTAGGTTGGGATTGCAAAATCGATAATCTTGCGGCAAGCACAAGTCGTGTCGCCCCTGATAATTACGCGCTTGGACCTCATCAAGACTCGCCTTTCGAACAGAATCCCGGCTGCCCTCTTCCGCCCGCCGAGTACCCTCTGGTCATACAGACCATCATTGCTTTTGATGCTTTTACAGAAACGAATGGGCCTTTGTATGTTGTGCCTCATTCGCATAAAAAACGCCAACGCGTGAACTTACCTTGGGGCGGCAACACACCGAAAGGGCCAATACCAAACGATGCGATAAAAGTGGTGGTGCCAAAAGGCTCGGCAATTTTGGCAATCGGTCATATTTGGCATGGCGCGGCCTCAAATACGACAGATCGACCACGACGCGGATTTTTAGTTGAATATGTCAGTTCAATATGCGAGCCACGCGAACGCTTTACCACCGAGAATATTCACGACGACGCGCTAAAAAACTTTTCAAGACGTTTATTGCGCATGCTGAGCAATGGCAAACGATTCTTTTACGATCAGCCCTCTCTACTGATGCGCTATAAAGAATTATTAAAAGATGAAATTCCAAGCCATCTGAAACCCAAGCAGACTAGTACAAAGCTTGACAATATCATTTACTCGACGCTTGTACGTACCACCGGCGGAGCCTCAGGTTACTCGTCTAGCGATGACGGTATGCTAAACATCAAGCTTAGCGTGCCAAAAGTCATGGGGGGCCAAGGCGAGGCGTCTAATCCCGAGCAATTATTTGCTTCGAGTTATTCGGCATCTTTTTTCAGGTCTCTAGAAATGGCGGCCAGCCAGAAGCTCGTTGAACTGCCGGCAACCACCTCAATCGAAGCCAAAGTGTCTCTAGGAACCTCACCGCAAGGGATTGCGATCGCAGTCAATCTGCTGATCAGTCTTCCGGGACTTGCGAACTTGCTAGCACAAGAGTTGATTGACGCCGCAAATAAAATTTGCCCCTACTCGAATGCGTTAAAGGGCAATATCCAGATTGAATTGTCTTTAGCCGAAGCGGCGTAAGACGAAGCAGTTTAAGGCGAAGCAGCTTTAGCCGTTTTCTGCCCACCTGCTTCTATGAGCAAAGCTCTGTAATCCTTGCCGTCTGAGCTAAACGACTAACTTCAAAACCGCTTTGGAAAAATGTTAAAGCCCAACAAATTTCTCATATAGAGCGGGATCAGTTGAAGAGCCCCCCACTCAGCTTTGAAAATACTGGTTTTGCACCAAATATTGACTGAGATAATCGTGCTATGACTAGTAACTTGATGCCACCAATAGGCCGGCACATACAGAACCGTGCCCGGATTCATCGTCAGATCATAAAATTTAACTTTTTGTGCTTTCGGAAACTTGTCAAAGTCAGGCTTGAGCGGATTAAAGTCAGTAATCTTTGGATAATTTGATAAAGCTGAGCGCGGATGTAGATTTAAAAAACTATTGGGTTCAGAGATCAACCAACGTTTTTGACCATACATTTGCATGAAGAAATTTTCTGACGTGTCGTAATGCAGCCCCGTCGTATTACCGCCACGGCCGTACCACAAATACTTAAGCCCCAATCTGTCTTGCGGTAGCAAAGTATCAAACAGGATCTCTGACTTTAATTCGGGAAAAGACTGATTAATCCCCAAAGCACCTAGGTATAAGCGTCTTCCGACTTTGGGACTATCTGTACTCATTTCATGAGAGTACTCTTTCAGACTCATCTGAATCGGCCGGTGGTATTCCTGAAACACATCGGTCTCAGACGTATTTACCTCGACTGTTTTGTCTCCAACTTTCTCATGAAGAAACTCTGGGCTCCATTGCGCCAGACTTGGAAAAACCTCATAGATATCTGTGATCAACAACGGCCGTTTTGATTGCGAGCAAAAGGATCCGATGTCAACCCCAGAGTCGACCAGATCCTTCAATTTTCGTTGAGGGATTTGGCCGGGATACAGATTAAGTTGACTTGACTCTTTCGTCATCGCTTTCACAAAAAATAGCCTTTTACAACGCGTCGCGATCTATACCGTTTCAGGCATCACCCACTCGGCATTTGTGACATAAAACTTCTCGGCGTTACGCTGACCGAGGCGTTCAATATGTTTCTCAAAATCCTGGATTGGCGTTCTGCCACCCTCAGGATGCGGAAAATCGCTGCTATAGCAATAACATTCGTCAAAACCAAACCTTTCTACCAGATCGCCCACAGGCTCGAAGCGATAAGGAGTCACTCTGATATTACGACGCATGTAATCGGAAGGCGTCATCGACAAAACGCCCTTCAAGCGATGTTTGAATATCTTCGCAACGTGGTCTAAGTGCATCGCGAGAGGAGCAAACCACACCGAGCCCAATTCAACGACTGCAAAACGTAAACGAGGAAAGCGCTCAAATACGCCGCCCAAAATAATCGTTGCCAAAAAATTTTGGGGCGAAAAAATGAAGCTTGCCATCATGTACGTGTCGCCAGGCTCGCCATGATGGCGGAACGACGTTTCGAAGCTAAGATGCTCAACGTCTTTTGACCAAGCGTCGCTTGCCATAAACCCTTGCTCGCCGCCAGCATGCAGGATGGCGGTCGCGTTTGCCTCTTGAAGCAGCGCCCACAGTGGATCGAAATTGGCGTGCGCAGGTGAGCCACCGCCTGGAGGAATCGCACTTGCAATGACAAACGCCCGAATGCCCGCTTTGAGCAGACGCTTTGTTTCTTCTAGCGCCGCTGCAATGTTGTGCGTATTTAAAATCGCGACCGGTAACAAACGCTTCGGTTCGGTTCGGCTAAACGCGATCGAATAATCGTTCCAACCGCGCATCGCGGATATTCCCATCGGTGAGTCAGAAAACGCACCCATCTGAAGCGCTGGGTCAGCAAATACAAAGGCTCGGTTCACGCCCATGTAATCGAGTGCCTTCAAACGCCCCTCAGAGGTGTAAGCGCCCGCAGCACCAGAACCCTTTAAGTTCCAAACCGTTTTCTCGTTATAGTCGGTCGCCTCGGTGCCCATGATCTCGGGGACTGAATCTTTTTCATCCTCTGACATGTCCTCAATGGCTTTTCGGCACATGTCGGCATAAAACTTACCGGCTTCTTTTCCGGCAACATTTTCATAAAAATCAGGCGTTGGCGTAATGTGCGTGTCTAGGTCGTTCATCTTGCCAATAAACGGTGTCAAATCAATCATGATAAAACCTCAAAATTTCTGCCTGAAAAAAATGATGTGCTAACTTGCTTTGAAAGATTATAAATACTTATCGCATTCAAGCACGATAAGTATCTAGATTCTGCTGAAACAAAGCTCTCAAAACCTCAACGACCAGCGCTTTGAGCCTCTCCGTAGGACATTTTGAGGTAATCTAGCTACCTACCTGAAAGTACAAGCATTTTTCCTGAAATCGTAATATTTCAGCTTTCAAAGTGCTATTGATCTTTACGTAAAAATTGTTTTAAGTTGAGCCATGGATGAGAATTTTGAAGCTCGGCTTGGTTCACTATCCCCGGCTAAGCGTGCGCTCCTAGAAAAAATTAAGGCGGCGAAAGTCCAGGCCAGTGCAGCTGAGCAGCAGCGCGGTGAAGCCATTGCGCGACGAAACGATCCGACGAGTCCAGCTCCGTTGTCGTTTGCGCAACAACGTCTTTGGTTTTTGACTCAGTTAGATGGCCTTGACGCGACTTACAACATGCCTTCGGCGATCGAGTTGCTTGGGCCCCTAAACGTTACGGTACTTCAAAATGTTTTTAGCGAGATTTGCCATCGCCATGAAGCCTTAAGAACTAATTTTCATACAATTGACGGGCAAGCCTATCAAGTTATCCGACCCTCAAGAGACACAGAGATTGCGGTCGTTAACTTAGAAGACTTAGCGCCGAACAAGCAGCAAGACGAATACGAACGGCTTGCTTTAGCAACCTGCCACGCTCCTTTCGATCTTGAGCAAGATCATTTGTTGCGTTTGAAATTAGTGAGATTCAGTCAAGAACGTTACATTCTTCTGATGGTCGTACACCACATCGTCTCAGATGGTTGGTCAAATGGCAATGTCCTCTTAAAAGAGATTTGCACACTATACGAAGCGTTCTCACAGGGCGCCTCGTCCCCGCTCTTACCCCTACCAATTCAATATGCAGACTTTGCGCAATGGCAACGACGTTTACTAGACGGTCCTCGCTCAGACGTCTTAGTCAAATACTGGAAAAACAAACTCAAAGGCATCCCGAGCCTAGTTGAACTACCAGCAGACTACCCTCGCCCACTTAGACAGAGTTACGCAGGGAAAACAACTTACTTTACGATCGATGCGCAGCGACTACAGTCGCTAAAACTGCTTGGAAAACCAATCGGCGCCTCACTATTCGTGGTGCTACAAGCCGTATTTTGTACGCTCATCGCACGCTACAGTCGGCAACAGACTGTTGTCATTGGCTCGCCAATTGCCAATCGAACGACCATAGAGCTTGAACAACTCATTGGTTTTTTTGTGAACACTTTGGTCTTACGCGCTGACATAGATCCTGATGCCTCGTTTGCAAACCTGCTGACTCATGTCAGAGATAATTTCTTAGAAGCCTATCAGCATCAGGATCTGCCCTTCGAGAGGCTAGTCGAAGCGGTCGATCCAGAGCGCAACCCTAGCTTTTCTCCACTCTTTCAGGTCATGTTGATTCTGCAAAATCAAAATGAAGAAAGAGACGGTTTGCGTATTGGTGATCTGCATTTAAATGCCGTCCCGATCGCCGCTAATACGGCGATGTTTGACATCACGTTGAAGTTCGAAGAACAAAGCGAGCAATTATTTGCCGAGCTTGAATACAACACCGACTTGTTTAAAGCCAGCACCATTGAACGCTTCATTGAGCACTTCGAAAACATTCTCGATGAAGTTCTTCAAAATCCTAAGCAAAAAATCTCTGCCCTGCGGCTGTCGTCTGACTCTGAAGTCAAACGACTCACGCTTGACTTCAACCAAACGCATCAGCAATACCCGACGCAGCAATCAATTTGTGACTTGTTCGAAGAACAAGCGATCAGATATCCAGACCGCATTGCGGTTTTATTTGAAACTGAGCAGATTTCTTTTGGTGAGCTTAATGCGCGAGCCTCACACTTGGCGTCTTACTTAAGGGGTCAAGGCGCGAACACTGAGACGTTGATTGGTTTATGTGTCGAGCGCTCGATCCTTTTAATTGTTGGACTACTCGGCATCTTAAAAAGTGGTGCTGCGTATGTTCCGATCGATCCGAGTTATCCGAAAAATCGCATCAAAGACATGGTTGACACCGCGCACATTCGACTGATTGTTGCGCAGACCGCCACCCAGCCCATCTTTGCGCTAGATCCTGTCGAAGTGGTCTGTCTTGATTCTGACTGGGAGCTCATCAAGCGCGCCTCGGCGACAGATTTTCTTGCAACACGCAACAGACTGCCGTCCGACAGTTTGGCCTATGTGATTTTTACTTCGGGTTCGACCGGAAAACCCAAAGGCGTACAAATCACCCACGGCGCCTTACATAATTTTCTTGAGACCATGCTTGAAAAACCAGGTCTCAAGCCTGACAGCACTCTGCTAGCCGTCACGACGATATCCTTTGATATTGCGGCGCTTGAGCTCTACCTGCCTTTAATCAGCGGCGCACGTATTGCTCTCGTCCCCAAAGAGACTGCAGGAGACGGCCACGCGCTGGTTAAATTATTATTTGCGACTCAGGCAACCGCGCTGCAAGCCACTCCAGCCACTTGGCGATTACTGTTCGCAAGTATTGAGCCTGCCCAGTTAGGTCTCAAACAAGCACTTTGCGGAGGAGAAGCCTTGTCGGCGGAGCTTGCCGAGCGATTGCTCAAGAGTGATGCCGAAGTGTGGAACGTTTATGGGCCAACCGAAACAACGATCTGGTCAACACGTAATCAACTATATCTGAACGATATCAACGGACACACAAATCCGTCGATTGGCAAACCAATTGCCAATACCTCAATCTTTATCATTGATCCAAGTTTAAACTCGACACCGCTAGGGATCCCTGGTGATCTCTACATCGGTGGTTTAGGGCTGAGCCGCGGCTATCTGAACGAACCGGGCTTAACAGCTGAACGTTTTATTCCGTCGTGTTTTAGTCTGACGCCAGGGCAACGTATATATCAAACTGGCGATGTCGCGCGTTTTCTAGAAAATGGCAATATTGAATATATTGGTCGGTCAGATTTTCAAGTCAAGCTGCGTGGCTTTCGGATTGAGCTAGGTGAAATCGAGTCAGTCTTGGCACAGCATCCGTTGGTAAAAAATGCGGTCGCCGTTTGCCAGGTCAGCGACCAAGATCACGTCACGCTCAACGCGTTTATCGAAATAAAAGATAGCGTGGATCCGCAGTATTCTGATCCACAAGAACTGACTACGGTATTACGCAATCTGATCGCCGCACAATTGCCGTCGTACATGTTGCCCTCAAACATTGCGATTCTTGAGAACTTGCCCTTAACCCCCAACGGAAAAATTGATCGCAAGGCTTTGCCTAAGATCAAGAGTCTGTCGAGTCAGGCCGAATATATTGGCCCACGCAATGAACACGAACGGCGTATGGAAGCCGTCTGGGCAAGCGTGCTAAAGGTCGAACGCATTGACATTCACGACAACTTCTTTAATTTGGGTGGCCATTCATTACTTGCTCTTCAAATCATCACGAAAATTCGTGATGAGTTTCTCGTGGATATTCAAGTACAAGCGTTGTTCGATCATCCGACGCTTGCCTTATTGGTCGAGTTTTTATCCTCACACCACTCAAGCATTAAAAAGGTCAGCCCACCCATTCTGGCTCAAACCGTAGAGCAACGGCGGGTAGCCGTGCTGTCGTATTCACAAAAACGACTATGGTTCTTGGATCAGCTTGAAGGCCTCAACAGCAATTATCATATTTCTACCGCGCTTGAGTTGCTCGGTAACGTTAACGTAGAGGCGCTCAACAGCGCTTTGGTCACAATCGTTAAGCGACATGAAGTTCTGCGAACGGTTTATACGCAGACAGATGGCGCACCAGCTGCAGTTGTGGTCGATACACCTCGCTCGCTGCTTGAGATAACGCGACTAGAAGCGTCTTCGCAGCAACACGCAGAGGTTCAACAATGGCTCATTGAGAAGAACACAAAGCCCTTTGACCTTGCAAAAGATATTTCAATTCGTGCCGATTTACTTGAGTTAAGCAGCAATCACTGGGCCTTAGCGATCACCTTGCATCACATCGCTTCAGATGAAGCGTCAATGTTAGTGCTGCAGCGAGAGTTGTTAGCGCTATACCAGGCGTTCGCTCACAATCAGCCTGATCACTTGCCTTCGCTGAAAGTTCAATACGCCGATTTTGCCACGTGGCAACAGCGCTGGCTCAATCCAGAAGCCCTCAACACCCAACTCGCTTACTGGAAAAAAACGTTAGACGGCTCACCCACTCTTTTGAATTTACCAATCGACAAACCGAGGCCGTCGATACAAGGCTATCAAGGGCGTGCGTGGACGTTTTTTATCGACGATATCTTGAGTCAGCAATTAAAGGGGTTATGCGCAGCCAATGACGTGACTCTGTTTATGGGCTTATTCGCCTGCTATGCCACGCTGTTGGCTAAGCACTGCGACACGCGTGATCTGGTGATTGGCACGCCTGTCACGAATCGTAATCGTTCTGAGCTGAATGAACTCATTGGGCTGTTCGTCAACACACTGCCGATCAGAATATTGCACAAGCCTCAAAGCACGACCGTCGAACTGCTGGCACAGATACGCCAGACGATGCTTGACGGACTAGCTAATCAAGACACACCGTTTGAATCGATTGTCGATGCGATTCATCCTGAGCGTAGCTTGAGTCATGCGCCTATTTTTCAGACAATGTTTGTGCTTCAAAATGCGATCGAAGAAAGTATTCATCACTCCGATCTGAAAATGTTGCCGCTCGAGGCCGAAACCTCAAGCACTAAGTTTGACCTGACCTTAGCGATACAACAAGAGTCAAATCGCTTACGGTGCGTCTTTGAATACAACATTGATCTTTTCGAAGAGAGTACCCTAGAAGAACTCGCCGAGCATTTCACACAACTGCTACGCCGAATGGTTGAAAAGCCTTACTCGACGCTTCTACAAACGCCCTTGTTAACGTTGGCGCAACGTCATCAGTTCTTAGTCGAGTTCAACCCAACGCTTGTCACGCAGCACTATCCCTGTGCACAGACTTTATTCGAGCGTGAGGCCGCGCTGCGGCCAGATGCCATTGCGCTAACCGATGGCAGCAACCACGCACTGACCTTCGATGCACTAAACCGACAAGCGAACAAACTAGCTCGACAACTCAGAAGCCTCGGAATCGGTCACGACTCAGTCGTCGCCCTGATTGTTGAGCCTTCACCTGAAATGGTGATCAGCATGTTGGGCATTTTGAAGGCAGGCGCAGCCTATCTTCCTATCTTGCCCGCGACCCCGTTCGAACGCAAAGAGGTCATGCTCAGTGAAGCGAAGGTTAGACACCTGCTTTGCGCTGTCACCGAAGACGGGGCACGACACAAGAGCGTGCAAACACTCAACCTCAACGATCTTTTGCGCACGGTTACCTACGATGGCAACCCAACGTGGGCAAACCTCGAAGAGTCTCTGGCTTATGTCATCTACACCTCGGGATCGACCGGAACACCCAAGGGGGTCGGTGTATCACGCTCGAATCTTGCTGCCTATTTACAGTCTCGAAACGATTTTTATCCAGACCCTGTCTCTGGCTTATTGCTTTTACAACCTTACGCCTTTGACATCTCATCAGGAAACATCTTCTGGACGCTCTGTCAGGGCGGTTGTTTACACCTCGCTCCGAAAGACTTAGCTGCAGACCCTACGGCCCTGCTGCAACGCATTGCTGAAACACAGATTTCACATCTTGTTCTGTTACCACTCCTCTACAGCCCGGTACTGACACTCGCCACTCAGAGTCAGTTTTTAGCTCTGCGTCAGATTATCTTGGGTGGCGATAGCCTGTTACCCAAACTTGCCGAAGATCATTATCAAAAATATCCCGACATCGCACTCACTAACGAGTACGGTCCGACCGAAACAACCATTATGTGTACTGCGTACACAGTGCCGCGCCAGCAAAAGCAAGACCACATTCCTATCGGCAAACCGGTCAGTCAAGCCAACATCAGATTGCTAGACCAGTTTCTAGACCTTGGGTTACTTCATCTTGGTGGTGAATTATCGATCGGTGGACCGCAGGTCAGTCGCGGCTATCTCAATCAACCCGCTTTGACCGCCGAAAAATTTATTCCTGACCCGTTTGCGACGCAACCGGGGCAAAGGCTGTATCGCTCGGGCGATTTTGCGCGCTACCTTGCAGACGGACCTTTGCTGTTTCAAGGCCGAAAAGATAAACAGGTCAAAATTCGAGGTTTTAGGATCGAGCTGACAGAAATAGAAAATGCTCTGTTGTCGTTGCCTAACATTAAAGATGCGTGTGTCACCATCGTGGCGCAGGCGAATTCGCCACGACTGTATGCGTATCTCGCGTTGAAGCAGCAGGGTATTAGCAGTGTGGCAGAGGTGCTTAATTCTCTGCGAAACCTTCTGCCTGAATATATGCTGCCCGCAGGAATGTCTTTTTTAGACGCGCTACCGGTCACAACGAACGGCAAATTAGATGTCGACGCACTGCCAGCACCGATTTTTCAAGACGAGAGCACTCAATACGTTGCGGCTCGCGATGAAACTGAAGCACTGTTATGTCAAATTTGGCAAGACGTGCTGGATATTGATCATGTCGGGATCCATGACAATTTCTTTGACTTGGGCGGCGATTCAATTCTGAGCATTCAAATCGTCAGTCGACTCAAGCAATCCGGCATCACGCTTTCAGTTAAACAATTGTTTCAACAACAGACGGTTGCCCAATTGGCCACCATCGCAAACGCGACTCAGCGGATCGTTGCGCCTCAAGACAAACTGACGGGCTCTTATGGACTCGGCCCCATTCAGCACTGGTTTTTTGAAAACTTTACTGTGTGTCCACAGCACTTTAACCAGTCGGTGTACCTGAATGTCAGCCAGCAAATCGAAACCGTTGCCCTAGAGCAGAGCCTGCACCGACTTGTTGAACATCACGACCTACTACGCTCTACATTTTTAGTGACTTCAGACAACGCTGAAATCACTCAGGCCATCATCCAACACGACAGTCCATTTACGATTGTAGAGTCTCACGATCTGTCAGCGAGCCCAGCTGATCAGGCCGAGGCTTTGATTGGCGATATTGCTCAACAGGCCCAAACGTCTTTAGCGTTACAAACTGGCGATCTGATTCGCGCGATTCTTTTTAAAATGCCAACGGGCCAAGCAAATCGCCTGCTACTGATTGTGCATCATCTCGTGATTGACGGCATCTCGTGGCGAATCTTGCTCGAAGACTTAGAGTCTTTGCTTGTTCTGCATCGTCAGAATCTGCCATTGCAACTGAAGCCCAAAACGTCCTCGTTTGCCCAGTGGACCACTGCTCTGAGCCAATACGCCGATTCGCAGCACGCACTCAAAGATTTGACATACTGGCAAACGCAAGTCAACCAACGAGTGCCGAGCCTCCCGGTTGACTTTGTCGCAGTTCCATCAAGCAATACCTTCGAGTCGACCATCCATTTGGAGTCTTCACTTGACGCCGAAATGACACAGTCTTTGTTGACTGAGGTTCCGAAAGTCTACCGAACACAAATCAACGACATTCTCATGACCGCGTTGGTCAATGCGCTTGGTCGTTGGACGAATTTACAAGAATTTGAAATTTCACTTGAAGGGCATGGACGAGAGGATTTATTTGACGATCTCGATATGACACGGACGATCGGTTGGTTTACCTCGTTGTTTCCGGTACGGCTGAGCTACCGAAAAGACGAAGACCTTGCCCAAACGATTCGCCGCATGAAAGACCGTATGCGAAATATTCCGGCAAATGGTCTCACCTATGGTTTGCTGCGTTATCTCAATTCAAACGAGCAGACTAGGCTAGCACTGACTCAACAAGCGCCAAGTCCGCTTAGCTTTAATTATCTTGGTCAGTTTGATCAAGGCGCGCAAGGGCAACTACTGCTCGATGAGGCGACTGGTCGCACCGGCTCAGATGTCGGGAGCGCGGCTCAGCGACAAGCGCTGATCGATATCAATTCGCGAGTATCGTCGGGCCAGTTCATTTTGCAAATTAGCTACAGCAAAAATGTCTTTGCCACCAAAACAATTGAAGATTTTGCCGCTTTATATTTAAACGAATTGCGTAACATCGTCCGACACTGTGCCGAGCGTCAGGCCAAGCCGTTTATTGGCGATAGCTTCCCACTTGCAACACTCGGCGAGAAACATTTCGCAGACCTCACTTCGCTTCACGCAGAAAACCTCGAAGATATCTACCCGCTCTCACCGATGCAAGAAGGGATGGCCTTTCATAGCCGCTTTGCCTCCGCCTCGGGCGCCTATATCATCCAGTTGAGTTGCGAAATGTCGGGTCAGTTTGAACCCAACACCTTCGTCAAGGCTTGGGATCGGGTTTTAGCGCGCCACCCTAGCCTGCGTGTTTTTATATTTGAAGGTGGTGACACAGCGGATCACCAAGTCGTACTGCGTCAAGTCACGCTCGAGTGGACAACGCTAGACTGGGCGCAGGATTCAGCCATACAACAGCAAGAGGCCTGGCAAGAGCTGGTCTTGCGTGATCGGCTGCTAGACTACTCGCTCGAGACTGCGCCCTTAATGCGTTGTTATCTGCTCAAGCTCTCTGCGACGCACTGGAAATTTCTCTGGAGCCATCATCATATCTTGACTGATGGCTGGTGCTTGCCGATTTTGATGAAAGAGGTTCTTCATTATTATCACAACCCAGAGGATTCTGGCTTACGGCTACCGACTCCATACCGCAACTATATCGCCTGGCTTCAACAACAAGACCTTGAGGTTGCAAAAACATATTGGCTGAACTATCTGGCAGATTTTTCGGCGCCTACCTTTTTAGGTATCGAAAAAAGTCTTCGGCAAGACACTCAAGGGTCGGCCTCACAGTTTGCTGAATTAAATCTTCTCTTAAGCGAGGATCTGAGTCGAGCGCTTGCTGAGATCGCCAAACGGCATCGTTTGACGCTTAGCAATATCTTGCAAAGTGCGTGGGCCACCCTGTTACATATCTACAGCCAGTCTAACGATATTGTGTTTGGTGCAACGGTGTCTGGCCGCCCTCCTGAGCTTGATGGGGTCGAAGGGATGGTCGGTCTCTTTATCAATACCCTACCCGTACGTGCAAAACTGCAACCCAATCAAACGATCGTTCAGTTCATGACGACGCTTTTGCACAAGCAGATGGATAGTGATTTATATGCATACACGCCTCTGGTGACGATACAGGCCTGTAGTGAACTGCCTCCTAGAACAGCGCTGTTCAACAGCATTTTGGTCTTCGAAAACTATCCGTTAGACGACAGTATCGATGAGCAGGCACAGGCTTTATCCTTCAATGCGCTTCAGTTGCACGAACAAACCAACTTACCGCTGACCATTACGGCGTCAGGCGGCGACCGTGTCCCTGTCAAGATGTCTTACGATCGGGCTATTTTTGATGAAAAGGCAGTGAGTCAGCTTTTAGAGAGCTTGCACCGTCTGTTGAGCTTTGCCGGTTCACATCCCGAGGCAAGCGTCAGTCGCTGGCACGCTAGTGTGACCACAGAGTACGACCAGCGCCGCCTGAGGGCAGCGATGATGACCAGTCAACGCCAGCTTCCAGAGCTTGCACTGACCCTGCCTGAATTATTTGAGACACAAGTTCAACAAGCTCACGACAAAATTGCGATCACTTTAGGGCATGACAGTTTGAGCTATGCGGCGCTTAATGGCGCAGCAAATCAGTTTGCAAGACAACTTCAAAGCATCGGAGTCAAGCCCGGTGACTTAATTGGAGTCTGCCTAGAGCGATCACCCTCTTTAATCGTTGCTCTGCTTGGTATACAAAAACTAGCTGCCGCTTATGTGCCGATTGATCCCGAATATCCGAGCGAGCGGGTCTCGTATATGATTTCGGACAGCCGAGCCAGTGTACTCATCGTCGATCCACAAGACACGCGTCACACAAGCTCGTTGAGTGAGACCTGCCAGTTATTGCCACTGAGTCTTGAGAGCTTGAAGGCTTTTTCAAGCCACAATCTGACTGACTTGCAATCCCCATTCAATCCCGCCTACGTCATTTATACGTCTGGGTCCACTGGCAATCCGAAAGGCGTACAGATCACCCAAGCGGATCTTGTCAATTTTCTACTGTCTGTCAAAGACAAGCCCGGTCTAGATCGGACAGATTCCTTACTCGCCGTCACGACCATTTCTTTTGATATCGCTGGCCTAGAGATCTATTTACCGCTGATCACTGGCGCGACGATTGTTCTGCTAGAACGAGAACAAGCTTCGGATGGTGCTAGCTTAATCAAGGTGATGAAAAATAGCGGTGCGACTGTGATGCAAGCAACGCCAATCACTTGGCGTCTCTTGTTAGAGGCCGGCTGGGATGGAAAAGACTTGAGAAAGATTCTTTGCGGCGGCGAGGCTTTTCCGGTAGACCTCGCTAATCAATTAAGACGCACTCCCGCACAGCTCTGGAATCTGTACGGCCCGACCGAAACGACGATATGGTCAACCCGCTTTGAGCTTAGCTCCGATCGTGAGTATGAGGTCAGCATTCCGATTGGCGAACCCTTGAGCAACACCACGCTTGTGCTTCAAGACAAATTTGGCAACTTACTGCCCTATGGTCTTGCCGGTGAACTGTTCATTGGTGGCAAGGGGTTGGCCAATGGCTATCTCAATCGCCCTGCCTTGACTGCTGAAAAATTTGTACCTGACGGCTATAGCGCTGAGCCGGGCGCACGACTGTATGCGACAGGCGACCTTGCAAAGTACGACGATAGTGAAAACCTAGTTTGTCTGGGACGTCTGGATCAACAAGTGAAGTTGCGAGGCTTCAGGATTGAACTCGGCGAAATTGAAGCCGTTATTCAAAAGCATGATTCTGTCAAACAAGCCGTTGTGCAGGTCTTTGAAATCTCAGCAAGTGATACGCGCCTGGCCGCGTTCGTGACGTTCGAGCGGCCCGCAGAGGCGGCGCTCGAACCGTTAGAAAGCTGGTTACAGACACAACTACCCGCGTATATGGTGCCCACCGAGTGGGTGGTTCTTGAAGCGTTTCCGCTCACACCAAACGGCAAGCTCGATAAAAAGGCGTTACCCAAGCCTGACAGACGTCAGCAACTCGACTATCAACCACCGACGACTGAGACTGAGCAGGTACTAGAACGAATGATGTCTGGAGTCCTGAACCTTGATCAAGTCAGCCGCGAGGACGATTTCTTTCATTTAGGGGGCCATTCTTTGCTGGCAACGCGCTTGGTGACGCGCATTAAACAACACTACGACATTCATTTTCCAGCCTCTACCTTATTCGAAAAGCCAACGATCGCGCAATTGGGACAACATATTGATAACTTGCTCTGGAGTACTCAGGAGCACGACATGCAGCAATCGCCCTTAAATGATGACGAAGAAGAATTTAAACTGTGATGTCACTTGATCTTTTTCTGAACGAATTGCGCGCGTTGAAAGTGACGCTGGCTGTTGACGGAGACCAGCTTAGCGTGCGTGCACCTAAGGGCGTCATCACCAAAGAGCTAGGCTCGGCGATCACTGCACGTAAACAAGAGATTTTGCAGTATTTGAAGCAAGCTAAAGGCCTGTCAGCGACTTCAAGCAAAATTCAGAAAGCCGATCGCTCATTACCACTAGCATTGTCGTTCGGTCAAAAACGTCTTTGGTTTTTATATGAACTCGAAGGGGCATCACCCACCTACAACATGCCACTTTGTTTTGGCATCAGCGGTGACTTCAAACAACAATACTTCGAACAGGCGCTGAGTCAGATTATTCAGCGTCACGAGATTCTTCGTTACAACTTTGTTAGCACTGCAAACGGCCCAGCGATTGTCATTAAAGAGGCAAAGGCTTTTACTTGCGAGTGGATAGACTTAACGACAGACCCTACGCGTACACCCCAAAGCATTACACAGGCCCTTCAGCACTTTAGCTTCGACTTGACCCGCGATGATCTGATCAAAGCAACTGTGATCAAAACCGCTGAACAGCAATTTCAAGTCACGATACTGTTACATCATATCGTTGCAGATGGCTGGTCAATTGGTGTGTTGTTTAAAGAGTTACAAGACCTTTACACGGCATTTTGTCACCAGACATTTGTCAAACCAGAATCTTTAGCGATTCAGTATTCTGATTACGCACAGTGGCAATCCAACGAACTCGACGGCGCCAATCTTCAAGCCTTTATTGATTATTGGAAGACCCGTTTGGCAGGTTGCCCCGAACGACTGACCTTGACGACCGACCATCCAAGGCCAAACTATTTGTCTTATACGGGCAATACCCATGTCTGCGAAATCGATTCAAAACTGGCTGAGGGATTAAAGGCGCTTAGTCAATCAACAAACTCGACGTTGTACATGACTTTATTAGCCGGGTTTGCTGTGTTTTTGGCCGCACACTCAGGTCAAGACGACCTGGTCATTGGCAGTCCGGTCGCCAACAGAGACGATGGCGCGCTTGAAGATCTTATCGGGTTATTTATTAATACTCTTCCGATTCGTCTCGATCTTTCAGGCGATCTTACGGTTGAAGAATTTCTGAAGCGGGTCAAGTCCGCTTGTGTGAGCGACTTTAATCATCAAGAAATTCCGTTTGAAAAAATTGTCGAAGTCTTGAATCCACCTAGAAGCCTCAATCATGCGCCGCTTTATCAAGTGGCCTTTGACTTACAGACTTCAACACAACAGAGCAACTCTTTTGCCAATCTACAAATAGAACCCATCGCACAAGACAATCATTCTGCAAAATTTGATCTGAGCTTAAGTCTCGAGGATGAAGGGCAACGACTTGTCGCCTACTGGAATTATAGTGAAGACCTTTTTGTAGGTGAGCGTATTGCTCAGTTCGCAACGCGTTATGCCAGCATTCTTGAGCAAATGGTTGCAAACCCAAAGCGTTCAATACGTGAAATTTCAATCCTGAATGCTACCGAGAAACGTCATCTGTTTGCTCAACAAGTCACAACAGCGTACGAGCTACTACCAGAAACAAATGTACTCTCCTTGATCGCAGAGCGGGCTAAAGAGGCTCCGGATCGTATTGCCATCACCTTTGCTCATGACTCAATCAGCTATGGCGAGTTAGAGGTTCGGTCGACTCGATTCGCCCAGCTGTTGCGCTCGGCTGGCGTTGTCACTGAGGATCTGGTTGCCCTCTATGTCGAGCGTTCGGCACAAATGATTGTGGCGATGCTCGCCATCATGAAGGCCGGAGGTGCCTATATACCGATAGACCCTAATTTTCCTGCTGATCGTATCGCCTGGATCTTGGAAGATGCTAAGCCAAAGCTCATCGTCACTGAGACCGCCCTGGCAAAGACGTTGAACCAAACGTCTGTGCCCATCCAAATTTTAGATACGCTGATCGCTCAAACCAGCAACCTACGCGCTGACCTCGAGCATTCAGTGCCCTCGCTGTCTTCGCTCAATACCGCTTACGTGATTTTTACTTCTGGCTCGACCGGAAGACCAAAAGGCGTTCAAGTCACGCATCGTGCGCTGTATAACTTTTTGCATTCGATGCAAAATGAGCCAGGCTTTGAACAAGCCGATACCCTGCTTGCCGTCACCACAATTTCGTTTGATATCGCTGGTCTAGAAATATTCTTGCCTCTCATCACAGGCGGGCGGGTTGTGATTGCCTCGCGTGAAACCTCGGTTGACGGCCGTGCACTGCAAAAAGCGATCTCACAGCACGGCGTCACAACGATGCAAGCTACGCCGGTGACTTGGCGAGTCATGCTTGAGACTGGCTGGAAACCATCTTCGCAGTTTGCAGCCTTTTGCGGTGGTGAAGCCCTACCTGTTGACTTGTCGGCCGCTCTGACACAAGCGGGTGTTCAGCTCTGGAATCTCTACGGCCCGACAGAGACCACCATTTGGTCTGCCGTGAGGCGCGTGCTTGCTAGCGCACAAACTGACTACTCAGTCGAGCCAGTCGGGCATCCCATCCTAAATACACAGCTGTATGTCCTGAATCGCCATCTCTTGCCCCAAGCCAATCATTTGCCCGGTGAACTTTACATTGGTGGTGAAGGCTTGGCGCGCGGTTATTTAAAGCGCCCCGCCCTAACCGCTGATTCGTATCGACCCGACCCCTTTGGTCAACGGCCCGGTGCGAGGCTCTATCGAACAGGTGATCTGGTTGCGTGGTCAGAAGATCAGACACTACAATTTTTAGGACGAATAGACCAGCAGGTCAAGATTCGAGGCTACCGCATTGAGCTAGGTGAGATTGAAGCCCGACTACGCCAGCACTCGAACACCAAAGAGGCGGTTGTCATCGCTCGCACCAGCACAAGCGATTCTTCTGCGCGCCTGTTGGCCTACCTCACGCTCAAAGATAGCGCGGCACACTCCGATAAAGAACTGAGAGTCTTTCTGAAAGACGTTCTGCCCGAGTACATGGTGCCCGCTCACATCTTGGTTTTGGAGGTTTTTCCACTCACGCCTAATGAAAAAATTGATCGGAAAGCACTCCCTGAGCCTGAGTCTGTTGCTCTGCCAAGCTCAGCGAGCGTTGCCCCACAACGACCTAGCGAGAAGTTAATTTCTGATGTCTGGTGTTCGGTATTGCAACGAACAACGATCCACCTTGACGACAATTTTTTTGACCTGGGTGGACACTCTCTTTTATTAAGCCGCGTGAATGAAGAGCTGCAGCGGCAGTTCGAACGCGATATCCCGTTAATTCAGCTATTTGAATATCCAACCATTCGATCTTTATCAAATTGGCTAGATCAAAACAATAGTGCGCAAGAGAGACCCGAGCGTTTAAAGAACACTCACAACAGGCTTGAGCATGATGCCATTGCAATCATTGGAGTCGCTGCTCGTGTGCCTGGTGCCGATGATCTCAATACGTTTTGGGAGAATTTACGCTCAGGCCAAGAATCGATTCGCTTCTTTAGCGAGACAGAACTAGAGGACGCTGGCGTAGAACCTGAACTGATCGCTTCGCCAAATTACATCCGTGGCACGGGTGTGTTGTCAAATATCACTGACTTTGACGCTGAGTTTTTCTCGTTCACGCCTGCTGAAGCCAAATTTATCGACCCACAACAGCGGGTATTTTTAGAAACTGCCTGGCAAGCGCTCGAAAACGCTGGCTATGCAGACCCTAAACACTCTGCCGTTGGTGTGTTTGCAGGCGTTGGGCACAACGACTATTTGGTTCGTAATGTTGTCCCCTATGTTGCAAGGCATCAAGATACCTCTGTTTTTCAGTTAATTCTGGCAAATGACAAAGATTTTCTTGCCACGCGCGTGTCGTATGCCTTCAACCTGACTGGGCCAAGTCTCACGGTACAGACGGCTTGTTCAACCTCACTCGTCGCGATTCATCAAGCCTGCCAAAGTCTGCTGCTGGGCGAATGCGATCTTGCCTTGGCAGGCGGTGTCGCGATTAAGGTGCCTCATCACGGTGGCTATCTGCACGAAGAAGGTAATATCAGCTCACCAGATGGTCATTGTCGCGCGTTCGACATCCAAGCCAACGGCACAGTTTGGGGAAGCGGCGCCGGAGTCGTGATCCTGAAACCATTCAGCCAAGCGCTCAAAGATCGCGACAAGATCCACGCAGTGATTAAAGGCAGTGCGGTCAACAACGATGGCTCTGCCAAGGTTGGCTTTACAGCCCCGAGTGTGAGTGGTCAAGCGAGCGTGATTCAACAGGCGCTGGCGCATGCGCAGGTGTCTGCTGACACGATTGATTACATCGAAACGCACGGTACTGGAACAGCGCTTGGTGATCTCATTGAAATCACCGCGTTAAAACAAGCCTATGCCTCAGTCGACGCAAGAGTACGCCCTGCCGCGTTAGGCTCAGTTAAAACAAATATTGGTCATTTAAATACTGCAGCCGGTGTCGCTGGGCTTCTTAAAACGGTATTAGCGCTACAGCACAAAGAGATTCCTAGAACGCTGCACTTTACCGAAGCAAACCCAAAGCTTGGTTTAACAGATAGCCATTTTTATGTTCCCTCCTCATTAACCGAGTGGCCAAAACATGAGCATCCGCGTCGCGCTGCCATTAGCTCCTTTGGTATTGGCGGGACAAACGCCCACGTGATTGTTGAGGAGGCTCCTGTTGCAGCACCCTCGTCTTATTCTCGTCCCTGGCATATCGTCACGCTAGCCGCCAAATCGCAACAAGCCCTCAGAGCAACAGAGGCACAGCTTAAAGAGTTCATTGAGCACAACGAGCGCACTAGCCTTGCTGACTTAGCGTTTACGCTCGCTGTCGGACGTAAGGCCTTTCAGTATCGTTCGACCTTTGTTTGTCAATCGCTTGAGCAGTTACGCGAGCAACTGGCTAACCAAGATAGCGAAAAACTTAAGCTGTCTTCGCTTAAAAATTCTGAGTCGCCGCGCGTGGCATTTTTGTTTCCGGGCCAAGGGACTCAGTATGTGGGCATGGGAATATCGCTTTACAACACCGAGCCGCTGTTTCGCGACACCGTCGACTATTGTGCCGCTAGACTGCAACCACTGTTAAATATTGATCTGAGAGAATTTTTTACCCAAGAAAAAATTACCGATCCAACATTGCTTCGTTTGATTAATGAGACGTGGATCACTCAGCCTTTACTGTTTGTCACTGAATATGCAATGGCAAAACTGTGGATGCATTGGAACGTCAAACCCTTTGCGATGCTTGGCCACAGTCTTGGCGAGTACGTTGCCGCGTGCTTATCAGGCGTTTTTGAGTTAGATACCGCCTTAACTCTGATCGCTCACCGTGGTCGTCTGGTCTGGAGCTTGCCGCAAGGCTCAATGCTTGCCATTGCACAGCCAGCTTCACAACTTGACCTTTCGACTTTTTCAGATATCTCGATTGCTAGTATCAACGAAGACAGCGGAGTCGTTGTCGCCGGCCCGACACAGTCGATCAAGCAACTTGCTGACAAACTCAACGCAGAACATATCACCTGCACAACGTTACAGACTTCGCATGCTTTTCACTCAAGCATGTTAGATCCAATCCTTGAAGAGTTTCGACTGTTAGTACAGCAACATAAGCTATCTGCGCCAGTGATTCCGTTTGTGTCAAACGTCACAGGTACCTGGATCTCGGCCCACGAGGCACAGAGTGCCGACTACTGGGTTAAGCACCTGCGTGCTCCAGTGCAATTTGCGGCAGGCGCTACGACCTTGCTGGCTGAAAGTCACCTGGTTTGTTTAGAGGTTGGGCCTAAATCGATTCTGAGTCGTTTAGTGAAACGGCGTCAGAACAGTCAACAGCCCAGAGCAATCATCACCTCGCTCGATACAGATCGTCTGCCTGAAGACAAAGGTGTCTTTGATGCCCTTGCCAAAATTTGGAACTCGGGCTTACCCGTGTCTTGGGATCGCTTCTACGAACACGACCAGTTGTCGCGTATGTCGCTACCCACTTACCCCTTTGAGCGTAAACGGCATTGGATTGATGCGCCTAAGCCAGGCAGCACGAATCAAAGCGATGACCTAACAGCACGTCGCCCGCTCGAAGAATGGTTTTATCTGCCGCATTGGCGGCCCACTGTTTACCCCGAGACGCTGAATATCGAGGACTTTGCGAAAGACAAGCGTGTATGGTTGATCTTCGCCAACCAGTCGACACTATGCCAAAGTCTGCTGCAGACGTTGCGTCAGCACAATCAAGAGGTCGTGCAGGTCACGAGCGGTACTCGATTTCAAAAAATATCGGATACGGCTTTTATCGTGTCGCCTCGACAACGCGACGACTACGATGCGCTCATTAAACAATTACGCAATAAAAATATTTACAAGGTTGTGCATTGCTGGTCACTCGATGTTCACGAAGACACTGCTTCGCAGCCTGACCACGAATTGCTGAACTTTGAAACACAGCAAGAGCAAGGCTTTTATTCGTTGATGAATATCAGCCATGCCTTGGCAAATCTGATCCCTACCGATCAGTCCATTGATATCACTGTTGTCGCAGATAGACTGCATGACGTTTACGGCACCGGACATGGCTCTCCTGGTAAAGCAACGTTGATCGGGCCCAGCCTGGTGATTCCGCAAGAAGTGTTGCAAATCACAATTCACTGTATTGATTTGGCGCTGGCCAATACCAACACGAGCCGAATCGTGACTAAAGTGTTGAGTGAAATTGAAAACGGCTCGTTGGATCCCATGGTGGCCTATCGGGGCGATCAACGTCTCGTTCCAAGCTATCAGCGCGTTCAATTGAAAAACCCCGCTGGCTTGCCCGCGGCGCTAGTCGATCAAGGGGTGTATGTCATTACGGGTGGCTTAGGCAAGGTCGGCCTGACGTTTGCACGCTATTTAGGCGAAAAAGCGCGGGCTCGCCTCTGTTTAGTGAGCAGAACACCTTTTCCTGAACGCAGTCAGTGGCAAGACATCTGCGCAAAGGGCTTGCACTTTAGCGAAACCATCCAGACGATCTTAAATATCGAGAAGTCTGGCGCAGAAATTCTCGTCCTATCAGGTGACGTCGCCAACCCGTCTTCTTTAGCCGATTGCTTCTCAGCCTGTGTCACGCGCTTTGGAAAAGTGAATGGCGTTTTCCACGCCGCAGGAGCACCTTCGCTTGTCACGCCCTTTATGGAACTGACACCAGAGGTGATCAACGAGCACTATGCAACTAAAGTCTTTGGTACCTATGGCTTAAAAGCGCTCTTTGAGCAACAGCCGGTCGATTTCTGTTGTTTGATCTCATCAAGCTCTGCAGTGCTTGGCGGCCTTGGTTATGCGGCCTATAGCGCAGCAAATATCTTCTTAGATCACTTTGTCGCGCGAGAAAACTCACGTCAAGAGGCGACTCGCTGGCTTTCAATTAATTGGGATGCCTGGAAATTTTCGGATGCGTCGACAAGCTTTTCGAAAACACAAGAGTTTTCGATGTCTCCTGCAGAGTCCATCGAAGCGCTCGAATGTATCTTAAAAAATCTGCCCTCAGGTCGAGTCATTGTTGCCACTGGCGACCTTGAATCTCGCTTTAAAAACTGGGTCATCCGCGAAGATTGGCGCGCTCAGTCAACACTTGAAGAAAGCGGCGAGCTCCATGTGCGCCCTGACCTCGACAGCACCTTTATTGCAGCGGCGACCCCAACCGAGCACAAGCTAGGTCAAATCTGGCAATCTTTACTTGGCTATTCCTCGATCGGTGTTGACGACAACTTCTTTGAACTTGGTGGCGACTCCATGCTGGCCATCCGTTTAATGAGCGCGATCAAAGAAAAGTTTCAACAGCAATTACCGCTCACCACACTGCTGGATAAGCCAACGATCAAAGAAATCGCACTTGCCCTAGAGCTACCAATCGCTGGCGATAAGAGTTCGATCTTGGTATCGATCCAAGCCAAGGGCGCACAACCTCCGCTTTTTTGTGCTCCAGGCACCGGGGGCTCTGTGATTTATTTAAGAGCGCTGGCCAACGAACTCGCAGTTGGAGATCGCCCCTTAATTGGCCTGCAAGCCATCGTATCGCCAGAGACTCAAAAGCCGTTCACCTCGATTCAAGAGATTGCTCGCTTAAACATTGAGGCGATGCAAAGCGTGCAACCAACAGGCCCTTATTATCTCTGCGGACATTCGTTTGGCAGTTGGGTAGCGCTCGAAATGGCGTTTCAACTGCAGCAGGCGGGCCACGAGCTTGGGCATCTGTTTATTATTGATACGGGTGTTCCGTCAGAAAAAGATCTTTCGAGAATTCAAAATTGGGACGATGCCGAGTGGCTGACGATTATCGCCGCTACGGTCGGCGAAACGTACAACAAGCCTCTGGGCCTGATTGCCGACGAGCTAAAGACCTTAACCTGGGATGAGCAAATCGAACAATTGTTCAATCGAATGAAGGACAATGGTTTGATTGATGAGCAGGACGGTTTGCGCGATGTGCAATCTCTTGTCGAAATGTATAAGTCTCAAGCTCAGATCCTCTACGCACCACAGAATTTGAAAGTCAAGCATCTGAGCCTGATTCGCGCACAAGATATGCATGAAAGCTTTCTTGAAGGCATGCCAGACGAGATGAAAAATGATCCTTTGTTAGGTTGGGCTCAATTTAGTGTTGAAACGCCCACGTTAAAGTACGTGCCCGGAAATCATTTAACGATGATGCAACTGCCTCATGTCAAACTTCTGGCATCAGCCATCAATCAAACTTTGACTCGCCCGATTTTGGCATCAGCCATCAATCAAACTTTGTCTCGCTCGACTGAAGACCTTTTATGAATCGTTCACCGACCCAAGCAACGGATTCGCCGTCTGACAATGAAGCGAAGCTTAAACAGGCGTTACGCCAGGCTGCCGCGTCAATTAAAGAATTAATTGCTGAAAACGACGCACTGAAACACAAAAGTCCGATTGCGATGATCGGTATCGCCTGTCGATTTCCAGGTGGTGCTGATACGCCAGGTCAATTCTGGAATCTGCTCACTGAAGGTGTCGATGCGATTGTTCAGGCTCCACCCTCTCGTTGGGAAGCTTACGATTTTTTAGACAAAGACCTGAAAACCCCAGGCAAGATGTATACCGCTCAGGGTGGCTTTCTCAACGAGGATATTGAGCAGTTTGATGCCCAATTCTTTGGCATCTCGCCCAATGAAGCTCGGGCGATGGATCCTCAACACCGCTTACTCTTAGAGGTCAGTTGGGAGGCACTTGAAAATGCTTTTCAAGTGCCTGAACAACTGAAATACAGCAGAACAGGGGTCTATGTTGGCATTTCAGGTGATGATTACGCGTTAAATCATCGACACTCTGCACGCCCTGAAGCGATCGATGCATACTCGATTACCGGCTCAACGTTCAGCACAGCAGCGGGCCGGATTTCTTACATCTTTGGCTTTCAAGGCCCTTGCATGGCCTTAGATACTGCCTGTTCTTCGTCGCTTGTCGCGATTCATCAGGCGGTTAAAAGCTTACAGAATAAAGAAACCAACTTAGCTCTTGCTGGGGCGGTGAACCTCATGTTGCATCCCTATATGCATATAGGGTTTTCTAAATTGCAGGCCATTTCGCCAGATGGCCGTTGTAAGACGTTTGACGCGAGCGCCAATGGCTATGTGCGTGGCGAAGGCTGCGCGATGATCGTCTTGAAGCGCCTCGAAGACGCAGAACGAGACGGTGATCGAATCCTTGGCATCATC
Organism: Alcaligenaceae bacterium; assembly: GCA_947378965.1. Lineage (GTDB taxonomy): Bacteria > Pseudomonadota > Gammaproteobacteria > Burkholderiales > Burkholderiaceae_B > Zwartia. The sequence continues at coordinate 4,968 of CANCMG010000035.1, read as the reverse complement.
AAAGGCAGCGCCATTAACCAAGACGGCAAGACCAATGGGCTTGCTGCCCCAAATGGCAAGGCGCAACAAGCCGTTATACAAGAAGCCCTCGCCGATGCCAACCTAAGCCCCAATGCGGTGGACTATGTCGAGACGCATGGCACGGGGACCATACTCGGTGATCCAATTGAGGTTGAAGCGTTATCCGCCCTGTACGGAAAAAACCGAACTCATGATTTGCTTCTGGGCTCAGTCAAAACCAACATCGGCCACCTAGAGCCTGTCGCTGGAATGGCTGGTCTATCCAAAATACTCCTCTCGCTTGAACACGAGCGGATCCCTAAGAATCTTCACTTCAACTCTCCAAATCCTCATATCCCTTGGGATTCAATCCCACTACGCGTGGTGAAGGAAGCGGTTGTCTGGAAAAAAAATGACGCACTAAGGGTTGCGGGCTTGAGCTCTTTTGGCTTTAGTGGCACCAACGCTCATTTGATTATTTCTGAATACACAGCAAAAAAACAAATAGAGGCACAAGGTACTGAGCAACACGAGAGACTGAATCTCTCGGCACAAGGTGCTGAGCAGAACGAGAGACTGAATCTCTCGGCACAAGGTGCTGAACAGTACGAGATACTGAATCTCTCAGCACAAGGTGCTGAGCAGTACCAGATACTGAATCTCTCTGCACAAGATACTAACGGCCTGGCGGATTTAGCGACTCGTTACTTGCAGATATTGAATGCCGACGATCTTAGTCTGAAAGACCTATGTTTTTCGGCCAGCCTTGGTCGGACGCATTGGCCTTATCGCCTCTCTGTCGTTTGTCAAGAGCGAGAAGATTTAGTCGAAGGCTTGAAAGCCTATCTCGAGGGCACAGCCAACCCAAATGTCCACTTCGGCCATGTCGCCACACAACAGCCTAAGATCGCCTTTCTCTTTACCGGCCAGGGCTCTCAATATGCGACCATGGGCGCGCATCTTTATGCCACAGAAATTGTATTTAAAACAGCGTTTGACCGCTGCGATGACATCTTTCAGGCACTGACTCAACAGTCGATTAAGTCTATTATTTTTGAACAAGGTTCTGACAGAATCCACGAGACCGGCACCACTCAACCCGCCCTGTTTAGCCTTGCCTACTCGTTATGCCAACTCTGGTCAGCTTGGGGCATCAAACCGCAGACTGTCATGGGGCATAGCGTTGGCGAATACGCTGCAGCGTGTTCAGCCGGGGTCTTTAGCTTAGAAGATGGCCTGAAGCTCATCAGTCAACGCGCCGCTCTGATGCAAAGTCTACCGGCAGGTGGTGGGATGGCCGCCCTGTTTTGCTCTCGAGAAACGATCACTCCATTTTTAACTAGCTATCAACAGCAGGTTGAAATTGCCGCGGTCAATAGCCCCAAGCAAATTCTTGTCTCCGGAGACAAGGACGCAATCGTACGTCTTTGCAAAGATTTAGCCGCGGCTAAGATTGATAGCCATATTCTGACCGTGTCTCATGCCTTTCATTCTTATTTGATGGACGATATTTTGTCTGAATTTCAGGCAGAAGCCGAACGCATTCAATACAACGAGCCAGAGCACTCAATCGTTTCAAATCTCACGGGCAAAGACGCGCACGATTCGCTCTTTAGCAGTCAATATTGGGTAGAGCACATTCGCCGACCGGTTGAATTCGCAACCGGAATGCAAACGATCGAAGACAAAGCGATTGACGCTTATATCGAAATTGGACCCGAACCGATTTTGCTAGGACTCGCCAAGCAAAACACTGCGCGAACACCGGTTTGGCTTGCCAGCTTAAGAAAGTCGGTGCCGGACCAACTTCAAATGTATCGTGCGCTGGCAGGCTTGTATATTATGGGCGCTGACATTCAGTGGAAAAACGTCTTTGCGAACAAACAGGCCAAGTGGTCGACTATTCCGAACTACCCTTTTCAAAGGAAAAAGCACTGGCAAGCGATCACGCACAGACCCAGTGAACACCAAGATCAACACGCCGGTGATGCGGGGCCCTTTGCGCTTCGCTACACAGAATCACCTTTGCTTACCTGGGATATCGTAAGTGGCAGCCTGAGCAGCCAGACGCTCCCTCTTCTCAACCAACATCAGGTACTAGGAAAAACTATTTTTGCGGCAGCGAGCTATATTTCGCTGCTGATCGAAAGTGTGCAGCTCTTATCAAGCCCTGCTAGCCAAGCTATTGGCGCCCTGACCATCCGCAACGTTTTATTTGAATTGCCGCTTGTTATTCCTGAAGTCGGCTCAAAAAATATTCAACTCGCTCTAGAAAAGCTTGACCCTTCGAGCAGAAAATTTAAGCTAATTAGCCTAGACACTTTAGATGCAGCAGCCTACTCGACGCATGCCTCGGGCTTGATCGAGCTCAAGCCAAGCTCACCTCAATCAAAGAGTGCGTTTTCACGCCTAAGCTTTGAAAACTCGTGGGCAACGCTTTCAACCGTAATTTCAAAAAAGCAAATCTACCAACAGCTTGAAAAGAGTCAGATCAAGCTCGGGGACTCGCATCAATGGCTAAATGAGATCCGCCTGAGCGATCACACCGCGTTGGCAACCTTATCAATGCCAACAAGCATCGATAGTCGCGCAGGCAAGCACGACGGCTTCATCCTCCATCCGGGGCTTCTAGACTCGTGTTTTTGTTTGTTCGCGTCTCTCATCAACCCTGACGGGGCAAAAACGCTTGTGCCTTTTGCGGTAGAGTCTTTTCATCTTAATCAGCACGTCAGTGGCACTCAGTTCTTTGCGATTGCAACGCTGCGAGATCGACTCAACTCTTCAGGTAAAACAATTGGCGATATCGATCTCTTTGACGATCGCGGGCAATTAGTCGGCCAATGTCTGGGGATCGAAGGTCGTGAGGTGAGTCTGGATAGTCTTGAAAAATTACTTCAAGATACTCGTCACTCACTGTGTTACAGCCAAGATTGGGAAAACCAAGAGCTAGCAGGCGCTAGTGGCCTCTCTTCACGCGCGATCGTGTTGTTTGCGGCGGATCAAGAGTTTGACAATATGCTCTGTCAACAACTTCGTGCCGCAGGCCATCGGGTGACAGTCATCAAAAAAGGCTCGACTTTCAGCTTGATTGACAGCGATACCTTCTCGCTGAATCCGCAAGTGAAAGAGCAGTTTTTACAACTTGCCGAAGCCCTAAGTCGTCCGGACAACGCCTTAGCAAGCATCATTTACGGCTGGGGCTTGGGGTCGGATGGCTCGTTGGAAGACACCAAGCGAGGCGCGGTTGAGCCGTTGCTCTATACGCTGCAGGCGCTGATTGGCAACTCCTCTGAACAAATCTCTCAACAGTTATTTATTTTGACAGCGAACGCGCAGTTGATTTCTGCTGCGGGTCGTGATGCTCCGTTCAATCTTGAGCAGTCAATTCTGTCAGGTTTTGGAAAAAACATACCGCTTGAATACCCCCACGTGAAATGTGCAGTGCTTGATTTGGATTCAACCGCTAGCGCGTCTGAGAATAGTCAATTCATCTGTCAACACGTTCAGCAGTCTGTTGAGCAAGCCTGTCGCCTCACGATTCCGGCCTCGGGCAGTTTAGGAGATTTAGCCTGGCAAGCCTGCGAGCGCGCCGAGCCTCAGTCTGGTGAAGTCGAAATTGAAGTGCACGCCACGGGGTTAAATTTCAAGGATGTGTTGCTGGCCTTGCACCGTGTACCCGCGATGGGTGATGGCCTGGGCGTTGAATGTGCGGGGCGCGTGATCAAACTCGGCCCCGGTGTCACAACATTTACGCTCGGCGAGCGCGTGTTGGCGATGGTCCCTGGTAGTTTAAGTCGTTTCATCTGCGCGCCCGTCGCCACCACGGTTTCGCTTCCTGCGGCCATTGATGATCGCGCGGCGGCCACCATCCCGATTACCTTTTTGACTGCCGCTTACGCGTTAGAAAGTTTGGCGCGACTGCGACCCGGTGAACGCGTACTGATTCACGCTGCCACCGGTGGCGTGGGTCAAGCCGCTATCCAAATCGCTCAGGCTGCAGGGGCTGTGGTGTTTGCCACCGCAAGTCAGGGAAAGTGGCAGATTCTCAAAGACCTTGGGGTCGAGCACATCTTTGATTCGCGCACCACTGAGTTTGAAGCAGCCATCCAAACGCTCACTCACGGAGAAGGTCTAGACGCCGTGCTCAATAGTCTGCGCGGTGAGTTTACCGATGCCAGCTTGCGCCTGTTAAGAGCAGGCGGGCGTTTTCTAGAGATCGGCATCACCGATTTGCGTACTCCCGAACAAGTCGCGCAATTCTCAACCGCCATACAATATTTTCCGATTGATCTGATGGTGCTCTACCGAGAGCAGCGTGACGTGCTACAGGCGTTACTGCACAAGCTGCTTGAGCGCTTTGCCACCGGCGAACTCACCCCACTGCCCTACCAGACCTTTGCGGCTGACGCTGTCGAGACTGCTTTTCGTACGATGCAACAAGCCAAACACACTGGCAAAGTCATCATCGACATGCAACAGCAAGCGCTGGTCGCTGAACAACACGACAACCAAATTGCTTTGCGAAGCAAAAAGCGGTGGGTACAGCGTTTGAAGGTCTTGAGTCACTCGTCCGTTGAATCTTTTCAGCCAGACGCAGACGGCCACTATTTAATTGTTGGCGGCTTAGGTGGGTTAGGCTATTTGCTCACCAAAAACCTGATTGATCGAGGCGCTCGCCATTTGTCTTTGTGTGGCCGAAGCCTGCCAGCCAGCGAGCTTTCGGACAAACTCAACCAGCTCAAACTGTCTGGCGTACAGATTGAGGTTTCGCAGGTCGATGTTCTTGATTATTCAGCAACCGCGCAGTGGCTTGAGCAGGCCAATCAAAAAAGAGCTGTCAAAGGCATTTTATTTTTAGCAGGACAGTTGCACGACGGCTTAATTCAAAACATGAGTTGGCCGCATTTCGAGAAGGCCTTGAACGTGAAAACTCAAGGCCTGCTCAATGTCGATACCTTGAGTCGCAGT